>DATAEW010000114.1:0-39242 GCA_036257815.1 Solirubrobacterales bacterium
ACGACTGGGAGCGCGCGCTCGCGCCGCATTACGACGAGGCCGAGCGGATACTCGGTGTCGCGACAGTGACGACCGACGATGCCGCGGACGACCTGCTGCGCGAGTTCGGCGACCACATCGGCGCCAGCGAGACGTACGCCAAGACGCGTGTGGGCGTGTTCTTCGGCGAACCCGGCGTGACCGTCGACGACCCGTACTTCGGCGGCGAGGGCCCGCCGCGCACCGGCTGCATCGCGTGCGCACGCTGCATGGTCGGCTGTCCGCACGGCGCCAAGAACACGCTGGTGAAGAACTACCTCTGGTTCGCCGAGCGGCTCGGCGTGCAGGTGCGCCCGGAGCGCACCGTCGTCGACATCCGCCCGATCGGCGCCGCCGACGGCTCGGAGGTCTACGAGGTGGTCTCGGAGCGCTCGGGGGCTTGGCTTCGCAAGGACCGCCAGGTGCACCGCGCGCGCGGGGTGGTCGTCAGCGCCGGCGCGCTGGGCACGAACAAGCTGCTGCAGCGCTGCCGGCTCGGTGGCGCGCTGCCGAAGATCTCCAGCCGCCTCGGGGAGCTGGTGCGGACCAACAGCGAGTCGATCCTCGCCGTCACCGTCCCGGAGGACTACCCGGAGGACCTGACGAAACGGGTCGCGATCACCTCCAGCATCTACCCCGACCCCCACACCCACATCGAGACCGTCACCTACGGCAACGACGGCGACTCGATGAGCACCCTCTACACGCTGATGGTCGGCGACGGCACCCGCGTCACCCGGCCGCTGAAGCTGCTGGCGCAGATCGTCCGCCACCCGGTCCGCTTCGCGAAGACGCTGTGGCCGGGCGGCTGGTCGCGGCGCACGATCATCCTCCTGGTGATGCAGACGCTCGACAACTCGATCGCCCTGCGGCCGAAGCTGAAGCGCTCCGGCGACGTGCGGCTGCAGACCGAGCAGGATCCCGAGAAACCGAACCCGACCTTCATCCCCGTGGCCAACCAGGCGGCGCAGTGGTTTGCCGAGCGGACCGGGGGGATCGCCCAGAGCTCGACCACGGAGGCGCTCTTCAACGTCCCCACCACCGCTCACATCCTCGGCGGCGCGGTGATCGGCCACGGCCCGGAGGACGGCGTCGTCGACAACCGCCAGCGAGTCTTCGGCTATCGGAACCTGCTGGTCTGCGACGGCGCCGCGGTGCCGGCCAACGTCGGCGTCAACCCCAGCTTGACGATCGCCGCGCTGGCCGAGCACGCGATGTCGCAGATCCCCGAGGCGCCGGGTGCGGCCGAGCCGCGCCAGCCTGAGGCGGCGCGGCCGGCCGCCTAGCGGTCGCTACGCGTTCGCGAAGCGCTCCGCGACGTAGTTCCAGTTCGCCACGTTCCAGAAGGCGTCGATGTAGTCGGGCCGTTTGTTCTGGTACTTGAGGTAGTAGGCGTGCTCCCAGACGTCGCAGCCGAGCAGCGGCACGCTGCCGTCGGAGATCGGCGAGTCCTGGTTCGGCGTCGAGACCACGGCGAGGCCGGAGGAGTCCTTGACCAGCCAGGCCCAGCCGGAGCCGAAGCGGGCGATGCCGGCTTTTTTGAACTCCTCCTTGAAGGCGTCGAAGGAGCCGAAGGTGTCGGCGATCGCCGCGCCGAGCTCGCCCTCGGGCTCGCCGCCGCCGTCGGGGCTCAGCATCTGCCAGAACAGGCTGTGGTTGTAGTGACCGCCGCCGTTGTTGCGCACCGGCCCCTGCTTGTCGCCGGGCAGGCTGGAGAGGTTGCGCAGCACGTCCTCGACGTCGCGGTCGGCCCACTCGGTGCCGGCGAGCGCGTCGTTGGCTTTGTCGACGTAGGCCTGGTGATGTTTGTCGTGGTGGACGCGCATCGTCGCCTCGTCGATGTGCGGCTCGAGCGCGTCGTAGGGATACGGCAGGTCGGGTACCGAGAATGCCATCGAGGTCTCCTTCTGTCGGTTGCCAGGGCCAGCCTAGCTATTCCCCGAGGAGCGCCCGGGGAACCGCTTCCGAATCGCCGCCGGTCCATTCGTTGAACCGGTACCAGGCGGGCTTTGCCTTGCGGTGTTCGGTCAGCAGGCCGGCCGACTGGCAGAAGCCGCAGCCTCCGGTGGCGTCGGCCCAGGTGAACCACCAGGCGCCGGCCACTCCCCACCGGGTGCGGTCTTCGGAGAGGATTTCGAAGGCCCGCGAGAGCTCTTCGGCCTGGCCGTAGAGGCCGCGCTGCCAGCGGGTCGGGCCACTGGCCGAGCCCCAGCCCAGCTCGGTGACGTAGAGCGGCGTCACCCCGTCGTGGTGGACCCGCATTATCCGCCGCAGGTTGGCGAGCTGCGCGGCCATCGCGCGGGCATCGGCGACGTACGGGTGCAGGGCGACGCCGTCGAAGTAGGGCTTGACGTCGCGGGCACGGTAGAGGCGCTGCAGGAAATCGCCCGAGGCGATGTTGGGGGGGATCTGCAGCGGCCGCCCGAAGAGCCCGCCGACGATCACCTTCGAGCCGGGGTTGGCCCGGTGCAGGACCTTGCCCGAGATCCGCACCAGCGCGGCGAAGCGGGCCGGGTCCGGGCGATTGGCGAAGGTGACGATGTTCTCCTCGTTCCAGATCTCCCACATCCGGATCGGCACGTAGGGGAGCTTGGTGTGGTCTTCCCAGAACGAGCCGCCGGGTCCGTAGCGCAGCGCCGCTTCGCGGAGGAAGGTCGTCCAGGCCCAGCGCTGCCAGGAGGTGCGGACGGGCAGGTCGATTGGTTCCGGCGCCACCCATTCCGGACTGTTGAAGACGAAGGGCATCACCTGGATCCCCGCTTCGGCGGCCAGTTCGACCTCGTGGTCGAAGCCGGCCCAGTCGGGGTCGGTGCTCAGCGGGCTCTTGCCCTGGATCTGCCCCCAGTAGAGCGGCAGCCTGACGCTCTGCACTCCCGCCTCCCGCATCAGCTCGAAGTCCGAGCTGCTGGCCGCCGTCTGCGGAGAGACGCCGACGAAGCCGGCCGGCAGGTACGCCCGCGCCACCGGCGCCAGCAGGGCCAGCACGGCGAGAGTGAGGAGGGGGATCAGTTTGCGGGGCATGCGACCTGCTGAAACCAGCGGGGACCGAAAAGGTAGCGGCGAACGGCCCGACACCGCTCGCGGCCCGGCTCTGGGATAATCGCCGTCATCGGGGCGTGGCGCAGCCTGGTAGCGCGCACCGTTCGGGTCGGTGAGGTCCCCGGTTCAAATCCGGGCGCCCCGATTGGTTAGATCCGCGAAGGGACGCGGCAATGGCAGGTGCAAGCTCGCCCTCACTCGCTCAGCGCGAGGCGAGGGCGGCCCTCACCTGAGTGGCGATCTCGAGATCCTCGCGCGCGGTGACCAGGACCACCGGCACCGCTGCCCCGGCGCTGGCAAGCACCCCGTCGTCCTCGGCAACGGCGTTTCGCTTCGAATCCAGTTCGACTCCCAGGAAGGCCGTCGCCTCGGCGGCGGCCAACCGGACTCGCGAGGAGTGCTCTGCGACTCCGCCGGTGAAGACGAGCGCGTCGATGCCGCCCATCGCCGCCGCCATCGAGGCGATCGCGGACGCGAGCCGGTGGACGTAGACGTCGAAGGCAAGGCGGCAGCGCTCATCGCTTTCTTCCAGGCCCGCGAGCACATCGCGCATGTCACCCGAGCGGCCGGAGAGGGCAAGTAGTCCCGACTCGCGATCGAGCGCCCACTCCATCTCCTCCGCTCCGAGCTGGCCGTGGCGCTGCACCCAGAGCAGCAGTCCGGGATCGACGGAGCCCGAGCGCGTGGCCATGATCAGGCCCTCCAGCGGGGTGAAGCCCATCGTGGTGTCAACCGAGCGGCCGCCCTTCACCGCCGCCAGGGAGGCTCCGGCGCCGAGATGGGCGGTAACCAGCCGCTGCTCGGTCGGCGGGCGGCCGAGCAGCTCAGTGGCACGGCGGCTTGCGTAAGCGTGGGAGAGGCCGTGGAATCCGTAGCGCCGCAGGTCCCAGCGGCGTGACCAGTACGCCGGCACCGCGTAGGTCGAGGCGGCGGCCGGAATGCTCGCGTGAAAGGCGGTGTCGAAGCAGGCCACGGTCGGCAGCTCAGGTGACAGGGAGTCAAGCGCTCGCATCGCCTCGACGGCGGGCGGATTGTGCAGCGGGGCCAGGTCGGCCAGGCGATCGAGCTCATCCTCCACGCCGGGGCCGACCATCGTCGGTCCGGTGAACTCGGGTCCCCCGTGCACCACTCTGTGGCCGGCGGCGTCAACGGTCCCGCCCTCGCTCAGGATCGCCTGCAGCTCGCTTCGTAGCTCGGCCCCCTCGACCGGGCCGCTCTCGCGCGAGCAGACGATCCGGTCCCCATCCAGGATCCGCAGCTTCAGGCTGGAGGAGCCGGCGTTCACCGTGAGGATGCGACCGGGCGCCCGCACCTCTTCAGCTCGTCTCCCAGGTCCAGTCACGAACCTCCGGCATGTCCTCGAGATGCTCGCGCACGTAGGAGCGATGGCGGGCGAGCATCTCCTCGCAGTGAGTTCGCAGCTCTGCGGCGCCGGACCGCTCCCGCTTCGCGCGCCGCAGGGCCTCCAGCGCCAGGTCATAGCGGCTCATCCGGTTGATCACGACCATGTCGAAGGGGGTCGTGGTCGTGCCCTGCTCGTTGAAGCCGCGGACGTGAAAACGGCCAGGGTGAGGGCGGCCGTGAAGCAGCTGGTGCAGCGCTCGCGCGTAGCCGTGGAAGGCGAAGACCACCTCGTCCTCGCGGCCGAAGAGCTCGACGAAGCGCTCCTCCTCGAGGCCGTGGGGGTGGACTTCGCGGGGAGGGAGGACCATCAGGTCGATCACGTTGACGACGCGCACCCGCAGCTCGGGCGCGTAGCCGCGCAATAGCCAGGCAGCCGCGAGCGTCTCCATCGTCGGCACGTCTCCTGCACAGCCGAGGACCACGTCCGGATCGCCCTCCTCGTCGCTGCTTGCCCAGTCCCAGCGCGAGGCGCCACGGGCGGCATGCGCGCGAGCCTCCTCCAGGCTGAGGTACTGCAGTTGAGGCTGCTTGTCCTGGACGATCAGGTTCACGTAGTTGCGGCTGCGCAGACAGTGGTCGGCGACGCTGAGCAGGCTGTTGGCGTCGGGCGGGAAGTAGACGCGCACGACCTCGCCGCGCAGGCTGATCATCGTGTCGATCAGGCCCGGCCCCTGGTGGCTGAAGCCGTTGTGGTCGTTGCGCCAGCAAGTCGAGGTCAAAAGCACGTTCAGCGAGGCAACCGGCGCCCGCCAGGCGATCCGGCGCCCCTCCTCCAGCCACTTGGTGTGCTGGATCGCCATCGAGGCGGAGACCATCGCGAAGGCCTCGTAGGTGGCGAAGAGGCCATGGCGTCCGCTGAGGGTGTAGCCCTCGAGCCAGCCCTGGCAGTTGTGCTCGGAAAGGACCTCCATCACCCGCCCCTCGGGTGAGACCTTCTCGTCCTCCGGTCGGGCGTCCATCAGGCAGCGGTCGCTCACCTCGAAGACCGCTCCCAGCCGGTTGGAGTTGGTCTCGTCGGGGCAGAAGAGCCGGAAATCGTCCGGGTTGGCGACGTAGAGGTCGCGCAGCAGCGCGCCCAACTGCCTGGTCGATTCGGCCCTGGCCGTGCCCGGGCGCTCGACGTCAAGCGCGTAGGCGGAGAGGTCGGGGATCTTCAGCGGGGCCAGCCGGCTGCCACCGTTTGCGTGTGGGGAGGCGCCCATCCGCTTGTCGCCGTCGGGGCACAGTGCCGCCAGCTCCGGGACAAGCCGGCCCGAACCATCGAAGCGCTCCTCGGGGCGGTAGCTGCGCATCCACTCCTCGAGCATCGCCAGGTGCGCGGGGTTCTCGCGCACCGTGCCGAGAGGGACCTGATGGGAGCGGAAGGTGCCCTCCACCTTCTTGCCGTCGACCTCGACCGGCCCCGTCCATCCCTTCGGCGTCCGCAGGACGATCGCCGGCCAGCGCGGCCTTCCGCCAGCGCGGCCGGATCGGGCATCGTCTTGAATCGCGGCGATCACGGCCCGGCACTCGGCCAGCGCGTCGGCGAAGTCGGCGTGGACTTGCCGCGGTTCGCTGCCGCTGACGAACCTGCATTCATAGCCTTGCCCCGAGAGCAGATCGCCGATCTCCTCCTCGGGAGCCCGGCCGAGCACCGTCGGCCCGGAGATCTTGTTCTCGTTCAGGTGCAGGATCGGCAGCACCGCGCCGTCACGGACCGGGTTGAGAAAGCGGACTCCCTTCCAAGAGCCCTCCAGTGGGGCGGTCTCCGCCTCGCCGTCGCCGATCACGCAGGCGACCAGCAGGTCAGGATTGTCGAAGGCGGCGCCAAAGGCGTGGACCAGCGCAGACCCGAGCTCGCCGCCCTCATGGATCGAGCCCGGCGTCGGCACGCTGACGTGGCTGGGAATCCCGCCGGGGGTCGAGAACTGGCGGACCAGGCGTCGCAGTCCGGCTTCGTCACGGGAGACCTCGGGATAGACCTCCGAGTAGGTGCCCTCGAGATAGACGTTGGCGACGAGAGCCGGGCCCCCGTGCCCGGGGCCGGCGACATAGAGGACCTCCTGGCCGGTCTTGCGGATCAGGTGGTTGAGCTGGGCGTAGATGAGGTTCAGCCCCGGGGACGTTCCCCAGTGGCCGAGCAGTCGCGGCTTGATGTGCTCCGCTCTCAGCGGCTCGCGGAGCAGCGCGTTCTCCTGCATGTAGATCTGAGCGACCGTGAGGTAGTTGGCTGCGGCCCAATAGGCCAAAAGGCCCTCGAGTTCCGCCTCGGTCAGCTCAGGCACCTGTGCGAGTTAAGCAGCTACGGGATCGATCTCCTCGAACTCCCCAGGCACGAATCGGTCGCAAACTCTTGGGATGGGGCGGCAGGCCCCTGCCTCAGCGCTGAGAAGGGGCGCGACCCCGCGTAGGATCGCCCGGGTCATGAGCACGAGTAGAAGCAAGAACGTAATTCGGGCAGAGGGCCTGACCAAGCGCTATGGCAACACTCTTGCCCTCGATGGCCTGAACCTCGAGATCGGCACAGGAGAGGTCTACGGGTTCCTCGGCCCGAACGGTGCCGGCAAGACGACCACGATCCGACTGCTGCTCGGCCTGCACCGCCCCACCTCCGGCCGGGCGTCGCTCTTTGACCTCGACGCCTGGCGCGCGCCAGTCGCGGCCCACCGTCGCGTCGCCTATGTCGCCGGCGAGCCCTTCCTCTGGCCGGCCTTGACCGGCGCCGAGACCTTTGAGTACCTCGCCCGCCTGCACGGCGGCGCCGACGTCGCCTACCGCGGCACGCTGGTCGAGCGATTCAAGCTGGACGCTGACAAGAGGGTGCGGGCCCTCTCCAAGGGCAACCGCCAGAAGGTGCAACTGATCGCCGCGCTGGCCAGCCGCGCCGACCTCCTGATCCTCGACGAGCCGACCAGCGGCCTTGACCCACTGATGGAGGTCGCCTTCCGGGAAAGCGTTCATGAAGCCAAGGAGCGCGGCCAGACCGTGTTCCTCTCCTCGCACATACTGAGTGAGGTCGAGGCTCTCTGTGACCGGGTCGGGATCCTCAGCGCCGGTCGCTTGGTCGACGAGGGCACCCTCGCGGAATTGCGCCACCTGAGCGCCAGCACGGTTGAGGTCACCTTCGAGGGCGCCGCGCCGCAACTGCCCGAGCTCGATGGGGTGCGGCTTGCGCCGGTCGGAGAGAACGCCCTGCGCTTCGAAGTGGGCGGCAGCCTCCGCCCGCTGCTGGCGATATTGGCCAAGCAGCCGGTGGTTGCGATGACCAGCCGCGAGCCCTCGCTCGAGGAGATCTTCCTTCACCACTACGACCACTCCAGCGATGGACGCAGCTAGGGCCCTGGCGCGGCGTTCGTTCGCCGACGGGCGCGTTCGCAACCTCTCCTTCGCGGTTCTCTTCGCCCTGATCGCCCTGGTCCAGGCGGTCGGCTACGAACACACCTACCCGACCGTGGCGGAGCGGCTGCAGTTCGCCAGGAGCTTCGGTGAGAACAAGGCGATCCGGCTCTTCTACGGCGTCCCGCACGACCTCGTCCACGTGGGGGGCTACGTTGCCTGGCGGGTAGGCGGCACCCTCTCGATCTTCGCCGCGGTCTGGGGCCTGTTCGCGGCGGTGCGGGCACTGCGTTCCGAGGAGGACGCTGGGCGCCAGGAGCTGGTGCTCGCGGGGATCCTCAGCCGCCGGGGGGCGTTTCGCGCCGCCCTCGCCGGAGTCGCCGCGGGCGCGGCTCTGCTTTGGCTTGCGACCTGGCTTGGCCTGCTGGCCGGCAGCCTCGCGCCGGGCCCGTCGGCCTACCTGGCGCTCGCCGTCGTCTCGGTCTGCGTCGTCTTCGCGGCGGTTGGCGCGCTGGTCTGCCAGCTGGCGCCGACCCGGCGGCTGGCCCTTGGCTGGGGGATGGTGGTCTTCGCCGTGGCGCTGACCCTGCGGATCGTCGCCGACACCGCCGGCTCGATGGAATGGCTGCGCTGGGCCTCCCCACTTGGATGGGCCGAGGAGATGCGGCCGTTCACGGGCGCCCAGTCGGCGGTGCTGCTGCTACCGGCCGCGGCGACCGCCCTGCTGCTGCTTGTTTCTTCCCGGATCGCCGAGCGCCGCGACGTCGGCACCGGGGTCTTTTCGAGCAGCGACACCGCGGCTCCGCGGCTCCGCCTGCTCTCCTCGCCGACCGCGCTGGCTCTGCGCAGCGAGCGTGGCACCCTCACCGGCTGGCTGGTCGGGGTTGGGGTTTTCGCCGTCATCGTCGGCCTGCTCGCCGACACCTTCAATTCCGCCAACGTCTCGCAATCGCTTCGTGAACAGCTGCACAGGCTGGGCGGGGCCTCGCTCGTGACGCCTTCGGGTGCGCTCGGCTTCTACTTCCTCATCTTCGCCTTCGTGATCAGCCTTTTCGCCTGCGCGCAGCTCTCCGCCGCGCGCCACGAGGAATCCGAGTCGCGCCTCGAGACGCTCTTCTCGCTGCCGGTCTCGCGGCGAGCCTGGCTCGGTGGCAGGCTGGCATTGGCGGCTGCGACGGCGCTCGTCCTCTCATTGGTTGCCGGCGTCCTCGCTTGGGCCGGGGCGGTCTCGCAGGGCACGGACGCCGCGCTGCCCGACCTGCTCGAGGCCGGCCTCAACTGCATGCCGCCTACCCTGCTTTTCCTCGGCGCTTCCACCCTGGCCTTCGCGCTCGCGCCCCGGGCCACCGCAGGCATCGCCTACGGACTCGTCTCGGTGGCGTTCTGTTGGTACCTGTTCGGAGCGCTCCTCGGCGCTCCCGCCTGGACCCTCGACCTCTCCCCGTTCCAGCACGTTGGGCTTGTGCCCGCGCAGTCGATGAAGCTGCCGGAGGCATTGGCGATGCTCACGATCGGCGCGGCGAGCACCGCCGCAGGGCTGTTGATCTTCGAGCGCCGCGACATGATCGGCGCCTGAAGTCTCATGCGGAACAGCGGCCATAGTATTGCCCTCATGGATGGCGCTCGAGGACCCCAACCGGAGCTGGTCAAGCTGGTCGGTTTCTCAACGCTCGTCTTCTCCGTGCTCTACTTCGCCTCCGATGTGCTCGAGGCAAGCCAGGGCGGCTTCTCAGAGCCCCAGCTGTGGCTCACTCTGATCGCCGAGGCAGCGATCCCCCTCTTCGTGATCGGCCTCTACCTGGTTCAGCGCCGGCGGATGGGACGCCTCGGGGCCGTATGCGCCATCGCCTACGCCTACAGCTTCGTCTTCTTCACCGGCACCGTGGTCTACGCGCTCCTCAACGGCACCAGCGACTTCACCGCTCTTAGCGAAGAACTGGGGGCGGCGATGGTCGTGCACGGGGCGATCATGTTGTTCGCCGGCCTTGGCTTCGGCTACGCGGTCGCACGCGCTGGCGTGCTGCCGCGCTGGAGCGGCATCGCTTTGATGGTCGGAGTCGTCCTCGTCGTCGTGACTCAGGACATGGCCGAAGGGCCGCAGTTGGTGGCCGCCGGGATCCGTGACCTCGGCTTCGCGGCCATGGGCGCCTCCCTGCTGGGAAGGGACGCGTCCTGGACGCTACGCACCGAGGGCTGAGGCCCGCGCACTCGCCGGCTGCCATCCCCTAGAGCAGCGGGTCGGCCGGCGGCGGATTACCAGATCGTCAGCGACCGCGGGTGGTCGTGGTCGCGGATCGCCCGGTCCTTGGTGACCAGGCCGAGGCCGTGCTCGATCGCGGTGCGTAGATCAGCCGATCCGCCGGGTCACTCGGAAAGGAAGCGGGTAGGCCAACGGCGGCGTCCGCGATCGCTGGGGTAACGCCTAGCGTGCGCAGCTGCGAGGCCAATCCTTGCAACCAGGAGCGGATTGGAACGGTGACGGCGATCCGTTCGTTCCTCGCCAACCAGGCCAACTCATACCAGGAGATCGCGGCGATCACCAGCTCGTCCGCGCGCTCCAGCGCTTCGCGCGCCGGAGCGCTGACTCGCTTCGGCTCCGCCGACCACCAGTGAACGACGTGGGTGTCCAGCAGGACGGCGCTCACAAGGCCCGGCGCCCTGGGGGCGAGTCGCCTCGCCCTCGCCAGGGGGGTTTACGGGATGATCGGCGGGATGGTCTCCCGGCGAAGCGAGTCAGGACGTTCGCTGCGCAGGCTCCTCGGGCCGAGCGGCGGCCGAGCGCGCCTGATCCTGGCGATCGGCGGCGCGGTCGTCCTCCTCGACGCGATCACCAAGGCCGTGGCCGTGCACGACCTCGAGGGCCGGCGCCCGGTCGAGATCCTCGGCGGCGCGATCAGGTTTGACCTCTACCGCAACTTCGCAGGCCCCAACAACATCCTCCCCGGGCACACGGTCGCGATCTCGCTGTTCGCGATCGCAGCCGTGATCGTCCTGCTCGGCGTTGCCCACCGGGTCAGCTCGACCGCCGGCGCGGTGGCGGTCGGGCTGCTGCTCGGGGGGGCGATCGGCAACCTCCTCGACCGCCTGCTGCGGGAGCCGGGACCGCTGCGCGGCGGCGTCGTCGACTGGCTGCGGCTGACCGACCGCACGCAGTCGATGAACCTCGCCGACCTGGCGATCGACGGGGCGATCGCGGTGCTGTTGATCGGCGCCCTGCTCGGCTGGTGGAGCGGGAGGCGCTCGAGCGAGGGGGACCCCCTGGTCTCCCGCCCCCCGGGTTAGACCGGGCTGGTCTGGCCGCCGTGAGCGCCGCGATCCCGAGCCCCTCGGTCAACGACTTCCACGTCGGGCCGGTCGAATTCCACCTCTACGGGATCATCTACGCGATCGCGATCGCCGTCGCCGGGATGATCGTGGTGCGGCGCTGGGAGGCTCGGGGCGGCTCCCGCGAGCTCGTCTTCGACGTCCTGCTGTGGTCGATCCCGGCCGGGGTGATCGGCGGCCGCATCTACTTCGACCTGACGAGCAGCGGCGAAGTCCCGCCGCACTGGTGGGGACCGTTCGCGGTCTGGGACGGCGGCTTGGGGAGCTGGGGGGCGTTCTCGGCCGGCGTCCTGGTGGCGGTCTGGCGGGTGCGCCGCGCCGGCGCCTCGGTGGCGCAGGCGCTCGATGCCGCCGCCCCGGCCTTCCTGGTGGCGATGGCGATCGGCCGGGTCGCCAACTACGTCAACCAGGAGCTGTTCGGCGAACCGACGAGCCTGCCCTGGGGGGTGGAAATCGATCCCTCGCACCGGCCGGCCGGCTACCACCAGTACACGACCTTCCAGCCGACCTACTTCTACGAGGCGGTCTGGGATCTCTCGCTGGCCGCCTTCCTGGTCTGGCTCGACAACCACCGGCAGATCCGCCCCCCCGGCCTCTTCGCCCTCTTCGTCACCGGCTACTCCGGCTTCCGGATCTTCGAGGAGCTGCTCCGCGTCGATCCCTCCCACCACATCCTCAGCCTGCGGCTCAATTTCTTCGTCGCCTGCCTGGTGACGATCGCCGGCGCCCTCTGGTTCGCCTGGACCCAGGAAAGGTGGGGGCGCCGCCCGCCCGCCTCCGCCCCCGGCCCTCCCTGAAGACAAGTTCCAAACCGCGCGCCGCCCCCAGGATCTGAGTCCAGGGGTTGAACCGCGACCCCTGCCTGGAGGTACAGCGCAGTGGCTGTGTTTTCATCTGTAGGCGGGACAAATCATCTGATGTAATCAGCAGATGTCTGATGACTTGCCTCATCTGACATCCAGGGCCACAGGAGAGGAGCAGTTGATGGAGCAAGCATCCCAGCCGACGGGCAGCGGCCTGCGGCGCAACGCGATCGGCCTCCCGGGCGCCGTGATCATGTCCGCGGCGATCATGGGGCCGGCGGTCTCGACCTTCTTCAACCCCCAGTTCTCGACCCCGTCCTCCGGCTTCGCGACGCCGCTGGTCTACGTGCTCTGCCTGGTGGCGATGCTGATCACCGCGACCGGGGTGATCGAGATGGCCCGGGCGCTGCCCAGCGCCGGCGCCTTCTACACCTACGTCACCCGCGGCTTCGGCCCCCGCGCCGGCTTCGTCACCGGCGGGCTGATCTTCGCTGCCTACGCGCTGCTGCCCCCGGCTGAGATCGGGCTGATCGGCGGATATCTGCAGAGCACCTTCAACGACGAGGGCATCGGCAACATCCCCTGGTGGGCGATCGGGCTGGTGCCGGCGATCGTGATGACCGTGCTGGCCTTCGAGGGGATCGTCTCCTCGTTGCGCACCGCGCTGATCCTCTTCAGCGCCGAGGTTTTCATCGTCGTCCTGATGGCCCTCATCGTCGTCGTCAACGGCGGTCACGAAGGGCTCAACCTGCACCCCTTCAATCCCTCCAGCTCGCCCCAGGGTTTCGGCGGCCTCCTCACCGGCGGGATCTTCGCCGCCCTCAGCTTCGTCGGCTTCGAGGCCGCGGCCTCGCTCGGCGAGGAGGTGAAGGAACCGCGCCGGCGCATCCCCAGGGCGATCCTCTACTCGACCCTGCTGGTCGGCGGCATCTACGCCTTCTGCATCTGGGCAGAGTCGATGGGCCTCGGTCGCGACGGCATGAACTCGCTCGAAGCAACCGGCACCCCGTGGAACGATCTCGCGGCGCAATACGCCAGCTGGATGAAGTGGCCGGTGATCGTCGCCTCGGTCTCCTCGATGTTCGCGGTGATGCTCGCCTCCAACAACGGGATCGTCCGCATCCTCAACAAAATGGGTCGCGAGGGACTGCTGCCCTCGCTCTTCGGCTACGTCGACCCGAAGCGGCGCACGCCGATCTTCGCGGTCCTCTTCCAGGGCGTCTTCGCGGTCGGTCTCGCCTTTCTCGTCGGCACCCTCGCCGGCGGCTTGGGCGGCGCGAGCGCCGGGATCAACGTCTATTTCTACCTCGGGTTCCTGCTGACGATGGGGATCCTGCCCGTCTACGTGCTGACCAACGCGGCCGCGATCCGCTTCTTCCGCGAGCGCGGCGATTTCCAGCCGGTCCGGCACCTCGTGCTGCCCGGACTCGGCGCCCTGCTGATGGTCGGGCTGACGATCGGCCAGATCGTCGAACAGGTGGAAGCGCCATTCACCTGGTTCCCCTGGGTGATCGTCGGCTGGGTCCTCGCGGTCAGCATCGGCGCCGCCTGGCTCGGCGCCCGCCGCCCGGAATCGCTGCGCGCCGCCGGCGCCGCGATGGGCAGCGTCGACGATCCCGAGGAGGAGAAGGACCTGGCCCTCGGGGTCGCCTGAGCGGATGGGGGCTCACACGATCGGCATGGACGTCGGCTCCCAGAGCGTCAAGGGGTGCCTGCTCGATCCCGACGGCGACGTGGTCGCCGTCGGAAGGCGGGGCGCGACGATGCGCCATCCGGCCAGCGGCTGGGCCGAGCAGGACCCGGCCGAATGGGAGACCGGCCTGACCGCGGTGGTCGCCGAGCTGCTGGAGCGCGGCGGAGTCAAGGCGGCCGAGGTCGGTCAGCTCGGCCTCGCCTGCCAGGTCGACGGAGTGGTGCCGGTGGACGCCGAGCTGCGGCCGCTGCGCGACGCCCTGATCTGGCTCGACCGGCGCGCCGAGGCGGAGGCGGCGGAGCTGCTGGAGCGGGTGGGCGAGCGGGAGCTCTTCGAGCTGACCGGGCTCAACTGCAACGCCTCCCACACGGCGCCGAAGATGATGTGGCTGCACCGCCACGAGCCCGAGGTGTACGGCGAGACCCGCTGGCTGCCCGCCGTCGGCCCCTATCTCGTCGCCCGGCTGACCGGCGAGATGGCGATCGACCACGCCAACGCCTCCTCGACGCTGCTCTACGACGTCGGTGAGGGGGTCTGGTCGGAGCGGCTGGCCGAGGCGGCGGGCATCGATCTCGCCCTGCTGCCGGCGATCCGCGACTCCACCGACGTGGCGGGCGTCCTGACCGCGGAGGCCGCCGCCCGCCTCGGCCTCAGCCCCGATTGCCGGGTGGTGGTCGGCACCGGCGACGACCACGGCGCGGCGCTCGCCGCCGGCCTGCTGCGGCCCGGCCCGATCGCAGACGTGACGGGGACGGCGGAGCCCGTTGCCACGGTGGCCGAGCAGCTGACGCTCGACGAGGGCGGCCTGGTGGAGACCCACGCCCACGCGGTGCCGCGGGCGCTCCTGGTCGAGAACCCCGGCTTCGTCTCCGGCGGCAGCACGCTGTGGCTGGCCGAGTCGGTGATCGGCTGCCCCCAGGCGGACGTCTTCGAGCTGGCCGGCCGGGCCGAGCCGGGCGCCGGCGGAGTCCTCTTCCTCCCCACCCTGAGCGGGGCGATGGCGCCTCGCTGGAACGACCGGATGCGCGGCGCCTTCGCCGGCCTGGGGATGAACCACGGCCAGCCAGAGCTCGCCCGGGCGGTGCTCGAGGGCTGTGCCTTCGCGCTGCGCGACGTCGTCGACAGGCTGGAGAGCCTCGGCCTCGGCGGCGAGGAGGTGCGGGTCGTCGGTGGCGGTGCCCGCAGCCCGCTCTGGCTGCAAATCAAGGCCGACGTCCTCGACCGGCCGGTGCGGCCGGTGCTGGCCGAGGAGCCGACCGCCCTCGGCGCCGCCCTGCTGGCGGCCCTGGCCGGCGGCAGCTTCGGCGACTTCGACGAGGCGATCGCCCATGGGGTCGACGTCGGGCCTGCGGTCCGTTCCGACCCCGCGCGGGCGGCGCTCTACGCCGAGCGCCACGCCGCCTACCGCCGTCTCTACGACGGCGTCGAGGGGAGCATCGGATGAGCGGCATCGGCACACGCGACGGCGGGCTCCAGCTCGAGGCGCTGCGCGAGCGTTTGGCGGCCTCACCCGACGCCGCGCGCCTGCGCCCGCTCGGCCTGGGACGGATCGTCGCCGGGCCGCAGGCGCTGGCCCAGCTGCGACCGATCCTCACCGATCTGATCGGCGAGAGGACCGGCCCGGTGGCGCTGCTGGTCGACGCGACCAGGATGTGGCGGCGCGGCGTCAACCTGAAGCCGTGCATCGTCGCGGCGCTCGAGCCCGAGCGCCAGGTCCGCCCGGTGCGGGTCGGGCCCCCGGACGGCCCGGCCCACGCCGACGAGGAGACCGTCGCCGCGGCGCTGGCCGCGGTCAGAGGATGCATGGCGATCGTCAGCGTCGGCTCGGGGACCGTCGCCGACATCGGCAAGGTTGTCTCCAGCGAGCTGGGCGGGCTGCCGCACGTCGTCGTACAGACGGCGGCCAGCGTCAACGGCTTCGCCGACGACCAGTCGGTGCTGCTGCGCAACGGGGTCAAGCGGACCGTCCAGTCGCGCTGGCCCGACGTGCTCCTGCTCGACGGCGCCACCCTCGCCGACGCGCCGGCGGCGCTGAGCCTGGCCGGCCTCGGCGACCTCGTCTCGATGTTCACCGCCGGCGCCGACTGGTATCTGGCCCGGGCAGTCGGCCTCGACGACAGCTACTCGGAGACCGTCGTGGCGCTGGGGCGTGAGCACGGCGATGAGCTGCTGGCCCTGGCGCCGCGGCTGGCGCGCGGGACAAGCGTCTCTGTGGGAAGGCTCGCCGAGATCCTCGCGGTCAGCGGCATCTCGATGGGGGTCGCCGGCCGCACCGCGCCGTCCTCGGGAATGGAGCACACGGTCAGCCACCTGCTCGAGATGGCGGCCGAGCGGCGCGGCGCTGGCGGCACCCTGCACGGGGCCAAGGTCGGGGTGACGACGATCGTCGCCGCGCTCACCTGGCGCCAGCTGCGGCGGCGAATCGCCGAGCGGGGGCTGGAGCTGCGCTTTCCATCCGCGGCGGAGATGGAGCCTCGGGTCCGCGCCGCCTTCGAGCCGCTCGACCCGAGCGGAGCGATGGCCGAGGAGTGCTGGCGCGATTACCGCGTCAAGCTGGAACGCTGGCGGGCGAACCGCGAGGCGCTCGGCGCGCTCGCCGGCGACTGGGACGCGCACGAAGTCGCCCTCGACGGCCTGCTCGTCGAGCCGGCGACCCTGGTCGGCGCGATGCGCGAAGCCGGCGCGCCGGTGCGTTTCAGCGAGCTCGACCCGGCGGTCGACGCGGCGACGGCTCGCTGGGCGATCGCCAACTGCCACCTGATGCGGGACCGGTTCACGGTTGCCGACCTCGCCTGCTTCACCGGCGCCTGGGAGGAGGCCGACGTGGAGCAGGTGCTGGCCGACGCGGCCGAGCTGGGGGCGGGGCTGTGAACGGCATCTCCCTGGCCACCGGGGAGGCGGTGATCCGCCGCCCCGACCGGCGCTTCCAGGGATACGCCTTCGACCTCGACGGCACCGTCTACCTCGGCGACGCCCTGCTGCCGCGCGCAGCGGAGACGATCGCCGACATCCGCGAGCACGGTGGCCGCGTCGTCTTCGTCACCAACAAGCCCCTCTTCTCGGCCACCGAATACGCTGAGAAGCTGACCCGGCTCGGCCTCCCGGCCAGCGCCGCCGACGTGGTGACCGCGCTGGACTCGCTGCTCCTCTACCTCGGCGAGCGGCACCCTCGCGCGCGGGTCCTGACGATCGCCGAGCCGCTGGTCGAGCGCACGCTGGCCGAGGCCGGCTGGACGGTTGTCGCCGAGCCGGCCGCGGCCGAGGTCGTCGTCGTCTCCTTCGACCGGGGCTTCGACTACGCCAAGCTCGAGGCCGCCTACCGGGCCGTGCGCCAGCGCGGCGCGGCGATCGTCGCGACCAACCCCGACCCCTACTGCCCCACCCCCGACGGCGGCCTGCCCGACTGCGCGGCGATGCTCGCCGCTCTGGAGGCCTGCACCGGCGCCCGCGCCGAGGCCGTTCTCGGCAAGCCGAGCGAGACGATGGGCCGGGCGCTTTTGAAGCGACTCGGCAGCGCTCCCGAGCAGGCGGCGCTGGTCGGCGACCGGCTGAGCACCGACGTGGCGATGGGCCAGCGCGTCGGGATGGCCGGTGTCCTCGTCCTCAGCGGCGCCACCGAGGCGGCGGCCGTGGCCCAGTCCCCGGTGGTGCCCGACTACGTCGTCGAGGGCATCCACCGAGTCCTCCCCGAGCAAGCGGGCGACCCGAGGAGCGAGAGAGAATGATCGAGTTCATCTTCATGCTGACCCACGACGACGCCACCGTGCCCAACGCCCTCGAGGTGCTGGAGGAGGTCCGGGACTGCGGCCTGGGCTACATCGGCTTCAAGGACGTCGGGGCGACGCCGGAACGGCTGACCGAGATCTGCGAGCGGGCCCACGCGCACGGCCTGGAGGTGATGCTCGAGGTCGTCTCGACCAGCTTCGAGGACGAGCGGCGTTCGCTGCAGGCGGCCCTGCCGATCGGCGTCGACTGGGTCCTCGGCGGCAACCACCCGGAAGCCGCGACCGAGGTCCTCGCCGGCGCCGACGTCCGCTACTGCCCCTTCCCCGGCACCGTCGTCGGCCACCCCAGCGTGCTCGAGGGCAGCATCGAGGAGATCGCCGCCGACGCCGGCCGGCTCACCTCGCTGGACGGCGTCGACGGCCTCGACCTGCTCGCCTACCGGCATGCCAGCGCCGACATCGAGGAGCTGACCGGCGCGGTCGTCGCGGCGAGCCAGGGGCCGGTGATCGCCGCCGGCTCGGTCGTCCGCTTCGACCAGATCGAGCTGCTGGCCCGGGCCGGCGCCTGGGGGTTCACGATCGGCAGCGCGATCTTCGAGGGCAGGCTGCCGGGCGGGCCGGGGGTCGCGCCGCAGGTCGAATCGGTGCTCGAGGCCGCTGCCGCCGCCGGGTCGGGCAGGCTGTTGCCGTGAGCGAACGGGGGACGGCCGTGGCGCGGCTGCGAGACGAGTTGCTGGCGGAGCTGTTCGACGGCACCTATCGGGCCGGCGTCAAGCTGCCCAACGAGGACGAGCTGGCCGACCGCTGGGGGGTCAGCCGGGCAACGGTCCGCGAAGCGGTCGGCAGCCTGGTCGAGGCCGGGTACCTGACCCGGCGGCACGGCTCCGGGACCTTCGTCGTCGGCACCCTGCCGCGGCGGCACGCGCTCGATATGTCGGTCAGCTACACGAGCATGATCCGCGAGGCCGGGATGGAGCCGGCGATGACGATCATCGACCAGGAAGAGCGGGAGGCCTCGGCGGAGGAGGCCGAGGCGCTGCGGGTGCGAGCCGGCGAGCCGCTGCTCTGGGTGGAACGGATCCGCACCGCCGACGGGCGTCCCGTCGTCTACTCCTTCGACCGCTTGCCGAAGCGCTTCGCCCCCGACGGAGTCGGCTTCGGCGGCTCGCTCTACCAGGTGCTGGAGGGCAGCGGGCACGCGGTCCAGGGGGCCAGCGCCCGCCTGGTGCCGGTGGTGGCGGGGGAGCGGCTGGCGGAGCTGCTCGAGGTGGAGATGGGAACCCCGCTCCTCCACATCGACCAGATCGACCTCGATGCCGACGGCCAACCGGTGATGCTCTCGGCGGAGTGGCACGTCGCCGACGCCTTCGAGCTGCACATCAACCGGCGCGCCGCCCATTAGCGCCGGGCGGGGGTTAGGGTCTTCGGCATGGAGTCCGGCACGGCGTTCGAGGCCCACGAGGTAGACCTGCATGGCCACCGGGCGGTCTACCGCGTCACCGGCAGCGGGCCGAACGTCGTCCTGATCCACGGGATGGTCAACTCCTCGCGCCACTGGCAGGGGGTGGCGCAGCGGCTCGCCGGCTCCCACCGGGTGATCGCCCCGGACCTGATCGGCCACGGGGACTCGGCGACCCCGCGCGGCGACTACTCCCTGGGCGCCCACGCGGCGAGCATCCGCGACCTGCTGGCGGTGCTCGGCGTCGAGCGAGCGACGATCGTCGGCCACTCGCTCGGCGGCGGCGTCGCGATGCAGTTCTTCTACCAGTTCCCGCAGCTGACCGAGCGCCTGGTCCTGGTCTCCAGCGGCGGTCTCGGACACGAGGTGAGCCCGCTGCTGCGCGGCGCCGCCCTGCCCGGTTCGGCGGCGCTGCTGCGGCTCGCCACGCGACCGCGGCTGGTCGAGGCGATCGCCGGCGGCGGCGCCCGCCTGCGCGCCCGCGGCAATTCCAGCGGCATCTACCTGCAGGCCGTGGCGCGGGCACTGGGACCGCTGCAGGAGCACGGCTCGCGGCGTGCCTTCCTGCAGACCCTGCGCTCGGTGATCGACGTGCACGGTCAGAAGGTGAGCGCCCGCGACCGCCTCTACCTGCTCGGTGACATGCCGACGCTGATCGTCTGGGGCGCCCGTGACCGCACGATCCCGATCGCCCACGGCCGCGAGGCGGAGCGGGCGATCCCGAACTGCCGCTTCGCGACCCTGCCCCGGGCCGCCCACTTCCCCAACCTCGAAGACCCCGAGGGCCTGGCCGCCACGCTGGCCGACTTCCTGCGCACCACCTCGCCGGCCTGGATCGACGACGCCGACTGGGGCGCGGTGATCCAGCAGCGGGCGCGGGGACGCCTGCGCCGCGCCGCCTGAGCATCGGAAACACCCCCGTCCCCGGGCGAGCGGACCGGACCGCGCCGCTATTCGACCTCGGCGATCGCCGCTTCGATTTCGCCCAGGCTCGCGCTGTCCTGCAGCGTGCGCGTGCCCGCCGGGCCGCTGACGATCGCCGCCTGGCCGGTGCGGATCCCCAGTTCCCGGCCGAGTTCCTCGTCGGCTTCCAGCCGCCGGGCGATCGGCCCGTCGCTGCCGCCGTTCTTTTCCAGCGCCGCTTCCCATTCCGGCGCGTTGAGTTCCTCGACGCCGCCGGCGACCGATGCGAGGAAGTCCTGGTTGACGCCGCGGCGTTTCGCTTCTTCCTGGTTGCGGAAGAAGAGATAGGTGTACTGCCAGCCGTAGCCCTGTTCGGCCGCCGCTTCGGCCCCGTAGAACCCGAGCTCCTGGGGACTTTCGCTGTTCGAGTAGTGGTGGTAGAGCAGCTTCGCCTTGCCGGGGCGGGCGTAGGCTTCGGTCAGCGCCGGGATCGTCCCGAGGAAGGCTTCGCGGCAGTCGGCGCACTGCAGGTCGTTGAAGACCTGGATCGTCACCGGCGCGTCGGAGGAGCCGAGCCGGGCGCCTTCCTGCGGCACCCCGCCGAAGACTTCCTGGGCGTCGTTGATGCCTTCGATCCTGATCGCCGACCGGCCCGCCTTCTGGGTCGAGATGTTGACGATCGTGTAGCCGAGGCCGACCAGGCCGAGGGCGAGGATCAGGGCGACCCAGAGCCGGCCGCGCCGGGGCACCGCTTTGACCGCAGCTTCGGACATCGGGGGCAATTATCGCGAGTGGGCGTCTCGGCTTCGCGACGATTGACACGTCCGCCCCGACGGGTAAGTATGGGCTACTCATTTTCAACGACCGCGGAGGTCCTTCTATGGCCAATCACCTCACGCCCACCGAGCTCGCCGATCAGCTGCGAATGGACCGGCAGGAGGTGATCGGCAAGTGCGTTGAGCTGGGCGTCCCGGTATTCCACGGCCGCATCGACCGCACCCTCTTCGAGGCCTCTCTCCGTAGCCAGGCTGCCGCTCAGCAGCCCCAGGCTGGTTCAGCGGCCAGACACTGAATAGACTCTCCCCCCGGAATGGAGGGGAGGGGCACGAAATCCAACACCCTCGCCGACCTGCTGGCGCGGTCGGCGGAGATGTACGGCGAGGCGCCGGCCGTCCGCTGCAAGGACGGCGAGGAATGGGTCAGCCGCAGCTTCGTCGAGGTGCGGGAGATCGTCCGGCCCCTGGCCCTCGGCCTCGCCGAGTTGGGGGTCGAGAAGGGCGACCGGGTCTCGATTCTCGGCAACACCCGGCCCGAGTGGACCTATTTCGACTTCGCCGCGCTCTCGATCGGCGCCGTCGTCGTCCCGATCTACCAGACCAACTCCCCCGAGGAGTGCCGCTATGTGATCGAGAACTCCGACGCCAAGGTCGTCGTGGTCGAGGACGACGAACAGCTGCGGAAGATCCGCGAGGTCCGCGACGCGCTGCCCAACCTCGAGCACGTGGTCCTGATGACCGGCGCGGCCGATGACGCGATCTCCAGCGAGGAGCTGTCGACTCGCGGCGCCGCCGCCGATCCGGCGAGCTGGGAGCGCCGCTACGAAGCGGTGACCAAGGGTGACATCTCGACCTTCATCTACACCTCCGGCACCACCGGCCCGCCGAAGGGCTGCATCATCAGCCACGGCAACTACCGGGCGATGCTCGACATGGTCAACGAGACCAGCGTCATCGAGGAGGAAGACGTCACCTACCTCTACCTGCCGCTCGCCCACTCCTTCGCCCTGCTGATCCAGCTCGGCAGCTTCGACCTCGGCGCGACGATCGCCTACTGGGAGCGCGACCCGCTGAAGATCATGCAGAACCTGGCGGAACTGAAGCCGACCTACTTCCCCTCGGTGCCACGGATCTTCGAGAAGATCTACACCGCGGCGACCAGCGGGATGGAAAAGGTGGGCGGCCTGAAAAAGGCGATCTTCGACTGGTCGATCCGGGTCGGCGAACGGATGCGGGCCGCCGAACGCTCGGGCCGCCGGCCCGGCTTCCTGCTCAGCCGCTCCTACGCCTTCGCCGACAAGCAGGTGCTGTCGAAAATCCGCAACCTGTTCGGCGGCCGGCTGCGGCTCGCGGTCTCCGGCGCGGCGCCGATCAACCCGGACATCCTGCGCTTCTTCGACGCCGCCGGGGTGCTGGTGCTGGAGGGCTGGGGGATGACCGAGACCTCGACCGCGGCGACGATCTCCTCGCCGGAGGACTTCAAGATCGGCACGATCGGCAAACCGTTCCCCGGCTGCCAGGTGAAGATCGCCGAGGACGGCGAGATCCTCGTCAAGGGCCCGAACGTCTTCCAGGGCTACCACAAGAACCCCGAGGCGACCCGCGAGACGATCGTCGACGGCTGGCTGCACACCGGCGACATCGGCGAGATCGACTCCGACGGCTTCATCAAGATCACCGGCCGCAAAAAGGACATCATCATCACCGCCGGTGGCAAGAACATCACGCCGGCCAACCTGGAGGCGGAAATCAAGCAGCACCCGCTGGTCTCCCAGTGCGTCGTCGTCGGCGATCGCCGCCCCTACCTGGTGGCGCTGGTCACCCTCGATCCCGAGGAGGCCGCCAAATACGCCGCCGAGCACGGCCTGCCGAACGATCCCGCCCAGCTGGCCCGGAACCCCGACGTGGTCGCCGCGATCGACGCCCACGTCGAGAAGATCAACCAGAACTTCGCCCGCGTCGAGCAGGTCAAGAAGATCGCCATCCTCCCCCACGACCTCTCCCAGGAGACCGGTGAGCTGACGCCGACCCTGAAGGTCAAGCGCGCCGTGGTCGCGTCCAAGCACGAGGACGCGATCGAGCAGCTCTACGCCGCCTAGTGCATCAACCCTCTAGCTAGCCTCGCCCGACTGCCGCAGCAGGACCGAGGTGGTCTGCTCGAGCACCCGCCGCCAGGCCGAGATCTGCTCGGGCTCCTCCGCCGCCGCCTGCTCGACCACGCGGCGGACGCGGCGCTCGGAGATCTCGAGGCCGTGGCGGTCGGCGATCTCCTGGTAGCGGTCGTAGTCCTGGGCGAGGGCCGCGGTGACCGATTCGAAGCCATGGCGGGCGATCTTCATCCGTCGCGAGTAGTCCATGATCGGGGTCCCGAACATCAGCTCGTCGTTGGACTCCGGCTCGATCAGGATGATGTCGACGCCCGGGTAGCGCTCCTGCCACTGCTCGACCGCCTGGTGCAGCCGGTCGTGGGCGATCAGGCGGAAGGTCTGGTTGGCGATCGCCGGCAATCCCATGTCGGAGACGCGGCGCACCCGCCGCCCGAAGACGGTCGGGATCGTCTTCTCGAACTCGTTGACGTAGGGGACGAGCGGGTTGACCACGATGATGAACTTGGCGCCCTTTTCGACCGCGATGTCGACGTTGGTCGTCGAGCGGATGCCGCCGTCGACCATCTGCCGACCCTTCAGGTCGACCGGCTTGTAGACCAGCGGCAGGCAGGTCGAGCACTGGACTGCCTTGGAGATCGGCACGTCGGCCCACTCCTCCTCGCCGAAGACGATCCGCTCGCAGGTATCGAGATCGGTCGCCGTGAGGTAGAGCTCGGCGTCGAGCAGGCGGAAGTCGTCGACCCGCCCCGTCTCGGAGAGGACTTCGGCGACGTAGTCGGCGATTCCCGAGCCCGAGTAGAGGCCGCTCGGCAGCGCCTCCGCCAGGCCCACCCCGATGTCGATCGCCGAGAAATCGCCAAGGCGCGCCAGCGAGCCGAGCAGCTGCACGGTGCGCAGCGGCAGCGCCGCCGCCTTCGAGAGGAAACCGAGGTAGTTCGGCTTCAGCACCTTGTCGAGATCGAGGTCTTCCAGCCCGGAGGGCAGGCTGGAGTTCAGGACCTGCATCATTTCGTCCGGCGTGATGCCGTTGGCGAGCATGCCGGCGACGAAGGAGCCGGCGCTGGTTCCGACGTACACGTCGAAGTTGTTGACCGTGCTGTTGACCGCCAGCAGATCCAGCGCCCGCAGCGCGCCGATCTCGTAGACGCCGCCGGTGAAGCCGCCGCCGCCCAGCACCAGAGCCGTCTTCGAGGGCTTTTTACGACTCCGGGCTTTGCGCCGCCGTGGCTTCGACTCGATGTCGACTACTTTGCCCATCCCTCCGGTAAGTATCTCAGGGCCGCCGGGCGGCCGATTAAGCGTTTCCGCGACTTTGGGGATGGATACGGCCGCCAAGCCGCTACGGTTCGCCGCCCCGGGTGTTCGTAGTCAAGATGAGACGCGCGACGATCCTCCTCGCGGCCCTGTTCGCCGCGGTGCTGCCGCTTGCCGCAGCCAGTCCGGCGGCCGCCTCCTCGCTCTGCGACACGATGCGCAGCCAGTTGCTCAGCGGCGGCGGCGAGGCGAGCGGGCTGCTGGTCGTCGAAGCCGAAAGCGGCGATGTGGTCTGCAGCCGAGCCGCGCAGCGGCCCCGGCCGCTCGCCTCGAACATGAAGCTGTTCACGAGCGCCACCGCGCTCGCTCGCTTCGGCACCGAGTACCGAATCCCGACCAAGCTCCTGCGGGACGGGCGAATCGACTCCTCCGGCGTCCTCCACGGCAGCCTCTACCTGGTCGGCGGCGGCGACCCGGCGCTCGGGGTGCCCGCCTTCTACGGGCGCTACCACGGCGGCCTGGGCACCAACCTGCTGCTGTTGAAGCGGCAGACCCGGGAAGCCGGGATCAGGCGGGTGACCGGCCGCCTCTACGCCGATGACACGATCTTCGACCGCCTGCGCGGCGTCGCCTACTCCAACTACGGGCTGACCGGGGAAATCGGACCGCTCTCCGGGCTCGATTTCGACTCCGGCTACACGACGCCGGGCGCGCTCGCCTTCGCCTCCGATCCCGCCAAGGTCGCCGCCTCGACGCTGGCATCGGCCCTGCGCGGCGCCGGCGTGCGGATCAGCCGCACCGTCGCCCTCGGCAAGGCGCCCCCGGCAGCCAAACGGGTCGGGGTCGTCTACTCCCCCACCCTGAACCGGATCGTCGACTTCACCGACGTCAACTCATACAACTTCTTCGCCGAGATGCTGATCAAGCTGCTCGGCGCCAGCTTCGGCGGCGGCGGGACGACGGCGGCGGGCGCCGCGGTCGTCGAGCAGTTCGCCCAGAGCCTCGGCGCGGGCGTCCACGCCATCGACGGTTCCGGCCTGACCCGCGACAACCTCGCCTCGCCGCAACAGGTCGTGACCCTGCTGCGCGCGATGCAGGGGCAGCCGGCCGGCGAACAGTTCATCCAGGACCTGGCGCTGGCCGGCGAGGAGGGCACGGTCGCCGACCGCATGCACGGCACCGCCGCCTTCGGCCGCTGCCGGACCAAGACCGGCACGATCGACAGCGTCAGCAACCTCTCCGGCTACTGCTTCAACCGCGACGGCAAGGTGATGCTCTTCTCGATCCTGATGGGGAGCGTGACCAACCTCGAGCTCGCCCACCTCGAGCAGGACCGCATCGCCGCCGCCGTCGCCGGCTACTGATCCCGGCGATCGCGCTTTTTCGCCCGCTCATCGAGCCCATGGAGGACGATGAAGGGGAAGAAGAACCCAACGAGACCAACCAGCTGCAAAGCTCCTTCGCCGGCGTCATGGAAAAGAAGCACGCCACCGAAGAGAATGATCGCGCCGACCAGGATCGCGATGTTCGCGTATCGGAAGAGTCGTTTCCTTTCGTTCTCGGGAATCATCGCAGACAACTCGTTTCTACGCAAGATAGCGGATGGTCAGGTCAGCGACCACAACGAGAGTCGCAATTGCCCCGCCGGCATAGCCATCGGAGATGGCTCGAGCCTCCAGCTCGTCCCGCGACCACCCCGAAAAGGAACCGTAGGCGCCGATGAGAAAGGCGCCCAGCAGGGCGCCCTCCCCAACGGCAGCTGCGACGGACTCCATTAGTCCCGTCAGCGGTCCGATCTGGCCCAATCCCATCCCCCAACCGTTCCATGAACCGGATCGCGCGTTGCGCGCACCGAGTGCCGACTCTGCAAATTCTTCGTTACCGAACCAGCGCCAGCAGGCCCGCTTCGTCGAGCACCTCGGTGCCCAGCGATTCCGCCTTGGCCAGCTTCGAGCCCGGGCTCTCGCCGGCGACCACGAAGTCGGTTTTCTTGGAGACCGAGTTGGTGACCTTGCCGCCGGCCGACTTGACCAGCGCCGCGGCCTCCTCGCGGGTCAGCTCCGGCAGGGTGCCGGTGAGGACGACGGTCTTGCCCTCGAGCGGGCCGCCCGCGGCGCGGCGTTCGGACTCGCTCGCCTCCAGCCGCAGGCCCTTGCTCCGCAGCTTCTCGACCAGGGACCAGGTCGCCTCCTCGCCGAGCGCCTCCTGGATCTGGACGGCCATGATCGGGCCGACGCCCTCGACCTCCTCGATCGCCTCCGGGTCGGCCTCGTGCAGGGCGTCGATCGAGCCGAAGTGGTCGGCCAGCGCCTCGGCGGTGACGTAGCCGACCCCCGGCAGGCCCAGCGCGTAGAGGACCCGCTTGAAGGGCTGGCGCCGCGAGCCGTCGATCGCCGCGAGGAGGTTGCGGGCGGAGGTCTCGGCGAAGCGATCGAGCTCGACCAGGCGCTCCTCGGTCAGGTCGTAGATGTCGGCGACGTCCTCGATCAGGCCCTCCTCGAGGAACCGCGAGGCCTGCTTTTCGCCGAACCCGTCGATGTCCATCGCGCCCTTGCTGACGAAGTGTTTGACGTGCTGGAAGGCCTGGCCGGGGCAGCCGCGGCGATTCGGGCAGATCGTCCAGACGCCGCCCTCCGGCTTCACGGTCTCGGTCCCGCAGACGGGGCACTTCGCCGGCGGCCGCGGTCGCGGCGCGGCCTTCCTCTTGCGCGGCAGTTTCGGCGAGACGACCTGCGGGATCACGTCGCCGGCCCGCATCACCACCACCTCATCGCGCTCGCGCACGTCCTTGCGCGCCAGGTCCTCCTCGTTGTGCAGGGTCGCGGTGGTGACCGTGACGCCGCCGACGTGCACCGGCTCGAGCATCGCGAACGGCACCAGGTGCCCGGTGCGGCCGACGTTCCAGACCACCTTCTTCAGCCTCGTCGTGGCGGTGGTCGGCGCGAACTTCCAGGCGATCGCCCAGCGCGGCTCCCGCCCGACCACGCCTAGCTCACGCCACAGCGCCCGCTCGTCGACCTTGACGACGACGCCGTCGATCTCGTAGTCCAACGCCTCGCGGCGATCCTCCCACCAGCGACAGCGCTCGACGACCCCGTCGACGCCGTCGTGGCGCGCGGTCTCGGGGTTGACCTTGAAGCCGTGGTCGGCCAGCCATTCGACCTCATCCATGTGCGTCGCCAGATCGAGCCCGCGCACGGCGCCGATCCCGTAGATCCAGGTCGAGAGCGGCCGTTCGGCGGCCAGGTTGGGGTCGAGCTGGCGGATCGAGCCGGCGGCCGAGTTGCGCGGGTTGGCGAAGGTCGGTTCGCCGGCCTCGGCGCGGCGCTCGTTCAGGGCTTTGAAGGCGGCGATCGGCAAATAGGCCTCGCCCCGGACTTCGATCAGCTCCGGGCCGTCGGGGATCCGCAGCGGCACCGAGCCGCTCGTGCGCAGGTTCAGCGTCACGTCCTCGCCGATCCGTCCGTCGCCCCGGGTCGCGCCGCGGACCAGGACCCCCTCCTCGTAGGTGAGGGTCACCGCCAGGCCGTCGATCTTCGGCTCGGTCGTGTAGCTGAACTCCGAGGCGGCGATGTCGAGCCGCTTCAGGTGGTTGGCGATGCGGTTCTCCCAGCCCCGCAGCTCCTCCTCGTTGCGCGCGTTGCCCAGCGAGAGCATCTGCTCGTGGTGCTCGACCTGCTCGAAGCGCTCCAGCGGCGGCGCGCCGACCCGCTGGGTCGGCGAGTCGGGGGTGCGCAGCTGCGGGTTCTGGGCCTCCAGCGCCCGCAGCTCGTCGAGCAGCGCGTCGTAGGCGTCGTCGCCGATCTCCGGTTCGTCGAGGACGTAGTAGAGGCGGTTGTGGTGCTCCAGCAGCCGCCGCAACTCGGCGGCGCGCTCTGCCGGGGCGCCGCTCACGCCGAGGCCGCGCTCGCCAGCATCGCCTCGAAGCCCCAGCCGCGCAACCGCTCGATGCCGCCGTGTTCGGTGAGATCGAAGTGGATCGGGGTGACCGCGATCCGGCCCTCGGCGACCGCGTGCAGGTCGGTTCCCTCGATCTCCTCGTAGCCGGGTTCGTAGCCGTAGATCTCGTAGCGCTGGCGGCCGTTCTCGGAGCGCTCGCCGATCGGCTTCAGCCGGTCGTTGTAGATCCGTTTGCCGAGCCGCGTGACCTCGATCCCCCTCGGCTCGCCGGCCGGGCAGTTGACGTTGATCAGCGTCGCCTCGGGCATCGCCTCGTCCTTCAGGCGCTCCACCAGCCGGGCGGTGAAGGCGGCCGCGACCGTGAAGTCGAAGCGGCCGGTGAGATAGCCGAGGCCGGTCCCGGCCGACTGCTGGGAGACCGCGATCGCCGGGATTCCGAGCACGATCCCCTCCAGCGCCGCCGCCACGGTGCCGGAGTAGGTGATGTCGTCGCCGAGGTTGGAGCCGTGGTTGATTCCCGAGACGATCAGGTCCGGGGGGCCCCCGACCAGGCCGAGCTCGGCGAAGCGGACGCAGTCGACCGGGGTGCCGTCGGTGGCGAAACCGCGGCGACCGTCCCCGAACTCCACCTCCTCGACGCTGAGCGGCGAGCGGGTGGTGATGCTGCGGGCCGAGGCGCTGCGGTTGGAGTCCGGCGCGACGACGTCGACCTCGACGCCCTCAAGCTGGACCAGCGCCCGGCGCGCCGCCTGCAATCCGGGCGCCGATATCCCGTCGTCATTGGTGAGGAGGACGCGCACGGGAGCGATTCTAGGTGGCGAGGGAGGGGTGGCCCTCGAACGGGCGGATACTCAAAGCGGCGACCTAATTAGGTCGCCGCTTGTCCGGGCGAGGGCCACCCCTCCCTCGCCACCTCAGCCGCTGCATACTGCGGGCTTGTGACCATGGTGAGACTCGACATCGAATACGACGGCCGCGATTTCCGCGGCTGGGCGCGACAGCCGGGGCTGCGGACCGTTCAAGGCGAGCTGGAGACGGCGCTGGCCACCGTTCTGCGTGAAGAGGTCAATCTGACCGTCGCCGGGCGCACCGACACGGGCGTGCATGCGCTTGGTCAGGTCGCGAGCTTCGCGATGGCCGCGGAGCCGCCGCGGAGCCTGGCGCGCAGCCTCAACGGGATCGGGCCGGACGACATCGCGATCACCGCCGCGACCCGGGCGGCGGACGGCTTCGACGCGCGCCGCGACGCCCGCTCGCGCAGCTACCTCTACCGGGTCCTGGCGCGCCGCGGCCCCAGCCCCTTCGAGCGCGGCCGCGCCCTCTGGTGGCCCCACCGCTGCGACGAGGAGGCGCTGGGGGCATGCGCCGCCGCCCTCCTCGGCAGCCACGACTTCACCGCCTTCACCCCGACCCAGACCGAGCACGTGCGCTTCGAGCGCGACGTCCTCGCCGCCTCCTGGGACCGCCAGGGCGACGTCCTCAACTTCCGCATCACCGCCGACGCCTTCATGCGAAACATGGTCCGCGCCCTGGTCGGCACGATGCTCGAAGTAAGCGGAGAACGCCGCACCCTGGACAGCTTCCAAGCGCTGCTCGAGGGAGCCCCCCGCCCCGCCGCCGGCGACACCGCCCCCCCGCACGGCCTCTACCTGGAGTCGGTCACATACTGAGAACTACCCCCAAAGGGATCGCGAGCCCGGTGCGACCCCGGGCGAGGCGCATTTCGAAACCTGTGGTTGGGAACAGCGCCTCACCCGACCCTGTGCCTCAAGTCGGTCGCCTACGACTGAGCGGGTATCGGGGGCTGTGGCGAGGAGGGACGGGTACCCCTCCGAACGGCTTGTACTTTTTTCGGAGTGGCGGACCGGGCGCCAGCCCATCCACTCAACTTCGAAAAAAGTTGAGTGAGGAGGGGTACCCGTCCCTCCCTACACCAGCTCCAGGTAGACCATCTCAGTCGAATCCGACTGCCGCGGACCCAACTTGACGATGCGGGTGTACCCCCCCGGCCGCTCCGCGTACCGCGGCGCCACCTCGTCGAACAGCTTGTGGACGATGAACTTGTCGTTGTGGAGGCTGGCCAGCGCCTGGCGGCGCGCGTGCAGGTCGCCCCGTTTGGCCAGGGTGATCAGCTGCTCGACCTCGGGCTTGACCGCCTTCGCCTTCGCCTGGCTGGTCTTGATCCGCTCGTGCTCGATCAGCTGCTTGGAGAGGTTGGTCAGCAGGGCCCCGCGGTGCGCGGCGTCACGGCTCAGCTTGTTGCGCTTCTTGCGATGACGCATCGGCTCCTCCGCTCCCGGCCCGCCACTCAGTCCTGCTGCAGGTCCAGGCCGCGGGCGTGCAGGGTCTCGATCACTTCCTCGATCGACTTCTGACCGAAGTTCGGGATCGCGTTCAGTTCGGCGCGTGACTTGCGCACCAGGTCGCCGACGGTCTGCACCCCGGCCCGCTTGAGGCAGTTGTAGGAGCGGACGCCGAGTTCGAGCTCCTCGATCAGGATCTCGTCGAGCCCGTTGCTGCTGGCGACGGAATCGCCGGCGCCGGCGAGCGCGTCGCTCGCCAACGCGGCTGCCGGCGGGCGGGCGGTCAGCTCCTCGACCCGGTCGGCGTCGGTGAAGATCGCCAGGCTCTTGATCAGAATCTCGGATGCCTCACGAAGCGCCGCACCCGGCTCGATCGAGCCGTCGGTCTCCAGCTCCAGCGTAAGTTTGTCGAAGTCGGTCCGCTGGCCGACGCGAGCGGCGGCGACCGCGTAGGAGGCGCGGCGGATCGGCGAGAAGATCGAGTCGATCGGAATCACGCCGATCGGCTGCTCGTCGGACTTGTTCTCTTCGGCCGGCGAGTAGCCGCGGCCGCGGCCGATCGTCAGGTAGACCTCAAGCTTGGTTTTTTTCTCCAGCGTGGCGATCGGCGCCTCGGGGTTGAGGATCTCCACCCCGGAGGGCAGGTCGATGTCCTTGGCCTTCACCTCACCGGGGCCGGTGGCGACCAGCGGCGCCTCGACCTCGTCGGCGTCGGTGTGCATGCGGACGACGAGGTCCTTCAGGTTGAGGACGATGTCGGTGACGTCCTCTTTGACGCCGGGCACGGTCGAGAACTCGTGCGCGACGCCCTCGATGCGGACGCTGGTGATCGCGGCGCCGCCCAGCGAGCTCAGCAGGACGCGGCGCAGGCTGTTGCCGAAGGTGTAGCCGAAGCCCTTGTCCAGCGGCTCGATGGTGAAGGTGCCGCGACGGTCGTCGACTTTCTCGGAGGTGATGCGGGGGACCTGGAAATCGGTGGTCATGAGTTCCTTGCGTATGCGTGTTTCAGAAATCTGGTTCCGGGACTACTTGGAGTACAGCTCGACGATCAGCTGCTCCTGAACCGGCGCCGAGATCTCGCTGCGCTCGGGGTAGCGCAGGACCTTGGCGGTGAGGGCGTCGTGATCGGCCTGCAGCCAGGCCGGCACCGTGGAGACGAGTTCGGTGGCCCGGCGGATCGTGTCGGTGGCCGACGACCCAGCCTTGATCGAGATGATGTCCTCGGGACGCACCTGGTAGGAGGGGATGTCGACCCGGCGGCCGTTGACCATCCAGTGCCCGTGGTTGACGAGCTGGCGGGCCTGCCGCCGCGAGGCGGCGAAGCCGAGCCGCACGAGGACGTTGTCGAGCCGCGACTCGAGCAGCCGCAGCAGATTCTCACCGGTGACGCCATCCTGGCGCGAGGCCTTCTCGTAGTAGGCGCGGAACTGCTTCTCCAGCACCTGGTAGTAGCGGCGGGTCTTCTGTTTCTCGCGCAGCTGCAGCCGGTACTCGGACTGCCGCAGGCGGCCGCGGCCGTGCTCGCCGGGCGGGTAGGAGCGCCGCTCGACGCCGCACTTGTCGGTGAAGCAGCGCTCGCCCTTGAGGAAGAGCTTCTGGCCCTCGCGCCGGCACTGCTTGCACTGCGGGGAGGTGTCGCGGGCCATCTAGACGCGCCTCCGCTTCTTCGGCCGGCAGCCGTTGTGGGCCTGCGGCGAGACGTCCTTGACCGTGGTCACGTCGAGACCCGCCGCCTGCAGCGAGCGGATCGCGGTCTCACGGCCCGAGCCGGCGCCCTTGGCGAACACCTCGACCCGCTCGAGGCCGTGTTCCATGCCCTTCTTGGCGGCCGCGTCGGCGGTCACCTGGGCGGCGAAGGGAGTCGACTTGCGCGAGCCTTTGAAGCCCGCCGAACCGGCCGACTCCCAGGCGATCACGTTGCCGTCGGTGTCGGTCAGGGTGACGATCGTGTTGTTGAAGGAGGTCTTGATGTGCGCCTGCCCGTAGGTGACGTTCTTTTTGACGCGACGCCGCGAGCGCCCTTTCGAGGGTTTTTTCTCCGCCATCTTCGCTCCGCCTAGCTTTTGCGCTTCCCGGCGACGCTGAGGCGCCGCGGGCCCTTGCGACCGCGCGCGTTGGTCTTCGTCCGCTGGCCGCGGACCGGCAGGCCGCGACGGTGGCGCAGGCCACGGTAGGAGCCGATCTCCATCAGCCGTTTGACGTTCTGGGAGCGCTCGCGCCGCAGGTCGCCCTCGACCTCGCGGTTCTCGACCGCGTCGCGCAGCCGGATGACCTCGTCCTCGGTCAGGTCTTTGGCCTGGGTGCCGGGGTCGATTTTGGTCTCCGCGAGGATCTTCCTGGCGGTCGAATGGCCGATCCCGAAGATGTAGGTGAGCCCGATCTCGATCCGTTTGTTGACCGGGATGTTGATCCCCGCGATGCGCGCCATCAGATGCCGGCCTTCCAGGTGTGCTTGGTCGGGGAGGCTGGCATCTAGCCCTGCCTCTGCTTGTGGCGGGGGTTCTGGCAGATGACGAGGACCGCGCCGTTGCGGCGGATCACCTTGCACTTCTCGCACATCGGCTTGACGGAAGCTCGAACCTTCATCGCTCCGGATCTCGTATCGAAAACAGGACTCCCGCACGTCCCATGAATCGGACGGCAGGCCACGGCCATCGGCCCACTGGGCCGACCAGGAAAGATAGCAGGGGCCGAGTGGCAGAGGTTCGTCGCGCTATCCGCAACCAACCTCTGCCAGGGGTAGCTCAGCGGGGCAGGCGCTGGGTCAGCGTCACCACCTGCTGGAAGGTCGGCCGGTTCTGGAACGAAAACGGGCCCAGTTCGATGCCGGAGGTGACTTTCGGCCGGTTCTGGTCGTAGCAGGAAGGCTGCGGATTGGCGGCGCATTTGCCGTTGCCGCCGCCGTAGAGCTGCTGCGGCGTCACCTTCAGCGCTTCCGACAGCGTCCGCTGCAGGATCGCCTCGCACTTCTTCGGCGAGCCGCCGCCGCAGTAGACGCGGCTCCAGGGCGCTTTCGGCTTCGGGCCGAAGAGGTCGCGCAGGTCCTTGTCCACGTAGCTGTACCAGCCGTCGTCGTAGCTGGGCGCCTGCGGCGAGCCGCCGACGACCGACCCCGTTTCCAGCACTCCGAGCAGCCGTTCGTAGGCCTTGGCCCCCAGCACCGGCTTGAACTCGGCTTCCAGCAGCTTCGGCCACCAGGCGTCGGCGATCTGGATCGCCGGCGTTTCCTCGTCGATCCCGTCGCGGTTGAGGTCGCGGCGGTGGGCGCCGTTCTCGACCCAAGTCCTCAGGGTCGCCAGCGCTTGCCGCAGCTTCGCCGACTTGGGCTGGCCGATCGCCTTGAAGACGATCGGCAGCAGCTTGTAGCCCCGCAGGTCCTGGGTCGCGGGTTCCTCCATCGCCTGGATCAGCTGGACGATCGAGATCTTCTTGCCGCCCTTGATCGCCGCCTTCACCTTGTCGGCGATCATCTGCGAGCGGAAGACCGGCCCGTAGTCGTACTTGTCGTCTGCCGCCGCCCATTCCGGCGCCTGCTTGTTGTTCCAGGAGACCAGGAAGGCCGGGTCTTCCGCCTGTGGGTGTTTCGCGAACGGCAGGTAGTCGGCCAGCTGGGTGGCCGGCTTGAACCCCTTCCAGTCGTACTGCCCGGTGCCGAGGATCGGGAAGTCGGGCGAGGTGCCACGGGCCCGCTGGGGCATCCCGCCGGAGAGCGCGTAGGCAATGTGCTCGGAATCCACATAGGCCCAGTTGAAGAGGAAGTTGATGTGGGAGACGGCCTTTTTGAAGCCGGCCACGCCGGTCACCGTGCCCGGTTCGTTGAACTGGGCGAAGCCGATCACCGAGTCCGCCTCGTGGAAGTAGGTGCTCCGCTGGTGGACGAAGGCGACCCGCTTTCCGGCCGCCTTGCCGCGCGCGAAGACGACGCCGTGCACGGTGCGGTAGGCAACCAGGGTCTGCGAGCCCGGCTGGGTCGGATCGATCGTGTTCGGCACCCAGCTCTCGGTCTTTTCGAGCTTTTCCATCGCCAGGCACTTGCCGTGGTACAGGTAGTGGAACTTGTCCTTGCAGAGCACCTCGGCGAAGGTGTCGACGTTGTCGGAGGTCGCGGTGGTGGCGCTCCAGGCGTAGTCGCGGCCGTGGCCGAGCTCGACGAAGAGGTTGACGCCGGCGAAGGCGGCGCCACGAGCGTCGATTCCCGGCCCGTGCAGGTCCTCCTCCATCAGGATCTGCGGCACGTAGTAGCCGACCTGGGGCCCCATCACCGCGATCGGGTGGCCGTTTGCCGAGTGCTTGGCGGAGACCAGCTCCCAGTTCGACGCGTGCCCGGCGCGGTGCAGCATTTCCCGCAGCTGGGCGCCGATGCCTTCCGGCGCTCCGGTGGCCCGCGAGGAGCTGGCGGTGGCGACGGGGCGCACCGACTTCGGATCGGGCAAGGCCAGGCCGCGCTTGGCGAAGGCGCTGCGCGTCTCGTAGGGGAACGGCTTGGAGATCGTGGTCGGCGCTTCCGGGTCGTTCTTGGAGCGGAACCCGAGCCAGGCCTTGCGGCCCGCCTTCTTGCCCATCCGTTCGACGAACGACTCCATCGTCAGCGCCGAGTTCAGCTCGTTGCCGCCGCCGCGGCCGAAGATCCCGCCGATCAGCGAGGCGATCGCCACGACGTCGGTCGGTTTCCACGCTTCCATCGGCTTGTTGACGAACGAGTACTCCGCCGGCTGCAGGTTTTTCGGATCGGCTTTGGCGGCGGCGATGTAGGCGTTGATCCCTTCGACGTAGGCGCTCAGGTCTTCGACGGCCTGCTGCCCTTCGGGCCCGTAGATGGTCGGCATCTGGGCGATCTGCTTTTCCAGGTCCGCTTCGGTGTAGGGCGCGAAACCCCACTGCCCGGCGTCGGTTTCGGCGTTGGAGCCGCCGAGGAAGGAGGCGAGTTCGGCGCGGCCGGTGTGGCGCAGCACGTCCATCAGGAAGAGTCGGTCCTGGGCGCCCGCGTAGCCGGCGCCGAACATCGTCGCGGCCCGGGTGTCGCCATAGATGTGCGGGATTCCATAGCCCTTGTCGCGGAGGATCGTCACCCCCGGTTTCGGTTCGATCGTCGATGCGACTTCGCCGGCGGTAACGCCGAAGGTGGCGTCCTTATAGAAGCTGGGGATCTGCGCTTCGGTCAGCGCGGGGCTGCCGTAGACGAGATTTTCGTACAGCGGCTGCTGGTCCGCGAAGTGTGGCGGGATCAGCTTTTCCGGGCCTTTGAACGCGAACACCTGGCCCAGCGTGTCCAGCCCGTTCTCCCCGGGAGGGAGGACGTTGCGAAAGCCACCGGCGTCATTGGCGCCGTAGGGCTGGGGGGCCGCCACGGCGACCGAGGCGCCCGACAGCACGACGATGAGGACCGCGAACAGCACGGTGAGACGCGCGACACGACCGAGCAAAACCGCTCCTTCCGATTGCGGCGCCCCAACCGCGGCAGGAAGCCTATCTAATCGGCTTCGTGCCAGGGGGTGAGGATGAGCGGGCCCTCGGCGGTGACGGCGACCGTGAACTCGAAGTGAGCGGCGAGCGAGCCGTCCTCGGAGAAGACCGACCAGCCGTCGTCGCCCATCCGCACCAGCGGGCCGCCGGCATTGACCATCGGCTCGATCGCCAGGACCATCCCCTCCTCCAGCTCCGGGCCCTTGCCGGCCTCGCCGAAGTTGGGGACCTGCGGCTCCTCGTGCATGTCGCGCCCGATCCCGTGACCGACCAGGGTGCGGATGATCGACAGGCCCTCGATCTCAACCGCGCGCTGGATCGCCGCGGAGACGTCGCCGAGGTGGTTGCCCGGCCGCATCCGCTCGACCCCCGCGAACAGCGACGCCTCGGTCACGTCCAGCAGCTTGCGCGCCTCGGGGCCGATCGAGCCCACCGGAACGGTGATCGCCGCATCGGCCACCCAGCCGTCCTTCACCACCCCGACGTCGAGCGAGACGATGTCGCCCCGCTGCAGCTCGTAGCCGTCGGGAATCCCGTGCACGACCATCGAGTTCGGCGAAGCGCAGATCGATCCGGGGAAGCCCCGGTAGCCCTTGAAGGCCGGCGTCGCGCCCTGCGAGCGGATGAACTTCTCGGCCGCCGCGTCGAGTTCCTCGGTGGTGATTCCGGGCCGCGTCTTTGAGGCCAGCACCTTCAGGCACCGGACCAGGACCTCCCCGGCCGCGGCCATCTGGTCGAGCTGCTGCGGGGTCTTGCGAATGATCATCCGGTACACGCTAGAGGTCGTCCCGCGGGCCGAAGGCGCTAGAGGGCCTCGTCCTGCTCCAGGCGCAGGGTTGCCAGGGTGCGGCGGATCTCCTCGGCAACCTGGTCGGGATCGGCCTCGCCGGCGATCCGCCGCAGCACCCCGCGCTGGTCGTAGTAGCCGACCAGCGGCTCGGTCTTCTCGTGGTAGGTCTGCAGGCGCCTGCGGATCACCTCGGGTTTGTCGTCGTCGCGGACGATCAGCTCCGAGCCGTCGATGTCGCAGACCCCCTCCTTCTCAGCCGGGTTGAACTCGACGTGGAAGACGTGCCCGTTGGCGACGCAGGTGCGGCGGCCACCGAGCCGGCGCACGACCTCGTCGTCGGAGACGTCGATCAGCAGCACGGCGCCGACCGCGCGCCCGAGCTCCCCCAGCTTCGCGTCGAGCGCCTCGGCCTGCGGGGTGGTCCGCGGAAAGCCGTCGAGGATGAAGCCGTCGAGCGCCTCGGAGGAGCCGAGCCGCTCGGCGATCACGCCGACGATCACCTCGTCGGAGACCAGGTCGCCGCGGTCCATGTACTCCTTCGCCGTCCGCCCCAACTCGGTCTCGTCCCGCACCGCCGCCCGCAGGATGTCGCCGGTCGCGTAGTAGGGCAGCCGCAGGTCTTCCTGCAGCCGCTCGCCCTGCGTTCCCTTGCCGGAACCGGGAGGACCCAAGAGGACGAGATTCAGCTCAGCCATTTCCGTTATTGAACCTATTTTGAAATAGGAATGAGAGGCCGAAAACCAAGCAGATCGGGGGATGCAGGGAGGGACGAGGGGAGCGCACTCTAGTGCGTGACCCGAGGAGCCCGACCGAAGACCCCGATATGCGCAGGTTTGCAGGCCTCTCAGCCTATTTCAGGAAGCCCTCGTAGTTTCTCATCATGAGTTGGGCCTCCAACTGCTTGACCGTATCGAGGGCCACGCCGATCACGATCAGGATCGAGGTGCCACCGAAGAAGAAGTTGGCCGAGGTCTGGCTGATCAGGATCGTCGGCAAGGCGGCCACGGCGCCGAGGTAGAGGGCACCGGGGAAGGTCAGGCGGGAGAGGATCCGGTCCAGGTACTCCGCGGTCGGCCGCCCCGGTCGCACGCCGGGAATGAAGCCGCCGTATTTTTTCAGGTTGTCGGCCTGGTCGACCGGGTTGAAGGTGACCGCCGTATAGAAGTACGTGAAGAGGATGATGAAGAAGATCTCCCCCACCACGTAGGGCCAGCTGTTGGGGCTGAAGAATTCGGCGAAGCTGAGTGCGGCGGGGGTGTTGAGGAGCTGGCCGATGGTCGGCGGGAAGGCCATGATCGAGGCGGCGAAGATGACCGGGATGACGCCCGCCATGTTGACCCGCAGCGGCAGGTAGGTCGAGCCGCCCGAAGTCATTTTCCGCCCCACGACCCGTTTCGCGTACTGGACCGGGATTCGCCGCTGGCCCTCCTGGACGAAGACGATCGCGACGATCACCGCCAGGGCGATGAACGGCATCATCACCACGAAGACCTGATCCTGGTTGTTCCACCATTTGGTGATCCCGGTCGGGATCGAGGAGGCGATCGAGGCGAAGATCATCAGCGAGATCCCGTTGCCGATCCCGCGCTGGGTGATCAGCTCGCCCAGCCACATCAGGAGCGTGCAACCGGCGGTCAGGCAGATGACGATCAGGAAGACCTTGGTGGCGGGCGGGTTGTTGCCGATCACGCTGGCCCCGGCTTCGTTGCCGAAGGACTTGAAGAGGAGGACGTAGCCGAGCGACTGCCCGAAGGCCAGACCGACGGTCAGGTAGCGGGTGTACTGGGTGATCTTCTGCTGCCCCACCTCGCCCTCTTTCTGCAGCCGCTCCAGCGAGGGCACGACGACGGTGAGCAGCTGGAGGATGATCGAGGCGGTGATGTAGGGCATGATCCCCAGCGCGAAGATGCTGAGCCGTGAGAGGCTGCCGCCGGAGAACGTGTTGAGGAAGTTGAGGATCCCGGCGCCGCCGAAGTTGCCGGAGATTTCCTTCACCGCGTTCGCGTCGACGCCGGGCGCCGGGATGTAGGCGCCGAGGCGGTACAGCGCCAGCATCGCCGCCGTGAACGCAAGCTTCTTGCGAATGTCGGCAACGCTGAACGCGTTGAGAATAGTCCTGAGCATTACGGCTCCAGAGTGTGACAGGAACCGCCGGCCGCTTCTATCCGCTCCTTAGCGGCCGCGCTGAAGGCGTGCGCGTGCACGGCGAGCTTCTTCTTCAGCTCCCCGCGGGCGAGGATCTTCACCGGCTCGGAGCGCTTCGCCAGGCCCTTCTCCTTCAGCGTCACCGGCGTCACCTCGGCGCCCGCCTGGAAGCGCTGCTCGAGGTCGGCGAGGTTGACCGGCTGCGTCTTGGTGCGGAAGTTCTCGAACGGCATCGACTGCTTTTTGTGCGGCCCGCGGAGCTTTCGCATCCGCATGTGAATCGGGTTCTGGCCGCCCTCGTAGTTGGCCTTGCGCTTGGCGCCCGAGCGCGCGCCGGCGCCCTTGTGGCCGCGGCCCGAGGTCTTGCCGAGACCGCTGCCCTCGCCGCGACCGACCCGCTTGCGGGGCTTTTTCGAGCCGGGCTTCGGCTTCAGGTTGTGCAGGCCGATCTCCTCGGAGCGGGGCGTCTCGGCCATCAGGAGACCTCCACCAGGTGCGAGACCACCCGCAGCTGACCCTGCAGCTGCTCGGAATCCTTCAGCTCCACGGTCTTGCCGATGCGGCCCAGCTTGAGCGCCTTCAGGGTCGCTTTCTGACTCGGATTGGTGCCCGCGGCCGACCGGACCTGCCGAATCTTCACGCTCACGACCCAGCCCCCTCGGCCGGAGCATCGTTCTCAGCCGCGGCATCCTCAGCCAAAGCCTCCTCGGCCGGCGGAGCCTGCTCGACCTGCCCGGCCGGGCCTGCGTCAGCCTCAGCCTCAGGCGCGTCGTCCGCGGGTGGCGCGGTAGGGGGGACCTCCCCCGAGGAAGCTTTAGCT
>DATAEW010000119.1:0-2308 GCA_036257815.1 Solirubrobacterales bacterium
GTGAGGACCGCGGAGACGGTGGGGCCCGCCGCGGCGATGCGCCCCGTCGTGCGCTGATCACGCCTGGTTCCCGCTTCTCCGGGACTCAGTCCAGCGTCGAGAGCAGGTAGGCGACCGCGAAGCCGAGCACCGTCGCGAGGCCGACCGCACTGCGGGCGAGGGGGCTGGTGCGCGGCTGCAGGTTGTAGGCCTCGGGGATCATCGTGTCCGTGAGCATGGTCAGCACGGCGCCGCCGGCGAAGGCCTGGAGCAGGCCGACGACGTCGTCGGAGGCATCGGTGAGGAAGCCGTATCCGGCCGAAGCGGCGAGCCCCGAGACCAGGCAGACGAGCGCCCAGATCGAGAGCACATGCCGCACGGAGACCCCCTGCTGGTGCATGCCGCGCGAGGAGGAGATCGACTCCGGCAGGTTGGAGAGGAAGACGGCGGCGAGGATCGGGAAGCCCACCCCGCCGCCTCCGATCAGGCTGATTCCGATCACCGCCGACTCTGGGATGCCGTCGAGCACCGCCCCGAGCAGCAGCGCGCTCGCGCTGTCGGCATCGGCGCGGCCGGTCGCGCGCATCCGGTCGTGGCCGCCGCGCCGCCCGATCGCCAGCGCCCCCGCGAAGTAGGTGAGCGCGCCGGCGGCGAGCCCGATCGCGACCACGTCGGCGCCGCCGAGCTGGAAGGCGCTGTCGGTCAGCTCGAAGGCGACGGCGCTCACCAGGGTGCCCGCGCCGAACGCCATGATCCCGCCGATCAGCCAGAGCGGCATCCGGGTCTTTACGCCGATCACCGCCCCGAGCAGGAGCGAGGACGCCCCGAGCAGCCCCCAGAGTCCGGCCTCGATCACGGGCGCCACCGTAACGCAGGAAAGGCAGCGTCAGGCCTGAGCCGGCGCGGGACGCAGCGAGGGGAGCGGCCGGCGGCGCAGGGCGAGCGCGATCACCGGGACGGCGGCGGAGAGCGCGCCGGCGAGGAGGACGGTCCACCGGGCGCCGGCGGCGGAGACCAGCAGCGCCCCGCCCAGCAACGCCACCAGCTCGGCCCCGTTGCGCAGCGCGTTGTAGGAGGCGAAGGCGCGTCCCCGCTCCCCCTCCGGGACGCGCAGGTGGATCATCGTGCGCGCCAGCGTGTTCTTCAGGCCGTGCCCGAAGCCGCCGGCGAAGAACGCGGCGAACCCCAGCGGCAGCGAGAGGAAGACGGCGGGAGCCGCCAGGCCGCTCCCCTGAACCGCGGTGGCGCCGAGGATTGCGGTGACGACCGCGCCCGCCGCGACCCGCGGCGCGGCGCCCAGCGCTCCGATCGCCATGCCCAGGGTCCAGCAGCTGAGGAGAGCCCCGTAGCCGAAATTGCCGGCGTTCAGGTCGTCGCTCGTGAAGAACGGCATCGCGGCCCAGTTCGAGGTCATGAAGAGAAGCGAGAAGAAGGCGACCGTCATGACCAGCGTGAGCTCGCGGTCGGCGAAGAGGGCGCGGAACCCGCTTCGCTCCTGTCGCCGGCTTGGTGACGGCGTGGCCGGCCGGCGCGAGCCCGGCCGGCGCGCCCCGAGCCGCAGCCCGAGCAGGGAGACCGCCAGGAACGTCGCGGCGTTCGCGAGCAGCGCCAGCTTCGCGCTCCCCGCAGCGGCCAGAAGGCCGCCGAGCGCCGGGCCGGCGGTGAACCCGGCGTAGCGGGCGAACTCGACGAGACCGTTGGCCGAGCTGAGGCAGGACTCCCTCGCCGGACCTCTGCGCTCGCCGCAGATGACGGGAACGAGGGCGAATTCGGCCGGCTGCGCGACGGCGAAGCCCGTACCGAGGAGCGTGGTCAGGGCGAGGATTGCGGCGGTGCCGTCGACGAAGGCGAGCGCCGCGGCGACGAGCGCCTGCGCAAGGGAGACCAGGATCAGCAGCGTCCTCGCCTCGAACCGGTCCGCGATCCGCCCGGCGGGACCCGCGAGGAGGACGGAAGGCGCCCACAGGGAGGCCATCAGGCCGGCGAGCGCGAAGCCGGAGCCGGTGTCAGCCGCCAGCATCAGGCCCAGCGGCGCCAGCGCCAGCCAATCGCCCATCGCCGAGAGCCCGACCGCGGAGGCGATCACGCGCAGGTCGCGGTTCTTCAGGAGCGCGCAGGGCATGCCTTCCCCTAGCGTGCCGCACTCGAGCGTGGGCTTACGTGGCGTGCCTCACAAAAGGTGTGTAGAAGAAACCTTTGATGGCGAGGGCCAGAATCGAACTGGCGACACCACGATTTTCAGTCGTGTGCTCTACCAACTGAGCTACCTCGCCTGGTCCCGGCGCGAGGCGCCGAGGATCGGAAGGCTAGCGGGCGCGGAAGGCGCGGC
>DATAEW010000005.1:0-34117 GCA_036257815.1 Solirubrobacterales bacterium
TTCCTGTGGCCGCTTCAGGTGCCTCCGACCGCCGGGAGACGCTGGTCTCACCGTGGCCCTCCAAGGGGCAAGCGCGAGAGGCGTTCTCCCGACGGCGGCCGGCTTCTCTATGCGTTCCCCCGGGATCTTCGACGGCCTCGCGTCGCTCGGCCTCTCAATCTCGGAAGAACAGAGGGGAGGTTCTCCTATGAGCGCGGAGCTCAATCGCCTCGTGATCCGCCCGGCGACCGAGCGGGACGCGCAGCTGATCTTCGACCTGATCCTCGAGCTGGCCGGCTACGAGAAACTGACCGAGGCGGTGCGCGGCGATGCCGAGGTGCTGCGCCGCTCGCTGTTCGAGCAGCGCGCCGCCGAGGCGCTGCTGCTGGAAGTCGGCGCCGAAGCGGTCGGCTACGCGATCTTCTTCACCACCTTCTCGACCTTCGAGTGCCGCTCGGGGATCTGGCTGGAGGACGTCTACGTGCGGCCCGAGCACCGTCGCGGCGGGATCGGCCGGGCGGTGATGGGGCACCTGGCCGAGATCGCGGTCGAGCGCGGCCACGTGCGGCTCGAATGGTGCGCGCTGGAGTGGAACCGGCCGGCGCTCGAGTTCTACGAGCAGCTCGGCGCCCGCCGGCTCGACGGCTGGCGGATGCTGCGGCTGGAGCGCGACGGGATCGAGCGGCTCGCCGCCGCCGCGCACCCGCCCGCTCACCCGGTCCCGCCGCCCTCCTGATCCGCGAGCGCGGCGGCGCGCCGCAGCAGCAGGTCGCGCTCGCGGGCGTTGCCGGTCAGCGAGGCGGCGCGGCGGAACTCCAGCACGGCCTCCTCGCCGCGGCCGAGCCTGGTGAGCAGGTCGCCGCGGACGCTGGGCAACAGGTGGTAGCCGGCGAGCGCCGGCTCCGCGGCGATCCGCTCCAGCAGCTCCAGGCCGGCCGCCGGGCCGAAGGCCATGCCGACGGCGACGGCGCGGTTCAGCTCGACCACCGGCGAGGGGGCGATCTGGGCGAGCGCGTCGTAGAGGGCGGCGATGCGGATCCAGTCGGTGTCCTCGGCCCGCGGCGCCCGCGCGTGGCAGGCGGCGATCGCCGCCTGCAGGCCGGAGGGGCCGAGTGGGCCGGGCAGCGCTTCGGCCCGCTCCAGCGCCCGCAGGCCGCGGACGATCAGCAGCGGGTCCCAGCGGGAGCGGTCCTGGTCGAGCAGCAGCACCGGCTCGCCGCCAGGTCCCAGGCGCGCGGCGCTGCGCGAGGCCTGGATCTCCAGCAGGGCGATCAGGCCGTGGGCCTCCGGCTCCTCGGGTGCCAGCTCGGCGAGGATGCGGCCGAGACGCAGCGCTTCCTCGCAGAGGGCCGGGCGGATCCAGTCCTCGCCGGCGCTCGCCGCATAGCCCTCGTTGAAGACGAGGTAGATCACCTCGAGCACCGACGGCAGCCGCTCGTCCAGCTCCTCGCCGCGCGGGACCTCGAACGGTACGCGGGCCTCGCGCAGGGTGCGCTTGGCGCGGACCAGGCGCTGGGCGATCGTCGACTCGCGGGCGAGGAAGGCGTGGGCGATCTCCGGCGTCCTCAGGCCGCCGAGCAGCCGCAGGGTCAGCGCCACCCGGGCCTCGCGCGAGAGCAGCGGGTGGCAGCAGGTGAAGATCAGCGCCAGCAGGTCGTCGCCGATCTCCTCGTCGGCTGCCTCGAAGTCGGAGCGCTCCATCGCGAAGCGGGCGCCGGTCTCGCGGGCGATCTCTTCTCGCTTGCGCTCCAGGGTCGCGCCGCGGCGCATCTGGTCGATCGCCCGGTTCTTCGCCGTGGCCATCAGCCAGGCGCCCGGGTTGTCCGGGACGCCCGACTGCGGCCATCTCTCCAGCGCCGCGAGGAGCGCGTCCTGCGCCAGGTCCTCGGCCCACCCGACGTCACGCACCATCCGCGCCAGGCCGGCGATCAGCCGCGCGGACTCGATCCGCCAGACGGCCTCGACCGACCGGTTGACGGCGCCGTCGCTCACCTCGCCCGGCGGTTGCGGGTCAGCTGCCGCCGACGCCGTCGGGGTCCGCCTTCTCGTAGGCGTCCTGCACCTCCTGGGGGAAGTCTTCCATCTCGAAGACCCGGCGCACCTCGATCACGTCCCCCTCTCCGGCCGGGCAGCGGCTCGCCCACTCGACCGCTTCCTCCTTCGAGCGCGCCTGGATCAACCAGTATCCGCCGACCACCTCCTTCGCCTCCGCGAACGGGCCGTCGGTGACGCTGGGGGTGCCGCCGGCGAAGCTCACGCGTGCGCCCTCGGCCGGCGGGTGCAGCCCGTCGAGCGAGAGCAGCAGCCCCGCCTTGCGCAGCTCGTCGTTGTAGTGGCCCATCGCCGCGACGTCCTCCGGCGACGGCTCCCAGTCCTCTTCCTTGATCCCCGGGTACATGAACATGACGAAACGCATCTGATTCGCTCCTTCGGTCTCGGTTGCGAGCGGGTCCGCCCGCTCTCTACCCCGGCGACGAACGAGCCGCGCCGAAATCGACACGCCCGCATTTCGCTCCGCGGAGGAGGTTCGACCGGTCGGCCGTGTCTTCACTCGTCGCGTGGAGTGATGCGGAAGATCGAGACGACCTCGGCCTGGTGGGCCTCCGGGTGAACGACGTAGGCGCTCGGGCCGCCGCCGAACCAGCCCGCCGCTTCGTTGTTGCCGACGAATACGCCCGGGTGCCGCTGCCCGTCGGCGTCCTCCACCCAGACCTCGTCGCCCTCCTTGAACCCGTGTTCGATCACCTCACCCATCGAGACGAGTCTAAACCGAGTCAAGATGGCTTTTGTCACCCTCTGGGTGACAAAACGCACCGGAACCGCTGTCACAGACCGCGCCGGCACCGGCCCGCCGTCACGGACCGGGCCGGCACCGAAACCGCTGTCACAGGCCGCGCGGCGGTCTCGTCTCACCTGCAGAATCCGACGAGAGGAGGCAACGATGAAGGTCCTGGTAGCCGGCGCCACTGGCGCGATTGGGGCGCAGCTCCTGCCCCGGCTCCTCGCCGACGGGCACGAGGTGGTCGGGATGACTCGCAGCGCGGCCAAGGCGGGCGCGATCGAGGCGGCGGGCGCACGGCCGGCGATCGCCGACGCGCTCGATCCCGATCAGGTCGCGCGGACGGTCGCCGAGGTCGAGCCGGAGGCGATCGTGCACGAGCTGACGGCGCTGTCGGGTGACTTCGACCTGCGCCACTTCGACCGTTACTTCGAGCTGACCAACCGCCTGCGCACCGAGGCGACCGACCATCTGCTGTCAGCCGGTCGGGCGGTCGGCGTGCGGCGCTTCCTCGCCCAGAGCTACGCCGGGTGGCCGTGCGCCCAGGTCGGCGGCCCGGTGAAGACCGAGGAGGACCCGCTCGACCCGAAACCGGCGGCGGCGATGCGGCACAGCTTCGAGGCGATCCGCCGCCTCGAGGAATCGGTCCTCGGGGCCGAGTGGACCGAGGGGATCGTCCTGCGCTACGGCGGTTTCTACGGCCCCGGCACCTCGATCGCGCCCGGCGGCGAGCACGTGGAAGCGATCCGCCAGCGCAAGTTCCCGCTGGTCGGCGACGGCGCCGGCGTCTGGTCGTTCGTCCACATCGGCGACGCGGCCGACGCGACGGTTGCGGCCCTCGACCGCGGCTCGCGCGGCATCTACAACGTCGTCGACGACGAGCCGGCTCCGGTGAGGAAGTGGCTGCCCGAGGTCGCTCGCCAGCTCGGCGCCAAGCCGCCGCGCCGCGCGCCGCGCTGGCTGGGCCGCTTGCTGGCCGGTGAGGCGGCGACGGTGATGATGACCGAAGTGCGAGGGGCGTCGAATGCCAAGGCGAAGCGGGAGCTGGGATGGGCGCCCGCCCATCCCAGCTGGCGTCAGGGGATCGCCGAGGCGGCGGCCGGCGGGAACGGGAGGGCGACCGGGTGAACGCGGACGCCGATCGCGAGCGCCTGCTCGCGGAGCTGCGCCCCAGCGCCTTCGCGGTCGCATACCGGATGCTCGGCAGCGTCGCCGAAGCGGAGGAAGTCGTGCAGGAGGCGCTGCTGCGGTTCAACGCGGTGCTGGAGCGGGGCGAGGAGATCTCCTCGCCCCGCGCGTATCTGGCGACGGTGACGACGCGGCTGGCGATCGACGAGCTGCGCTCCGCCCGGGCGCGGCGCGAGGTCTACGTCGGCGAGTGGCTGCCGGAGCCGCTCGTTGCCGAGCCGGCCGAGGACCCCGCCGCCCGGGCCGAGATGGCCGACTCGCTGGCGGTCTCCTTCCTCGTCCTGCTGGAGCAGCTGAGCCCGGAGGAGCGGGCGGTGCTGCTGCTGCACGACGTCTTCGACTACGGCTACGGCGAGGTCGCCGAGGTGCTCGGAAAGAGCGAGGCCAACGCCCGCCAGCTCGCGGTGCGGGCGCGGCGCCGGGTCGAGGAGGGGCGGCCGCGCTTCGAGGGCAGCGAGGAGCGCCGTGAGGAGCTGGGCGACCGCTTCTTCGCCGCCGCCGAGCGCGGCGACCTCGAGTCGCTGGAGCAGCTGCTGGCCCGCGACGTCGTCCTGCGCGGCGACGGCGGCGGCAAGGTGCCGGCCCTGGCGCGGCCGTTGCGCGGCGCCGACCGGGTGGCCCGGGCGCTGGTCAACTGGGGACGCGTGGGCAGCAGGAGCGGCGCCTCGGTCCGCCGCGCCGCGGTCAACGGTCAGCCAGGTGCCATCTACCTAGACCCCGACGGCGCCGTGGTCGGCGCGATGTCGGTGGAAATCGCCGGCGGCGAGGTGGTCGGCGTCAACTCGGTCGTCAACCCTGAGAAGCTCGCCCACCTCGGGCCGGTCGGCGACATGCGCGCTTTGCTGCGAACCGGACCGGTGATGTCGCGTTCCTCTCGGATAGCGGGAGGAAAGCGACACGCCGATTAGAGTCGCGCCGATGCCGAGCGAGGGGCGAGCCCGTTTCGCGGTCACCGGCCGGATCCCGGCCCCGGCCCTCTTTCTGCTGCGCGAGGCCGGCGCGGTCGCCCTCGCCGACACCGAGGCGCCGCTGCCGCGGCCCGAGCTGCTGCGGCTGGTCGCCGGCGCCGACGCCATCCTCACCCTCCTGCACACCCGCGTCGACGCCGAGCTGCTCGACGCCGCCGGACCCGGCCTGCGCTGCGTCGCCAACGTCGCCGTCGGCTACGACAACGTCGATCTCAGGGCCGCCGCTTCCCGCGGCGTCGCGGTCTCCAACACGCCCGGCGTCCTCGACGACGCGACCGCTGACCTGACGCTCGGCCTGATCCTCGCCGCGGCGCGCCGGCTGGGGGAGGGGGAGAGGCTGATCCGCTCCGGCGCGCCCTGGGCCTGGGGGATGTCGTTCATGCTCGGCCGCGACCTGCGCGGCAAGCTGCTCGGGCTCGTCGGCCTCGGCTCGATCGGCCGCCGGGTCGCCGAGCGCGCCCGCGCCTTCGGGATGCGGATCGCCTACAACGCCCGGCGTCCCGCGGACCTCACCCTGTGCGCGGCGCTGGGGGCAGAGCGGATGGAGCTCGAGGCCCTGTTGGCCGCGGCCGACGTGCTCAGCCTCCACTGCCCGCTCACCCCCGAGACCCACCACCTGATCTCAGCCGAGCGGCTGGCGCTGATGAAGCCCGGCTCGATCCTCGTCAACGCCGCCCGCGGCCCGATCGTCGACGAGGCCGCGCTGGTCGGCGCCCTGCGCGACGGTCCCCTCGCCGCCGCCGCCCTCGACGTCTACGAGCGCGAGCCGGCGGTGCATCCGGGCCTGCTGGCGCTGGAGAACGCGGTCCTGGTCCCGCACCTCGGCTCGGCGACGGTCGAGACCCGGCGGGCGATGGCCGAGCTGGCCGCTCGCAACGCGATCGCCGCGGTGCGCGGCGAGCCACTGCTGACGCCTGTTTCTTGATCTGCTTCGCGGGTATGTCCCTGGTTGTTCCGTTCACCAGGGAGAGAGGAAAGGAACCGACGATGATCGGTGGTTTGATTGCCGTCCTGATCGTGATCGCGCTGGTCCTGGTGCTGCTGAAGGTGGCGGTGGCCGGAGGAATCCTCGGCCTGATCGCGATCATTCTCCTGATCCTGCTGCTGCTGGGCCGCCTCTGATCGGCTTTCGCTCACCGGCTCAGCAGGAACCGAGCCGGCGCAACCGCCGCCGGTAGGCTCGCATCGAGCCGTGGCGCCAGTCGCCGTGCGTCTGGTTGCGCAGGCTCGGCACCCGCTCGCGGTGGTAGGGGGAGCTGAGGCTCTCGTTGTGGCCGATCACGTCGCGGACCGGGATCCCGAACTTGCAGCGCAGCCACTGGGTCAGGCGCAGCGAGGCGCGGATCTGCCCTGGGTCGCCGAGCGCGTCGGCGTCGGCGAAGCCGGTGTGCTCGATCCCGATCGCGGTCCAGTTGAGGCCGACCGTATGCCGGCAGCGCGTCCGCAGGTTGACCAGGCGGTAGATCCGGCCGGCCGAGTTGACGACGAAGTGCGAGCAGACGTTGGGCACCTCGTGCAGCTCGGGGTCGGGCAGGTCGGGCGCGAAGGTGGCGTGGACGGCGGCCGCGGTGCTCGCCTCGGCCATGTGCTCGACGATCACCCGCGGGTGGCGCAGTCGCCAGGTGTGTTCGCCGTAGTGGCGTTGGGAGTAGGCGGCCATCTCGCGCTTGCGCTTCGGCCCGAAGGGGATCGGCCAGAGGCGGATCTGGGGCCGCGCCGCCCGCGAGGCGGTGGCGGCGGGGGAGGCGGCGATCGGGCTCGCCGCCAGGCCACCGAGCGGCAGGGTGGCGGCGAGGGCGATGGCGGTGCGAACGGTGCGGCTCATCGCGGGCATGCTAGGGCCCGCCGGCGATGACCGGGGCACCCGGGTAGCCTCGGCTCCATGGTCAGCTCGAACGAGCCGATGAAGGCGAAGCTCCACGATCGTCCCTTCGACGATCCCGGTTGGGTCTTCGAGCGCAAGCTCGACGGCATCCGGGCGCTGGTCCGCCGCGAGGGCGCCGCGGCGACGCTCACCTCGCGCACCGGCAGGGACCTCTCCCCGGCCTATCCGGAGCTGACCGAGGCGCTGCGCGAGGAGCCGATGGAGCGCTTCCTCGCCGACGGCGAGATCGTCGCCTTCGAGGGCAGGCGGACGAGCTTCGAGCGCCTGCAGGGCCGGATGGGCATCCACGACCCGCGGCTTGCCGTGCTCACCGGCATCCCCGTCTACCTGTACCTGTTCGACCTGCTCGAGCTCGACGGTCACGACACCACCGGCCTGCCGCTGCGCTCGCGCAAGGACCTGCTGCGCCGCAGCCTCGAGTTCCGCGGCCCGATCCGCTACACGCCGCACCGCAACGAGCACGGCGTCCGCCTCTTCCGTGAGGCCTGCTCGAAGGGGTGGGAGGGGCTGATCGCCAAGCGCGCCGAGAGTCCCTACATCCACAGCCGCAGTCGCGACTGGCTGAAGCTGAAGTGCTCATTCGAGCAGGAGCTGGTGATCGGCGGCTTCACCCCGCCGCAGGGATCGCGCAAGCACTTCGGGGCGCTGCTCGTCGGCTACTACGAAGACGGCGAGCTGCGCTACGCGGGCAAAGTCGGCACCGGTTTCAGCGAGCGGACGCTGGCCGACCTGGCGGCGCGGATGGAGGCGCTGGAGGTTCCCGGCTCACCCTTCCGCCGCGACGGCCTGCCGAAACGGGCGCGCTGGGTGCGGCCGGAGCTGGTCGGGCAGTTCGCCTTCGCGGAGTGGACGCGCGACGGCAAGCTGCGCCACCCGCGCTACCTCGGCCTGCGCGAGGACAAGCCCGCCTCCGAGGTGGTTCGCGAGCTGCCGGGCGGGTAGCTCGCGAGCATGGCGAGCGGCCGCTCGAAGACCGGCGAGGCGGGCGCCGAGAGCGCGGCCGAGTTCCTGCCCGAACGGCGGACGCTGACGGCCCTGCGGCGGGCGCGCGCGAGTGCCGCGGCTGCGGCCTCTGGCGCGAGGCGACCCAGACGGTCTTCGGCGCCGGGCCGGCCGGCGCCGAGCTGATGCCGGTCGGCGAGCAGCCGGGCGACAAGGAGGACCTCGAGGGCAAGCCGTTCGTCGGCCCCGCCGGCAGGATCCTCCACCAGGCGCTCGAGGAGGCCGGGCTCGACCCGGCGGCCGCCTACATCACCAACGCCGTCAAGCACTTCAAATGGCGCCCGCGCGGCAAGCGGCGGCTGCACCAGACGCCGCGGGCGGGGAAGATCGAGGCCTGCGAGCCGTGGCTGGAGGCGGAGATCGAGGCAACCTCGCCGCGGGCGCTGGGGGCGCTGGGGGCGACGGCGACCCGCGCTCTCTTCGGCACCAAGGTCAAGGTCACCAAGGACCGCGGGCGCCTGCTCGAGGACCCGCGGGCGGAGATCGCCGCCGTCACCGTCCATCCGTCGGCGATCCTGCGAGCCGGCGATCGTCAGGAGCGCGAGCTGGCTCTGGCGGCGATGGTCGAGGACCTCTCGCTGGTTGGCGAGGTCCTCGGCCGGAGAGGCTGACCAGGGCCGGGATCAGGAGCGTTCGGGCCAGCAGCGTGTCGAGCAGCAGGCCGGCGAACATCGCGAAGGCCAGCTCGCGGAAGCTCTGGATCGGGATCAGCGCGACGGCGGCGAAGGAGAGGGCGAGGATCAGCCCGGCGACGGTGATCGCCCGCGCCGCCCGCGAGCCGGCGGTGCGAATCGCCGGCCGCAGGTCGCGGCGGTCGGCCTCGCGCCAGATGCGGCTGATCAGGAAGACGTTGTAGTCGGCGCCCAGGGCCAGCAGGAGGATCGCGGTGGCGATCGGGACGAAGAAGGCGAGCTCGCCGTAGCCGAGCAGACCCTGGAAGAGATAGACGGTGAGCCCGAGCGCGGCGGCGGCGACGAGCACGCTGGCCCCGACCAGGTAGAGCGGCGCCGTGCGGCTGCGCAGCAGCACCCAGAGCAGGAGGAGCAGCACGGCCAGGGCCGCCGGCGCCACCCGCTCGAAGGCCCGCCAGGTGCCTTCGCCGAGCTCGGCGGCGATCGTCGTGTCGCCGGTGATCCCGACCGTGACGTAGCCGAGGCCGCTGCGTTCGAGCATCCCCGGCAGGTCCGCTTCGAGCTCGGCGAGGGTATTCGCCGCCGCCGCGCCCTCGGGGTCGGCGTCGAGCACGAGGACGTAGCGGGCGGCATTGCCGCTTGCCGCCTTGACGATCCCGTAGGGCTGGCGCAGCGGCTGGTCGGCCGGTCCGACCACGCCGGCGACGCCGTCCGCTTCGCCGAGCGCGGTCTGCAGCTCGGCGAGCGCGGCGGAGCGGTAGGCGACCCCGCGGCCTTCGAGCACCAGCATCGTCGGGCCCAGCACTCCGGGTCCGAGGCTGGCGGCCGCCACGTCGTAGCCTCGGCGCGGCGAGGTCGACTCCGGCAGGCCGCGGAGCAGCGGATTGCCGATCTCCAGCATCCGCAGCCCGCTCGCCGCCGCGCCGAGGACGAGCAGGCAGAGGACCGTGACCAGCGCCGGGTGGTGGGCGGCGAAGCCGACCAGCCGCCCTCGCGGGGTGCCGGTCTCGGCCCGCGCGGGATGGGGGGTGGCGCCGTCGCCCGATGCGGCCGAGCCCCCGGCCTCCTCCTTGTCCGAACGCGCCCGCGGCGCCCGCGGCCAGAGCAGCGCTCGCCCGAACACCGCCAGCGCCGCCGGCACGAAGGTCAGCGCCACCAGGGCGCCGATCAGCACCGCGACCGCCATCCCGGGACCGAAGGCGGAGAGGAAGTGGACGCCTGAGATCAGCAGGGTGAGGGTCGCGCCGGCGATCATCAGGCCGGCGGTCGCGATCACCGGCAGCAGCTCGGCGGTCACCGCGATCACCGCCTGGCGCGGCGCGGCGCCCTCCTCGAGCCGGCGCCGGTAGCCGGAGACGAAGAAGACCAGGTAGTCGGTCATCACCCCGAACAGCAGCGCGACGATCACGGGGTCGACCTCGCGCGGGATCGAGATCGAGTAGCGCTCGGCCATCCAGCCGAGCACGTGGTCGGCCACCTCGTAGGCGATCGCCACGGTCGCCAGGCCGAGCAGCGGCACGCCGGGCGAGCGGAAGTAGAGGGCGAGGATGCCGACCACGAGCAGCAGAGTGGCCAGCTCGACCCAGGGCAGGTGGGATTCGACGATCTCGGTTTCCGCCCGGGTCGCCGGCAGGGCGCCGGTCACGTGGACGGCGGGGGCCCCGGTGGCCCGGCGCAGCCCGGCGGCGAAATCGTCGGCCGCTTCCTGGGATTCGGTTTCCCCGAGCGCGGGGTCGATGAACAGGTAGACGACGAGGGCGGTCCCGAGGTCTCGCGAGGCGAGCAGGCCCGGGGCGTCGAGCAGCGGCACCGCGCGCAGCTCGGCTTCCCCATCTGGCCGGCGGTCGACGGCGGTGACGTAGCGGGCCGCCGCCGCGCCCTGGGAGGTCGAGAAGCCCCCGGGCTGTGAGGCGACGACGATCGTCCGGCTGAGCAGCGGCAGGCCGAAGGTGTGGATCGCCCGTCGTTCGACCTCGAGCGCCCGCGAGGAGCTGGGCAGCAGGTTGCCCAGCTCCTCAGATTCGGCGCTGAAGATGGACGGCAGGCGAGTGCCGGCGAGGATCGCGCCGGCGATCCAGGCGAGCAGCAGCGGGTAGCGCAGCCAGACGAGCAGGCGGGCGACCCTGGTCATGGCGGAACCCGCTTCGCTCGCTGCTTCCGGCTCAGGCTGCCAGGCGGCTCCTCAACAGCTCCTTGCCCTGCTCGGCGCCCTTGCGGCTGGTCTCCTGCGCGCGCCGGAAGAAGTCCGCCAGGTCGGAGTCTCCCGCCCGGTCGGCATCTTCGACGTAGGTCTCCAGCCGCAGCACGTTGCTCAGGCACTGCTCGGTGAACCAGATCACGTTGTAGTCCTTGTCCTTGGTCCCGGTGATCGTGCCCGCCTCTTCACTGCCCATTTCGTCTCCTCCTCAGGTTCGGGTGCGATTTGGGATGCGATTTCCATCCATTACCCGGCAGCGGAGAGCTAAACGCTGGCTCGTTTCGCCGCGGAGCCGGCGGGTAGGTGAGCGCCCTCGGCGATTCCGAAGGAGGCGAGGACGCGATGGCCGACTTGAACGAGCGCGACGCGAAGCTGGTCCAGTACCTGAGTGAGGCCTACGGCAAGGAGCGCGAGCTGGAGACGGCGCTGCAGGCGCACATCGCGCTGATCGGCAAAGGGCCGTACAGGAAACGTCTTCAGCAACACCTGAAAGAGACCAAGGGGCACGCCAAATCGATCGAGCGGCGGATCCGCGGCCTCGGCGGCAGCACGCCGAGGATGCAGACCGTGGTCGGCAAGGCGACCGCGGCGGCGAAGGGGCCGCTGCACGCGATCCGCGGCGAAGGCGAGCTGGAGCGGATGCTGAAGAACGCCAAGACCGAGTACTTCAACGAGGCCGAGGAGATCGCCAACTACATCTCGATCGAGCGGCTGGCGCAGAAACTCGGCGACGGCGAGACCGCGAAACTGGCCCGGGCGATCCGCCGCGAGGAGGAGCGGATGGCGAAATTCCTCGAGGGCCAGATCAAGACCCTGGCCGGCGCCGTGGCGGTCGACGGCGTCCCCGCCGCGCAGCGCCGCGCGGCCAAACCGGCGCGGAGAAAAGCGAAACCGAAAGTCAAACGGAAAAAAGCGAGGGCGAGCCGCTCCTAGCGCGGTCCCTTGGCCAAGCGCGAGGTTGACCGGCGCGCTCGGCTCGCAGGGCGAGGACCACCAGGTCGTCGCGCAGCGAGCCGTTGCCGCGGGCGACCGCGTCGGCGCGCAGGCGCTCGGTCAGCTGCTCCAGCTCGAGGCCGGCCAGCGAGTCGGTCATCGCCGCCAGCGCCTCCGGTCCCCGGTGAGCGGCCACCGGCCCGACCTCCAGCCAGCCGTCGGTGCAGAGCACCAGCGTGTCGGCCGGGCCGATCACGGTCTCGTGTCGGTCGACTGAGGGATCCGCCCAGGCGCCGAGCACCGAGCCGCCACCGAATTCGATCGGACCGCTCGGCGTCGCCTGGACGGCGGGGGGGTGGCCGGCGGCGGCCAGGGCGACGTGCCAGCCGGCGTCCCCCCGCCGCAGTCGCAGCAGCATCGCGGTGGCGAAGTCGTTGAGGGTCTCGCCGCTCAACAGCAGCTCGTTGACCCGCAGCAGGACCTCCTCCGGCTCGTCGATCTCGCGCGCCAAACCGCGCACCGAGTGGCGGACGGCGACCGAGACTCCGGCCGCGGCGGTGCCCTTGCCGGCGACGTCGCCGATCAGGATCCAGCAGCCGTCCTCGGTCGGCAGCACGTCGTAGAGATCGCCGCCGATCTCGATCCCCTCGCCGGCCGCCTCGAAGACGACGGAGATGTCGAGGCCCGGCACCTCGGCCGGGCGCGGCGGCCGCAGGCCGCGCTGCAGGTTCTTGGCGATCCGGTCGCGCTCGCTGTAGAGGCGGGCGTTGTCGAGCGCCATCGCCGCCCGGTCGCCGAGCTCGGCGAGGAAGTCGAGGTCGTCGGGGTCGTAGCGCAGGTCGCTGCGGGCGTGCAGGAAGGAGAGCGCGCCGAGGGTGCGGCCGCGGGCGACCAGGGCGACGACGGCGGCCGAGTTGTAACCGGCGTCTTCCATCAGCTGCCGGTGTTTCTCGTTCTGGGCGACCTTCTCGACCACGTCAGGGGCGGTCAGGTCGCGCCAGATCATCGGTCGTCCCTCGCGCAGCACCTGGGCCACCGGATGCTCGCCGCCGGGGTCGAGTGGCTTTTCGCGGCGGATTGCCTCCAGGCGTGCCGCGGCCTCCGGGTCGGCGCCGGCGACGACGCTGTCGCCGAGGCTGCCATCCTCGCGGACGAAGTCCATCACGCACAGCTCGGCCAGTTCCGGCACCGCGGTGGCGACGATCGTGCGCGCGGTCTCCGCCGGGTCCAGCGAGGTATCGAGCAGCCGGCTGGCGGCGACGAGGAACTCCTGGGCGCGACGGCGCCGGGTCTCGGCGGTGATGTCGCGGGCGACGACCGAGGCGCCGATGACGCCGTGCAGCGGGCTCCTGATCTGGGAGACGGTCAGCGAGACGGAGATCCGGGCGCCGTCGGCGCGGATCCGTTCGGTCTCGTAGGTTTCGAGCCGCTCGCCGGCGACCACCCGGGCGAGGATCTCCATCTCCTCGTTCTTGTGGTCCGGGGGGACGAGGAACGAGATGTGGCGGCCGATCGCTTCCTCGGCGCTGTAGCCGTACAGCCGCTCCGCCGCGCGGTTCCAGGAGGTGACGACGCCGCGCAGGTCCTTGCTCATCACCGCGTCACCGGTGCCGCGCACGACCTCGGCCAGGTGCTGGCGCACGCGCTCGGCCTCGGCGCGGTCGCGGCTGCGGGTGATGAAGCTGGCCAGCTGGTCGGCGAACCCGGTCAGCAGGGCGATCAGCGGCGCCGAGCTCAGGTCGAAGGAGCGGGTATGGAACTCGGCCACCGCCAGCACCTCATCCGGCGGTCCGACCGGGATCGGGATCGCCAGCGCCGCCGTGAAGCCGAGCGCTTCGGCCGGGGCGCGGCGCGGGTGCGGCGCCGCTTCGCCGTGGTCGGTCAGGCGGACGATCTCGCCGCTGGCCCAGGCCCGGCCAGGCATCCCGGCACCGCGCTCGAACGGCGCCTCCCGGCTTGCGGTCCAGAGCGGCTCGGCGTCGATCTCGGGAGTGCTCCAGCCGCTGACGAAGCGCAGCCGCGGCGCCTCCCGGTCGACCTCCCAGAGGGCGCCGGCCTCCCAGCGCAGCAGCTCCCCCACGGTCGCCAGGAAGCCGGGGGCGACCTCGTCCAGGGTGTCGGCGTCGATCAGCCGCGTCGCCAGGTCACGCTGGCTGCGCAGGTAGTGCCATAGCTCCGATTCGGAGGAGTTCCCCACCCGGTCAAAGCTACGCCTTTGGGCCAGCGAGCGCCAGAGCGGCCCCGGCGAAGGTTTTCCGCCATCCCGCGCGGGTATCGGAAGCGGATGTATTGGCACGGCGACACGGAGACCGGCGTGCGGCACGAGGCGCTCTTCTACTCCAACACGGATGAGCTCCTGGCCGGGGCCCTGCCCTTCGTCGAAGCCGGCCTGGAGGCGGGCGAGGCGATTCGGGTCGCCGTCCCGCGGGCCAGCCGGTTGCCGCTGGAAGACGCGCTTGGCCCGCTTGCCGGAGAGCGCCTGAGCTTCGCGAAGATGGAGGAGCTGGGCCGCAACCCGGCCCGGATCATCCCCGCCTGGCGCCACTTCCTCGAGGCGGCGGAGCGCGAAGGCGTCGGCGCGCGGGGGATCGGCGAGCCGATCTGGGCGGGACGCAGCCAGGCCGAGCTGGAAGAGTGCGAGCGCCACGAGGCGCTGCTCAACCTGGCCTTCGCCGGCGCGCCGCGGTGGACGCTGATGTGCCCGTACAACACCGAACTGGGAGACGCGGTCCTCGACCGCGCGGCGCGCAACCACCCCTTCCTGCGCGAGGGTGCCGAGGTCGCCTGCAGCGGCCCCTACGGACCCGCCCTGAGCACCCGGCAGGTCTTCGCCGGGGGGTTGGAGCCGCCGGCCGAAACGCCGGCCGAGCTTCCCTTCGACGCCGCTGGGCTCTCGCGGGTGCGGCAGGTCGTCGCCGAGTTCGCGGCGGCGGTCCCGCTTTCCTCACGGCGGACCGAGGATGTCGTCCTCGCCACCAACGAGCTGGCCACCAACAGCATCCGCCATGGCGGCGGCGATGGCATCCTGCGGATCTGGCGCGAGCCGTCCGGCCTGGTCTGCGAGGTGCGTGACCGGGGCCTCTTCTCCGATCCGCTGGTCGGTCGCGTGCGCCCGGAGGCCGATCAGCTCGGGGGCCGCGGGCTGTGGATCGTCAACCAGACCTGCGACCTGGTCCAGATCCGCTCCGCCGCCGAGGCCGGCAGCGTCGTCCGCCTCAGGGCTTCAGCACGACCTTGATCGCCCCGTCCTCCTTCTTCTGGAACATCTCGTAGGCGCGCGGCGCCTGCTCCAGCGGCACCCGATGGGTGGTCAGGTCGTCGACGCCGAGCGGGTCGCCGGCCTCCTCGGCGAGCAGCGGCAGGATCCGATCGGTCCAGCGCCGCACGTGCGCCTGACCCATCCGCACCTGCACGCCCTTGTCGAAGAGCTGCATCATCGGCAACGGGTCGAGCTGACCGCCGTAGACACCGGAGATCGAGATCGTGCCGCCGCGCCGCACGGTGTCGATCGCCCGCAGCAGCACCGCCATCCGGTCGACCGCCGCCTTTTCCACCGCCTTGGCGGCCAGCGAGTCGGGCAGCAGGCCGGTCAGCTTCTGCGCCATCTCCGCTCCCGGCGCGCCGTGGGCCTCCATCCCGACCGCGTCGATCACTCCGTCGGGGCCGCGGCCATCGGTCTGCTCGCGGATCGCACCGGCGAGATCGCCGTTCTCGAAGTCCCGCGAGTCGAGGGTCTCGATCCCATGCCGCTGCGCCATCTGCAACCGCTCCGGCACCAGGTCGACCCCGATCACCGTTTCGGCTCCCCGGTGGCGGGCGATCCGCGCGCACATCTGCCCGATCGGGCCGAGCCCGTAGACGACGACGCTGCCGCCCTCGGGGATCGCCGCGTACTCGACCGCCTGCCAGGCGGTGGGGAGGACGTCGGAGAGGAACAGGTAGCGCTCGTCCGGCGAGCCCTCGGGAACCTTGACCGGCCCGAACTGGGCCTGGGGGACCCGCAGGAACTCGGCCTGGCCGCCGGGCACGTGGCCGTAGAGCCTCGTGTAGCCGAACAGGGCGGCGCCTTTTTCCTCCTCCCGGACCTGGGTCGTCTCGCACTGCGCGTAGAGCTGCCGCTCGCACATCCAGCAGTGCCCGCAGGAGATGTTGAAGGGGACGACGACGCGGTCGCCGGGCTGCAGCCGCCGCACCTCGGGCCCCACCTCCTCGACGATCCCCATCGGCTCGTGGCCGAGGACGTCGCCCTCGTCGATGAACATCCCCAGCACCTCGTAGAGGTGGAGGTCGGAGCCGCAGATCGCGCTCGAGGTGATGCGGACGATCGCGTCGGTCGGCTCCTCGATCGCGGGGTCCGGCACCTCCTCGACGCGGACATCGCGTTTCCCGTGGAAGGTCAGGGCCTTCATCGTCTCTCCTCTTTCTCGCTGGCTTCGGACTCTGCGGCTACCCGCGCCGCGGGGGCTCCCAAACGATTCAGGAGAGCCCGGCGCGCAGGGTGCGGGCGTTGCGGACGGCGAAGCCCTGCCAGTCGTTGTTGAGATAGGCGAAGACCGGGCGCTCCGCGCGCCAGGCGGCGATCCGGCGGCGCCACGTCTCCAGCTCGCGCCGGGAGTAGTTGCCGCCGTGGCCGCGCTCCCCGTAATGCAGGCGCAGGTAGGCGATCGGGCCCGCTGGCGAGGCCTCCGGCAACGGCCGCCGAGCGTCGTGGCCGAGCGCCAGGCTGGCGCCATGGCGCTCCAGCAGCTCGTAGACCGTGGAGTCGAACCAGCTCGGGTGGCGGAACTCGAAGCAGTGGCGCGCCTCGGGCAGCAGCTTCAGGGCGGCGGCGAGCGTCTCCTCGTCGCGCTCGAAGCGCTCGGGAAGCTGCCAGAGCACGGGGCCCAGCTTGCCGGCCTCGCGCAGCGGCGCCAGCGGCTCCCAGAACCGCTCGATACCGGCCTCGATTCCGCGCAGGCGCCGCATGTGGGTCAGGTAACGGCTCGCCTTGACCGCGAAGAGGAAGCCGTCGGGGACCTGCTCGGCCCAGTTGCGCACCGTCTCCGCCTTTACCAGTCGGTAGAAGGTCGCGTTGACCTCGACGGTCTCGAACACCTCGGCGTAGCGCGCCAGCCAGCGCGGGGTCCCCAGCCCGGCGGGGTAGAGCACGCCGCGCCAATCCCCGTAGCTCCAGCCCGAGCAACCGATCCGGACTTCGCGCATGAACGGTGGCTACCCGTCGGAGGGAGTTTGAGGCCCTAGTACATTGGGTATAGAAGCGCCGGGAGGAGTTGGACGAACCGCGTAGCTGAAGTTGGGAGGCGGGAACGATGTTCCGCTGCGAGAACTGTGGAAGTGGCTACTCGACCCGGGTCGCCTCCTCGTGGCGTGCCTGCCCGCGTTGCCTGACGCGGGAGCGGGTCAGCGTGCCGTTGACCTTCGAGCTCGGCTGGCGACGCCCCGGTGAGCGAGGGGCGCCGCCGCGGGAGCGATCGGAGCTCAAGCGCTCGGATCCTCTTCGCCAGCCAGCTTCAATCAGCAGCTCCTGACGTCTGCGAGGTGGCGCTCCTGAATCGGGAGCGCCCACGCGACGATCGCCGCCGCGCTGCCGCGAACCGGCGAGGTCACGCCGCGCTCGCGGGCAAGGGTCGAGCGGGCCGTCCTCGACCTGGTCGCCTGAGTGGGCCCGTCCCGTCCCGCAGTTTGCTGGCAGGGGCGACGGGTATCGGAACCGCGAGCGAAGAGAGAAGGAGGACAGCGATGGCAGACGAGCTGCAGGGCAAGAAAGTCGCCTTCCTGATGGCCAACGAGGGCGTCGAGCAGGTCGAGTTGACCGAGCCCCTCGAGGCGGTGCGGGACGCCGGGGCGACGGCCGAGCTGCTGGCCCCCGAAGCGGGCGAGATCCAGGCCTTCAACCACCTCGACAAGGGCGATACCTTCAGCGCCGACAGGCCGGTGGGCGAGGCCAGGGCCGAGGAATACGACGCGCTGGTGCTTCCCGGCGGCGTCGCCAATCCCGACCAGCTGCGCAGCAAAGAGGAGGCGACCGCCTTCGTGCGCGGCTTTTTCGAGGCGGGCAAGCCGGTCGGCGTGATCTGCCACGGGCCGTGGACGCTGATCGACGCCGGGGTGGCCAGGGGACGCACCCTGACCTCCTGGCCGAGCCTGCGGGCCGACCTGCGCAACGCCGGCGCCAACTGGGTCGACGAGGAGGTCCACGTCGACCAGGGTCTCGTCTCGAGCCGCAAGCCAGACGACCTGCAGGCCTTCTGCTCGAAGCTCGTCGAGGAGTTCGCCGAGGGCGTCCACGAGGGCCAGCGGGCGGGGACGGCGGCAGCCTGAGCCCCCGCCTGAAGCACGACCAGCAAAGGAGGACCGATGCCACCGCGCGGAGTCAAGGAAGGCAGCAAACGCGAGCGCCAGTACAAACACATCAAAAAGAGCGAGAAGGAATCCGGCCGCTCGACCGAACGGGCCGAGGAAATCGCCGCTCGCGCCGTCAACAAGGAAAAGGCGCGCTCGGGGGAATCGCGCAGCTCCTCGCGCAGCTCGACCCGCGGCCGCTCGGCCTCCAGCCGTGGCGGCAGGCAGTCGGGCAAAGGCCCCGGCGGCCGCACCCGCGAACAGCTCTACAACGACGCCAAGAAGCTCGGCATCGAAGGCCGCTCGAGCATGAACAAGGGCGAACTGCAGCGGGCGGTCGCGGGGGCGAGTGGTTGAGCGAAGACGGCGGTTGGCGCCAGCGGCGCCCGGTTGGCCAGTTTGTTCGCTCGCGAGCAGGGGTAACCGGCTCACATGTACTTGATCCCACTCGTCGCGATCATCCTCCTGGGGCTGATCGCCGTCGCCTGGTCGCCGATCTTCGCGCTGGTGTTCGCGGTGATCGGCTTCCTGGTCTTCCTCGCGATCGTCAGCCTGCGGCCGCGCGCCGACGAGGTCCGCCGCCCGCCGGCTCGGGGCGCGGCTCGCGGCGTCAACGAGCCGAGCGACGCGCCGCTGGAGGACCGGCCATGAGCCTGGGGCTGCTGGTGTTGAGGGTCGTCGTCGGGTTGCTGTTCATGGGCCACGGCGCTCAGAAGCTGTTCGGCACCGTCCACGCGCGCAACGGCGTCTGGAACACCGACCAGGGCTTCGAGTACAACGCGGTGCTGATCGCCGCCGCCTTCGCCGTGGCCGCGGTCGGCGCCGGCTCCTGGTCGCTGGACTCGGCGCTGGGGATCGGCGACTCCGGCGCGGTCTGGGGCCTCTGCGCCCTGCTCGTCGGGGTGCTCGGCGGCTGCGCCGCGGTGCTCGGCGGCCGTGTCGAGGGAGCGCACGGCCACCGGCACGGAACGCCGGGGATCGGACGGGCATGAGGGAGCCGCGGGGCAAACGCGACCAGGACGAGCGGATCGTCGAGCCCGCCGAGGAGGGGATCGTCGCCGAAGAGGCCGACGCCGCGGCCGCCGAAGCCGCCGGCATCGGGGGCAACGTGCCGGCGGTCAGCGATGACCCTGCCTTCGAGCCCCTGGCCGAGGCCGGGGAGGGGGAGGCCGAGGGTTTCGAGCTGGCCGAGGAGGCGCTCGAGGACATCGCCGCCCACGGCGACCAGCACCGTTTCCCGGGCCGCCTCGCGCCGCCGCCCGAGGAGCCGGAGAGCGTCGAGCGCGGGGAGCCCGACGAGGCGATCCCGGAGGACTGACGATGACTCCCGGCTCGCACAGGGTCCTGGCGGTGGTCACCGATCCGGTTCAGGTGGGCGAGCCGATCGAGGAGATCCGCCGCTGCGCGGACGGCGAGGCGGTCGAGGTGCGGGTGGTCGTGCCGGCGGTTGAGGAGAACGCCTTCCACCACCTGATGGGCGACGTCGACGGCCCTGTCAAGCACGCGGAGGAGATCCTCGAGACGACGTTGAGCGCGCTGCGCGGCGACGGCATCGACGCCTGGGGCTCGATCGGAGACCCCGATCCGGTGCTCGCGGCCGAGGACGCGCTGCGCGACCAGCCGGTCGACGAGGTGCTGATCTTCGAGCACACCGACGAGCAGGCCCGCTGGTTCGAGGACGGGCTCTTCGAACGGGCCCAGGAATCGCTGTCCCCGCCGCTGCGCATGGTCGTCGTCCAGGCGGGTGACGGCGGCGGCCCGCCCGACCACGTGGTGCAGGTCGAGCGGGCGCCGGCGGGAACCGCCAGCGCGGAAGAGCGCGAGGTCGGCTCGGCCTACCTGCCCGGGCTCTCGCCGGCCGACTTCGCCGGCATCCTCGCCGGGATCGTCGGCACGATCGTCGTCATCGTCCTCGCCGCGGCGGCAACCTCCTCCCAGAACCCGACCGGCTGGGACGCCGTCGCGATCGGCATCGCGATCTTCACCGCGCTGATCAACATGGCCCACGTCGTCGGCCTGACCCTGTTCGAGAGTGTCCGCTACCGCGGCGGCTTCGCCGTGTTCTTCCGCACCCTCTCCCTGGTCGGCACCCCGACGGCCCTGCTGATCAACCTGCTGATCCTCATCTTCAGCTGAAGTGAGGCCTGGCTGGCTCGGGGTGTCACTTGACAGCCCGGACGATCTTGCTCTAGCGTCTCTGACTACTAAGTAGCCCTTGCGGGAGGGCTTCTCGTTCCAGCTCCAGAGGGGAGATTCACATGCATGTAAAGCGCTTGGCGCTGCTTGCGTGCGCGATCGCGGTGCTAGCCGTTCCGGCGACCGCCAACGCCACGATCACCACGAAAACGATCGATTACGGCCCTTACACGATTCCGGCCGGCAACGGCGATCCGCACGATCACGAACACATGGGTCATCTCGAAAACGTGATCGTCACCAACATCGCCAAGCCGTGCACCGGCTGCACGATCATCGGCATCACCCCTGACCTCGTCTACACCGACGGGAGCCGGGCGACGGTGAGCCAGGGGCCGATGCTCCACCATGCGATGTTTGCCGCCCAGTCGAGCGGCAAGTCCGACGTCACCTGCCCCAACACCGGGCCGGGACTTCTGGGCGAACGCTTCTTCGCCTCCGGCGACGAGCGCACCGCGGTGGATCTCACCTCGCTGCCCTATGGCTACAAGATCAACAGCAGCGAGACCTGGAACATGGTTTACGACCTGATGAACTGGGAAACCACGTCGAAAACGGTGAAAATCCGGATGACCTGGAAGTACGCGACGGGCAGCGACGCGACCAGCCGTGCCGCCCTGCGGCCAGTCTGGCTGGATCAGGCCCAGTGCACGCTCAACTCCTACATCTCGGTGCCGGTCGGGTTGAGCGACACGCACTACGACTGGAAAGCGACCATCGGCGGCAAACTGATCGCCGCGGCCGGTCACATCCACGACCACGGCGTCAACGACGAACTCACCAACATGAGCGCCGGGGAAGCCCTGCTCTGCAACTCGGTCGCCGGCTACGGCGGGCCCGGCTACGAAACGCCGGATGGGCGCAAACACGTCTCGTCGATGAGCGTCTGCACGGGCAACCCGATCGCGACGGTGACCAAAGGCCAGACGTTGCGCTTGCACACGATCTACAACGTGCCGGAAGGCCACCCACCGATCGACGACGCGATGGGAATCATGATCGCCTACTTCGGCTAGCGCTCGACCGGTTCAGCGGTGCGCCCTGCACCGGGTGCCGATGAGGCACCGATGCGGGGCGCACCGCGTCAGGCCGCCGACCTGTCCGCCTCGCCGTCGCGCAGGCTGCCGTCGCGCAGCGCTTCCAGGACCTCCTCGGCCAGCTGCGAGCCGTCCTCGGCGCGCAGCGGGGTGGCGGTGATGCGGAGGATCACGTTCTCGGGATCGATCTCCTCGAGGGAGACGCTGGGGCGGTAGCGGGTCGGCACGGTGACCGTCCGCAGCAGCCGCTGCTCGACCCGCCGCGGGCTGGCGTCAGAGGGGAAGCGGGCGCGGATGTCGACCTTGTCGGGCTCGCGCAGCGGCACCACGGTCAACTGCAGGAGGACGCTGTTGGGAACCATCAACCGGTCGGCGCCCTGGCTCAGCGTCGTGTAGAAGAGCCCGAGCGAGGAGACGGTGCCCTCCAGCGAGCCGGCCAGCATGCCGCCGACCAGACGGACCCGTTCGCCAACCCGGAACGGCCGCGTGCTCTGCAGGACGATGCCGGCGAAGATGCCGCTCAGCGCCTGCTGGGCCGCGAGGCCGAGAAGGACGGCGGTGAAGGCGCCGCCGACCGCCAGCGTCGAGGCGGTGACGCCGGCGATCCGCAGCGCCAGGATGACGATCGCGGCAAGGGCGGCGAGGCGGATGCCGAAGCCGAGCGTGCCGGCGGTCGCCGGATCGAGCCGCCGGTACAGGCGCGGCGAGACGCCGCGCGCCAGCCAGTGCGTCGCGGCCGCGCCGACGACGATCAGGATCGCCACCGTCGCGATCCGGATCCACTGGCCGTAGCCCGGGGCGATCTGGCGGCGCTGGTGGTAGACGACCAGCGTCGCCGCCAGAATCAGCAGCGCCGCCAGCAGCCCGACCAGCGCCTTGCGGGAGAAGCGCGGCGCCAGCTCCTCGCCCAGGCCCAGCGAATGCCAGGCATGGCTTCGCGTCTCGAACAGCTCGCGCGGCAGGCGGCGGCGACGGGGCGGCGGATCGGGCACGGGGATCGGCTACCCAGCCCCGCAGCCGGGTATGCACCTGCAACTCCGCGGCCGCGACGGGCCGGACCGGCGCTCGGGCGGCGCTCAGCCGCGCAGGGCGGCCAGCGCCGCCTCGCGCTTCTCGTGAATCGGGATCGAGAGCTCCAGGCCGGTGATCTCCAGGACCCGCCGCACCTGCTCGTTGCCGCTGCAGATCACGACCCGCCCCCGGCCCTCGCCTTCGGCGGCGCGGTCGAGGCGCTGCCAGGCGCGGACGATCAGCGCGATCCCGGTGGAGTCGATGAACTCGCACTCGGTGAGGTCGATGAGCACGGTCGCGTCGCCGGTCGCGGTCGCCTCTTCGAGCGGCCCTTCCAGCTCGGGGGCGGTGCTGAGGTCGAGCTCGCCGCGCACGGCGATCACGCGCACGCCATCGTCTAGCTCGGAGGCGATCGCCTCGAAGGGGGCCGGACTCACGGCGCGATGCTACCGCAGGCGTCGCCTGGCGAAGCAGGCCCAGGCGACGGTTTGCCGGGAGGGGCCAGGGGTAGCAGGGGAGCGGCGGCTCCAATGGCTATGCTCGCCGCCGAGACGGCCGCGCTTTCGGCTTCGGGACTGGCTATACACGTGAACTCCACTGCGGACGATCGATCGGGCATTCTGATGTCTCTTCCGGGCCGGGCTGGGAACGTCGCAGTCGTCCGCCACGCCCTCGCCGGCCTTGCCGAGCAACTGGGGATGGACGAACCCGGCATCGCCGACCTGAAGACCGTGGTCACCGAGGCCTGCATGAACGTCGTCGTCCACGCCTATCCGGACGAGGATCCCGGGCTGCTCGAGGTGGAAGCGGAACCCGAGGTCGACGGCCTCACGGTCGTGGTCCGCGACTACGGCCTGGGGATCCAGCCCCGGCCCGACGTCGAGCGCCCGAGCCTGCGGATCGGCCTCACCCTGATCGCCGCCCTTTCCAGCAGCTTCGAGATCAAGGGTGGGGTCGGCCGCGGCACCGAGATCCGCATGCACCTGCCGTTGCGGGCCCGCGACGAGACCGAGGAGCGCGACCGGGCGGCCAGCGCGGCGCCGATCCGCCAGGAGGCGACCGAGCTGAAGGTCAGCCCGCCGGAGCTGATCGGTTCGATTCTCAGCCGCGCGCTTGGCGCGCTCGCCGTCCGCCACCAGATCACGGTCGACCGGATCTCCGACGCGATGCTGCTCAGCGACGCGATCTCCGCCGCCGCCCCGCGGGGATTCACCGACGGGCACGTCCGGGTGACGATCGCCGACCGGCCGAGCGGGGTGGAGCTGCGGGTCGGGCCGATGGCCGGCGGCGGCGGCGAGCGCCTGCGCGAGAGCCTCGTCCTGCCCGAACAACAGGGCACCCTGGAGGCGTTGGCCGACGAGCTGCGGGTCGAGAACGGCGAGGACGGCGACTACCTGGTCGTCGGCATCGACGCGCTCACCGGCTGACACCCAGCTCGGCCCGCGAGGCCCGGCGCCCGGGCTGACCCAACTCGTGCCTCTAACGCTCAGGGTCGCCCTCGGCGGCGGCGCTCTGTTCGGCCACCTCCTCGCGGATCCGGTCCAGGGTGCGGCGGAGGATCCGCGAGACGTGCATCTGCGAGTGGCCGATCCGCTCGGCGATCTGCGACTGGGTCATGTCCTCGACGAAGCGCAACCGCAGGATCAGCCGCTCGCGCTCGTCGAGGTGAGGCAGGACCCCCTCCAGTGCGAGCTTGTCGTCAACCAGCTCGAATCCTTCATCCTCGTCGCCGACCCACTCCGAGGCCGGCGACTCGTCGTCTTCGCCGCCGACTGGCCGGTCGAGGGAGAGCGGGCGCCGGTTGTGGTTGGCCTCCAGCACCTCGAGCACGTCGATCGGGTCGAGGTCGAGCTTCTCGGCGATCTCGCCGACCGAGGGCGAGCGCTGCAATTCGACGGTCAGCGCCGCGGTCGCTTTGTCGACCTCGGCCATCCGGTCGTGCAGGCCGCGCGGCACCCGCACCGTCCAGACGCGGTCGCGGAAGTGGCGCTTGAGTTCGCCGAGGATGGTCGGCGAGGCGAAGGCGGCGAACGGCGTTCCGCGCTCGGGCTCGAAGCGGTCGATCGCGTTGACCAGGCCGAGGTTGGCGACTTGCAGCAGGTCGTCGAAGGACTCGCTGGCGCCGCGATAGCGCAGCGCCAGATTCTTCGCGAAGGGCAGGTAGCGGCGCACCAGCTCCTCGCGCGCCGCCCGGTCGCCCTGCTTGCGCAGGCGTCGCCAGAGCTCGGTCTCGCCGGCCAGCCCGTCGCCCGGGGTCGGGGACGGCAGATGTGCTCTTCCACTCGCGACGCCGTCGATCACCTTAGCGAGACACCCCGCCCGTCACCTCCGGGTCCACTCGGTGGCGCTCGCCGGTGGGAGCGAGCTGGCCCCCGGGGCAGCCGCTTGACCCGCCCCTCGGCGACCGCCTGGCGCAGCGCCGCCGCAAATCGGCCCGGGCCCCCAGGCCGTCGGGGATCCAGACCGTCCCGAGGCCGATCACGACCATCCGGCGGAAACGCGACCACGGCAGGCGGTCGAGTCGGGATCGGACCTCGGTCTCTATCTGGTCGGTCTGCTCGGCGTATTCGGCGGCCACGGCTTGCCTCTCTTCCCCCCAGCCCCTTTCCCCGAAATCGGCTTGCTCAACCATCCCTTTCTGGCGTTTTCGCCCGGCGCCGCGGGGTAGCGTGCCGTCGATGGGTTTCGACCAGTACCACGAGCCGCCGCAGGAGCTGCCGGCGGAGGCCCGGACCTTCGTCCGCCTCTGCGCCTCGCTGGAAGAGGAGTCGCAGGCGATCGGCTGGTACCAGCAGCGGCTCGCCGTCGAGCCGGACCCCGAAGCCCGGGCGATCATGGAAGACGCCCAGGGCGAGGAGTTCAAGCACTTCGCGATGGACCTCGAGTTCCTGTTGCGGCGCACGCCCCTCTGGCGGGAGATCGCCGCGGGTGTGCTCTTCCAGGAGGGCGATATCGTCGCCCGCGGCGAGCGGGCGGAGGCCGAGTCCGGTGAGGAGGATGGCGGCGAGGCGCCGCTGCCCGCGGCGGCGGCGAGCGAGGGCTCGCTCGGCATCGGCAGCCTGCGGGGGACGGGACGATGAACCATCTGCTGCGCGGCCAGGCGCCGATCTCCGACGCCGGCTGGGAGCTGCTCGACCAGGAGGCGCGTGGGCGCCTGCGGGGCCAGCTCGCCGCGCGCCGCCTCGTCGACTTCTCCGGGCCGCACGGTTGGGAGAGCTCGGCGACCAACCTCGGACGGGCTGAGGCAATCGCCGCGCCGACCGAGGCGACCGGCATCGTGGCCCGCCGCCGCCGGGTGCTGCCGCTGGGCGAGCTGCGGGTCGATTTCGCGATCCCGCGCGAGGGGCTGCGCGACGCCGACCGCGGCGCCGTCGACGCCGACCTGGAGGCGCTGGACGAGGCCGCGCGGCGGATCGCCGTCGCCGAGAACGTCGCCGTCTTCCACGGCTGGGAGGCGGCCGGGATCGCCGGGATCGCCGAGGCTTCCTCGCTGGCCTCGCGGCAGCTCGGCTCGAGCGCCGAGGAATACCCGCGCTGCGTCGCCAGCGCCGTCCAGGAGCTGCGCGAGCGGGGGATCGGCGGGCCCTACGGTCTTGCCCTCGGCCCCGACGAGCACACGCGAGCGATCGAGACCGCCGAGCACGGCGGCTACCCGCTGTTCGACCACCTGGCGGAGATCCTCGACGGTCCGATCGTCTGGGCGCCGGGGCTGCGGGGCGGCGTCGTGCTCAGCCTCCGCGGCGGCGACTTCCTCTTCGAGTCGGGTCAGGACCTCTCGATCGGCTACGACCGCCACGACGAGGACGAGGTCCACCTGTACCTCGAGGAGAGCTTCTCCTTCCTCGTCGCGACGCCGGAGGCGGCGGCGCCGCTCAGGAGCTGAGCGCCGCCGCCCCGTCGCCGGCGTCCTAGCTGGACGCGGTCGCCTCGAGCTCGGCTTCCGAGCCGCTCTTCTCGGCCTCGGGGTCGGGCGACTTGAAGTGCATCATCATCACCTTGGCGAGCATGCTCTTCTCGTCTCCGCGGGCGAGGCGGTCGGAGGCTTCGGTCTGGATCTCCAGCAGGCGATCGAGGGTCTCGCTGAGCAGGCTCACGGTGTCGGCCCAGCCCTGCTTGTCGACGACCATCGGCGTGCGGCTGAGATGGCGATCCTCCATCTCGTCGAGCGTGCCGTTCGCCATCGCATCCTCGAGGTCGTCGAAGACCGATTTGAGCATCGCGCTGGAGAGTCCGGGGCGCAGGCTCTCCGGCATCCGGGCCCATTCGCTGTCGGTCAGGAACTGACGGCGGGTCGCCCGGTAGAAGTGCTCGGTGGCACCGCGACGCTGCTTCGTGTCGACCAGCTCGATGCAGTCGTATTTCTCCAGCACGCGCACGTGGTAGGCGACCAGGTTGAGGCTCTGATTGAGCTCCTGCGCGAGCAGATTCGGGCTGGCGACCCTTTCGTTCAAAATGATCAGGATCTGTACACGCAGGGGATGCGCAAACGCTTTAGCGACGATCTGTTCGACGCCGTCCTTTTTCTTCTTCGTTTTCGGCAAGACGCTTTCCTTCGCTCGTTGTCAAGGGTGGCGGCCGATAACCGGAACTTTACAGCTCCATGTTCAGGAAAATCACAGCACTGACGATTTTCCCGTTTATTGCTGACTTTTTTCTATTTTTTAGTTTTTTGCCCTTGATTGATATAAAGAATTAAACTAATAATGGCCGCAGTCGCAACGAACGGGCGGCGCAGACCAGGGAGCGAGGGGAGGTGGGTCATGCGGATCGCAACGATGCAGGAGCGGGTCACTCCGGCGGCCATCACCAAGGGAACGTGAGGGCCTGGGAAGGGGAGGGCGGTCGCGCATGGCACCCTTAGCGGGTGGCTCCCTGGAAGCTGCCGCTGGTCGTCATCGCGATCGCCGTCCCGATCGTCGCCGGCTTCGCCGCCGGCGGACCGGGGGTCGGGGTCAGCGTCGGCGCCCTGGTTGCCGTGGCATTGGTCGTCTACGCGGCCCGGCAGCGGCCGCGGGGAGCGATCGGAGAGCCACCGGTGGACGGCGTCACCAGGCTGCTGGTGGTGGTCGGCCGGCCGGTCGAGGACGCGGCGGCGCTGGCCGAGATCGCCAGGGACGCGCGGGCCGGGGAGGGGGACGCCGCCGAGGTGCTGATCCTCGCGCCGGCCCGGATCGGCTTCCTCGATCGCTGGGCCTCCGACGTCGAGGAGGCGCGGCGACGGGCGCAGCGCAACCTGGTGATCACGGTCGCCTCGCTGGCCAAGGTCGGGGTCGCGGCTGACGCTCGGGTCGGCGACGAGGACCTGGTGCAGGCGGTCGAGGACGCGGTCGGCGGCTTTGCCGCCAGCGAGGTGATCCTGGTCGCCGGCGGGGATGACGAGGAGGCGGCGCGTGCCGCGCGGGAGCTCGAGTCACGACTCGAGCCGCGGTTCCGCTGCCTGCTGGTCGGTTCCTAGTGTCCTAGAGGGTTGATGCGGGTTATCCACGCACGCGGATGACGCCGCATGCCGTCGCTGGATCGCCACCCACGGCCTCGCGGGTAGCAACCGCTACCCGCTTCGTCCGCGTGCGGCGCCCAGCTCGGCCTGCGACGCCCCCGCGCACCCGCCTAACCCGCATCAAGCCTCTAGTGTCCTGAGTCGTAAGTTCCGCACCACCCCGGCGGCGTCTCACCGTCCGTGGCGGCGTCCTCGGATTTGCCTTTGCCAACCGGCAAAGGCTGCATCCTGCGTCCTTGCCACAGACGCCGATCCACTCGCCGGATGTGGCACCCAACTTACGACTCAGGACACTAGCGGTCCAGCAGCTCGGCGCAGCGCAGGGCGGCCCGGCTCGGTGTCAAGAGGTCGCCGTTGCGGTGCAGGAGGCCGACTCCGGCGAGGTCGCGGGCCGCCCGCTCGATCGCGTCGCGGGCCGCGAAGTCGGCCTCCGGACCGGCGACCTCGCGGGCCAGCTCGGCGGCCGTCAGCTGGGTCGGGTGAATCGCCAGCAGGTGCGCCAGCACGGCGGCCTCGATGGCGGCGTCCTGTGCCTCCGTGGTCGCCCTGTCTACCTGTTCCCCCATGGTTCCTCCGTGGCGCTAAGCCGCCTGGTCGTCCGGTCTCTCCCCGTTGTCCTCCTCGCCGCCGTCGAGGCCGAGCACCTGGCGCGCCCACGACTCTTCGATCGAAGAGCAATAGAAGTGCTCCACCGACCCGTTCGAGGGTGCGGTATCGACCAGGGAGACGGCGGCGCAGTCGGCGAGCACGCGGACGTGATAGCTGACGTTGCTGAGCGGCTGGTCGAGAATCGCCGAGAGCTGGCGCGGGCTGATCGACTCCACGCCGGCCATCTCCCGCAGGATTCGCCGCCGCAGGGGGTGGCGCAAGGCGACCAGCAGGTCGTTGTCGTCAGAGCGGTCGAGACTCGTCATCTCGCTCGGCAATATAGAGCAAACGAAACGTTTTGTCTGCAGACCCTCGCGGAGGGCTCCGTCAGGCGCCCTCGCGGACCCCGCCCATCTCGCTGAATACCGCGGTCGTACCGCCGTCCTCACGCTGCTCGTCGGCGATCACGTGGGAGACCGCATTGATCAGCGCCAGGTGGGTGAAGGCCTGCGGGAAGTTACCGAGGTGCTGGCCCGATTCGGCCTCCAGCTCCTCGGCGAAGAGGTCCAGCCAGCCGGCCTGCTCGAGCAGCCGGGCGCAGAGTTTGCGCGCCCGCTTGCGCTCGCCGATCTCCGAGAGCGCCGAGACCAGCCAGAAGGAGCAGATCAGGAAGGTGCCCTCCTTGCCCCGCAGCCCGTCGTCGGTCTCCTGCACCTTGTAGCGGAGGACGAGGCCGCTTTCGGTCAGCTCGGCGGCGATCGCGTCGACGGTGGCCTGGATCCGCGGGTCGTCGGGGGGCAGGAAGCGCAGCAGCGGGATCAGCAGCAGCGAGGCGTCGAGCGCGTCGGTGTCGTAGTGCTGGCGGAAGACCCCGTCGCGGACCCCGCGCTCGAGGATCTCCAGGCGGATCTCCTCCGCCTTCGCCTCCCACTCCGCGGCCTGCTGCTCGACGCCGAAGCTGCGGGCCAGGCGGGCGCCGCGGTCGACGGCGACCCAGATCATCAGCTTCGAGGAGACGTAGTGCTGGGGCTCGCCCCGCGACTCCCAGATCCCCTGGTCGGGGTGCGGCCAGGCGGCGATCGCCGCCTCGACCTGGTAGCGGATCAGGTTGCGGTCGGCCGGCGTGCCCGATCCCCGCAGGGCTTTTTCGTGCAGGTAGACGGAGTCGAGCAGGGCCCCCCAGACGTCGTTCTGGCGCTGGTCGTAGGCGCCGTTGCCGATCCGCACCGGCTTCGCGCCGCCGTACCCGCTCAGGTGGTCGAGCACCCGCTCCTCGAGCTCCCGCTCATGGCCGATCCCGTACATGATCTGCAGGTCGGGGTGGTTCCTGCAGACGTCGACGATGAAGCGCATGAAGTCGCGCGCCTCCTGGTCGAAGCCGAGCGTGTGCAACGCCCAGAGGCTGAAGGTGGAGTCGCGGATCCAGCTGAAGCGGTAGTCCCAGTTGCGTTCGCCGCCCGGGGTCTCCGGCAGCGAGGTCGTCGGCGCGGCGAGGATCGCTCCGGTCGGCGTGTAGGTGAGGCCCTTGAGGACCAGCGCCGAGCGTTGCAGGTGGATGCGCCACGGGTGGTCGGGGAAGTCGCCGTCGCGCAGCCAGTCGCGCCAGAACTCTTCCGTGGAGTCGAGCCGCTCCAGCGCCTCGGGGGCGCTGCGCGGGCCGCCGAGGCCGCCGCCCCAGGTGATCGCGCAGAAGCCGGTCTCGTTCTCGCGCAGCTGCAGCCGCCCGCTGGCGGCGCCGCCGGCGATCGCCAGCTCCATGTCGCTGGTCAGCACCAGCTCGGTGCCGTCCTCGCCGCCGGCGACCGCTTCGCCCATCTCGCCGCCGCTCCACCGCGCCTCCCGCAGGCCGTAGGCGAAGCGCGGCAGGCACTCCATCTCGATCTCCACCTCGCCGTCGATGCAGGTCAGGGTGCGCAGCAGCGAGCGGTCGGACTCGTGCGCGGTCTCGGGCCGGCTGCCCTTGCCGTCGGCGGGGGTCCATTCGGCGATCGTCAGCGCGTCGTGGACGACCAGCCAGCCGGTGTCGGTGACCCAGGTGGTCTCGATCACCAGCGTCCCCGGCTTGTAGCGGCGGCTGATCGGGACGACGATGCCGCGCGGGCGCAGCGACCAGCGGCCGGCGTCGCGGTCGAGCAGGGCGGCGAAGGCGCTCGGCGAGTCGAAGCGCGGCACGCAGAGCCACTCGATGTTGCCGGCGAAGGAGACGAGCGCGGCGGTGTGGCAGTCGGAGAGGAAGCCGTAGCTGCCGATTGGCGGAAAGCGATCGTCGACGGTGCTCACGGCCCCGGCCAAGCTAGCAGCGCCCGCGGCCGCCGCGGCGGCGAAAGGCGTCGCTACGCTGATTTGCGTGACCCTGCCGCTGGCCCACCTGGACGCCCTTTGGGGTGCGGTCGAGCTGCTGCCGATGCTGATCGCCGCCGGCCTGTACGCGAAGCGGGCGGCGACCCTGGCGGCGCGGGGCCGGCCGGTGCCGCTGTGGCGGCAGGTCTGCTTCGCCGCCGGGCTGCTGACGATCGCCGCCGCCCTGGTGACGCCGATCTCCGACGCGGCGGAGCAGCTGGTGATCGCCCACATGGTCGAGCACCTGATGATCGGCGACCTGGCCTCGCTGCTGCTGGTGCTGGGCCTGACCGGACCGCTGCTGCAGCCGATCCTCGCGATCGGAGTCTTCGACCGCCTGCGCTTCCTCGCTCACCCGCTCGTCGCCTTCCCGCTGTGGATCGCGAACTTCTATTTCTGGCACGTCCCGGCGCTCTACGACGCCGCCTACGGGGGCGCCCCGGTGCACGCGCTCGAGCACGCCACCTTCGTCTTCTTCGGCTGCCTGATGTGGATGCCGATCTTCGGGCCGCTGCCGGCCCCGCAGTGGTTCACCGCCGGCTGGAAGGTCGTCTACGTGATCGCGGTCCGCTTCGCCGGCGCGGTGCTCGGCAACGTCCTGATGTGGTCGGACGCCGTCCTCTACACGATCTACGGCAAGGGCGAGCGCGAATGGCGCCTCTCGCCGATCGCCGACCAGAGCGTCGCCGGGGTGATCATGATGGTCGAGGGGACCTTCCTCGGGCTCGGCCTGCTGGCCTGGTTCTTCTTCCAGGCGGCGCGCGAGGGAAGCGAGAAGCAGCGCCTGCTCGACCTCGCCTTCGAGCGCGGGGTCGAGCTCGACGAGAAGCGGGCCCAGCGGGCGGTCGCCGCGGGGCAGGCTCGGCGGCTGGAGGAGCAGATCCTCGCCGCAGCGCCGACGGCGGGGGAGACGGCGCGGGGCGCGGGCGACGCGGCGCGGGGGGAGGTCCGTGTCACCGCTCGATAGGGCGCGCGCCTGGCTGGTCACCGGCCCGCTGGGCCGCGGGATCTCCTTCGCGATCGACTTCGCGGCCGCGCTGCGCACGATGGCCCGCCGCTGACGCCCGTTTCGCGCCGTTTCCTGATTTCGCCGCCAAAAAGGTGGTGGCAGTCATTTGGGACGCTCGGCGTCCCAAATGACTGCCACCCCGGAAGGTCAGAAGGGAGGCGGCCTGCCGCGATCCTCTAGGGTCACGCGTCGATGAAGACCACCGTCGAAGAGCTGCCGGAGTCGCGCGCCTCGGTCGCCGTCGAGGTGCCCGCCGACGACGTCCAGAAGGCCGCCTCGCGGGCCGCCCGGGCGATGGCCCGGGAACTGCGGATGCCCGGCTTCCGCAAGGGCAAGGCGCCGCCTTCGCTGATCATCCAGCGGCTCGGCTTCGCCTCGGTGCTGGAGGAGGCGATCCGCGAGGCGCTGCCGGAGTGGTACGAACGGGCGCTGCTCGACTCCGGGATCACGCCGATCGGCGATCCCAGGATCGAGATGGTCTCGACGCCGGAGAGCGAGGAGGAGGCCCTTGAGTTCAAGTTCGAGGTCGGCGTGCGGCCGCGGGCGCAGCTCGGCGAGTACAAGGGCCTCGAGGTCGGCCGCGCCGAGACCGAGGTTCCCGACGACCTCGTCGACCGCGAGGTGGAGCGGATCCGCGAGGGCTTCGCCAAGTTGGAGCCGGTCGAGCGGCCGGCGGCCGAGGGCGACTCGCTGCTGATCGACTTCGAGGGCCTGCTCGACGGCAAGGCATTCGAGGGGGGCAAGGCCGAGGACTACCTGCTCTCGCTCGGCTCCGGGCAGCTGATCGAGGGGTTCGAGGAGCAGCTCGCCGGCGCCGCGTCGGGGGAGGAGCGCCAGGTCGAGGTCACCTTTCCCGACGACTACCAGGCCGAGCACCTGGCGGGGCGGGACGCGGTCTTCGAGGTGAAGGTCAAGGAGGTGCGGGAGAAAATCCTTCCCGAGCTCGATGACGACTTCGCCTCGGACGCATCGGAGTTCGACACCCTGGAGGAGCTGCGGGCCGACATCCGCGAGAAAGTCGGCCAGGCGCTCGGCAGCCGGGCCGAGGAAGACTTCCGCGTCGCCGCCGTCGACGCGGCGGTGGACGCCGCCACGGTTGAGGTCCCGGCCGGCCTCGTCACCGCGCGGGCGAGCGAACGGATGGAGCGCCTGGAACGCCAGCTCGCCGGTCGTGGCATGGACCCGGCCGCCTTCCTGCAGATGCAGGGGAAAACGCGCGAGGAGCTGATCGAGGAATCGAAGCCGGACGCCGCCCGGGAGCTGGAACGCGAGGCGGTGGTGAGCGCGATCGCCGAGGCCGAGGCGATCGAGGTCTCCGACGAGGAGATGGTCGAGGCGCTCGCGCACAGCGCCGAACACGAGCGGACCACCCCCGAGAAGCTGCTGGAGCGGCTGCGCAAGAACGGCCGCGAGGCGATGATCCGCGAAGACATCCGCGCCCGCAAGGCGATTGAGCTGGTCGCCGAGGCGGCGCGGCCGATCCCCCTCGAGCAGGCGGAGGCGCGGGAGAAGATCTGGACGCCGGAGAAGGAGAAAGAGGCGGCCGGCAAACTCTGGACTCCCGGCGATGATTGAGCCCGGCGGGTCGCCCGAGCACGCCGGACGCCTTCTATAGAGTGCGGAACATGAGCCCCCTGGTCCCGATGGTGGTCGAGCAGACCTCGCGCGGCGAGCGCGCCTTCGACATCTACTCGCGGCTGCTCGGCGAGCGGATCGTCTTCCTCGGCACGCCGGTCACCGACGACATCGCCAACCTGATCGTCGCCCAGCTGCTGCACCTGGAGTCCGAGGACCCCGACAAGGACGTCAGCCTCTACATCAACTCGCCCGGCGGCTCGGTTTACGCCGGGCTGGCGATCTACGACACGATGCAGTTCATCAAGCCCGACGTGCAGACGATCTGCGTCGGCGTGGCGATGAGCATGGGCGCGCTGCTGCTCTGCGGCGGCGCCGAGGGCAAGCGGATGGCGCTGCCGAACTCGAAGATCCTCATCCACCAGGTCTCGGCCGGCTTCCAGGGCCAGGCCACCGACATCGAGATCCACGCCAAAGAGATCATCGACGTCCGCCGCCGGCTCGACGAGATCATCGCCAAGCACACCGGCCAGCCGTTCGAGAAGGTGACCAAAGACACCGAGCGGGACTACTTCATGAGCGCCGAGGAGGCGCGGGGGTACTCGATCGTCGACCGGGTGATCGAGCACCACTGAGGTGTGGTGGGCCCCGATCCCGATAGGGGTTCCGCTTAACTTTTTGCGGAGGGACGTGGTAGGGCTTTCGCCCGAAGCTCGGGGCGCAAAAAGTACAAGACGCTTCACCCCTATCGGGATCGGGGCTCTCGTCGCCGTCCTGTTGCTCGCTGGGACGGTCCTCGCCCCCGTTGCGTCCGCGAGCGGCTTCGGCGGGCATGTCTCGGTCGAGAGCTTTGGACGGGGCGGCGGCGTCTCCTATTTCCGCAACGTCTTCCCCGTTCGGGGGCCGCACGGGACTCGGGGGGCGATTGGGGAGTTTGGGGCGCCGCGGTCGGGCGGGCG
>DATAEW010000035.1:0-1880 GCA_036257815.1 Solirubrobacterales bacterium
AGACCGGGGCGAGGAAGAGGATCAGGAAGACCGGCAGCTGCATCAGCGGCCCGCCCTGGATCGAGCGCACCCGCAACGCGATTCCCGCCGACCACATGGTCGCCGCCGCGTTGACGATCACCGCCAGCCCGAAGAGGCCGACGAGGTCGACCCCGCTGCCGTCGATCTGCATGCCGGCGATTAGGGCCACGGTGACGAGCACGGTCCAGGTGATCAGCGCCCGCGCGAGGGCGGCGATGGCGTAGCCGGCGACGATGCCGCTGCGGTTGCCGGCGGCGAGCAGAAAGCGGCGGCCGATCCCGGTCTCGAAATCGCGGGCCATGCCGAAGCCGGTGAAGACGCCGCCGAAGGCGGCTGACTGGAGCAGCACGAAGACGAACTGGAAGGCCGTGTAGCCGGTCGGGAAGTCGAAGTTCGGGACCCTGCTGATCGTCGAGAGCCCGCCGGCGAAGGCGGTGAAGAAGAAGAGCGGGAAGATCAGCGCCGGCAGGAAGAGGGCGGGGTTGTGGAGGAAGTTGTGGACGCTGCGCCAGGCCACCGCGGACGCCGTCGCCCTGAACCCGCTGCGGCTCATGTCCGCACCAGCCTGGTGCGGAGCGCCAGGGTCGCCAGCGTCATCCCGGCAACGGCGATCGCCAGTGCGATCCCGAAGCCGAGGGCGAGGGCCTCTGCGTCCCAGCCGGTGACGAGCAGCGAGCGCACGGCCTCGATCAGGTAGGAGACGGGGTTGTAGGTGGCGATCTCGCGGAACCAGTCGGTCTGGATCAGGTTGCGCGGCAGCGCCATCGAGGAGAGGAAGAGGAAGACGAAGAAGACCGGAAACATTCCCTGCACCGCCTCGCCCGACCCGGTTCGAAGTGCGACGAAGAGGCCGAGCGCGCCGAAGCCGACGGTGAAAAGGATCGAGAGCGCGAAGATCACGAAGACTCCGCCTGCTCCGGCGGCGAGGTCAGCGCCGGCGATCAACCCGACGGTAAGGTAGGTCGCCGCCTGCAAAACGCCGAGGACGGCAACGCCGGCGAGCAGGCCGGTGAGAAGCGCGGTGCCGCGCAGCGGGGTGAGGGCCAGCCTGTTGAGGAAGCCCGTCTCCACGTCGCGGGCGAGGTCGGTGCCGGCGTTCAAGACCGAGAAGAGCGCACCCTGCATGAAGGGAATCGCGAGCGCGAAGGTGAGGTAGGAGTCTGCGGGGAAGCCTGGGAGCTTGGTCGCGTCCGCCAGCCCGCCCGAGTTCACCGCCAGCAGGAAGAGCGGGAAGATCAGGGCCGGGACCACCTGGGCCGGCTGGCGCAGGGTCCGGAGGACGGAGCGCCGCGCGAGCTGCCCGACCTGGGTCGCCGTGCCCGAGCTCAAGCCGGCACCCGGTCCGGCTCGGCGGAGATCGCTTGGCTTTCACCGGTGTCCGCTCCCGCCCCCTCGAGCGAGCGGCCCGTCTTGGCGAGGAAGACGTCGTCGAGGGAGGGAGCGTGCAGCTCCAGCTGCTCGATCGCCAGCCCCGCTTCGTCGAGCGCTCGCACCACGTTCGCGAGCTCCGCGTCGCCGCCGGGGAGGCGCGCCGACGCTCCCTTGGGGGCGGCCCTTGCCGGCTCGCCAAAGCGATGCAGCACCTCGGCGACGGCGTCCCGCTGCGCGGGGTCCTTCGGGATCGCCTCGACGGTCGGGGAGCCGATCTCCGCCTTCAGGGCCGTCGGCGTCCCCTCCGCGACGATCCGGCCGTGGTCGATGATGCCGACGCGGTCCGCGAGTGCGTCCGCCTCCTCGAGGTACTGGGTGGTGAGGAAGACCGTGACTCCGTCGTTCGCGGCGAGGCGCGCGACCTCGTCCCAGAGCGCCGTGCGGCTCTGGATGTCGAGTCCGGTGGTCGGCTCGTCGAGGAAGAGGAT
>DATAEW010000073.1:0-17820 GCA_036257815.1 Solirubrobacterales bacterium
GCACCACCGGCGCCCCCGTTTCCAGCGCGATCCGGCCGACCCCCGGTTTCGGCTCGCCGAGCTCGCCGGAGCGCGAGCGGCCGCCCTCGGCGTAGATCAGCAGCGTGTCGCCGCGGCCGAGGATCGCCCTCGCGGTCTCGATCGCCGCCTCGTCGTGGTGGCCGCGGCGGATCGGGAAGGCGCCGCCGTGCTTGTAGATGTAGGTGAGAACCGGCGGCCCGAAGAGCTGCGACTTGGCCATGAAGCAGATCCTCCGCCGCAGGTAGACGCCGACGAAGAAGTGATCCATCTGGCTGAAGTGGTTGGGGGCGAGGATCACCGGCCCGCGCAGCGGCACGTTCTTCAACCCGGTTGCCCCCACCCGGTAGATCAGGACGGTCGGCAGGCTGACGATCAGGCGGGCGAAGTTGTAGGTCCAGCCGATCTTCTTGCGCGCCGCGAAGTGGAACTGGCTGAAGTACTCCGCCGGGCGCGAGTCCTTGTAGACCTGTGGCTTCATCTCGTCCATGACGGAAGGGCTGATCCGACGCGCCTGGTTGTGCCTACCCAGCCCGCGCGCGGCGGTTACGCCCAGCCGCGCGAGCGCTCGACCGCGCGGCGCCACTCGGCCAGCAGCGCCTCGCGCTCGGCCTCCCCGATCCGCGGCTCGTAGCGGGCCGCCTCGCGCCAGCGCGACTCGACCTGCTCGCGGCTCCAGGCGCCGCTGGCGATCCCGGCCAGGTAGGCGGCGCCGAGCGCCGTCGTCTCCGCCACCTCGGGGACGATCACCGGCGCGCCGAGGACGTCGGCCTGGAACTGCATCAGCCAGCGGTTGGCGACCGCGCCGCCGTCGGCCTTCAGCAGCTCCAGCCGCTCGCCGCTCGCCGCCTCCTGGGCTCGCACCGCCTCGACCGTCTGGTAGGCGATCGCCTCCAACGCCGCCCGCGCCAGGTGGGCGCGGCCGCTGCCCCGGGTCAGGCCGACGATCGTGCCGCGAGCGTGGGGGTCCCAATGAGGGGAGCCGAGGCCGGTCAGCGCCGGCACGAAATAGACCCCGTCGTTGGCCTCCAGCGAGGCCGCGAGCGCCTCGCTCTCCGCCGCGTCCCCGATGATCCCGAGGCCGTCGCGAAGCCACTGCACGGCGGCGCCGGTGACGAAGATCGAGGCCTCGAGGGCGTAGGCGACCTCCTCGCCAAGGCCCCAGGCGACAGTGGCGAGCAGTCCCTCGGGCGCCCGCGGCGGCTCCGGGCCGGTGTTGAGGAGGACGAAGCTGCCGGTGCCGTAGGTGTTCTTCGCCATCCCCGGGCGCAGGCAGGCCTGGCCGAACAGCGCCGCCTGCTGGTCGCCGGCGATCCCCGCCACCGGCACCTGGCCGCCGAACTCGGAGGTCGTGCCGTAGACGTGCGCCGAGGGCAGGGCCTCCGGCAGCCGGCCCGGGTCGACCCCGAGCAGCGCGCATAGCTCCTCGTCCCAGGCGAGCCGGCGGAGGTCGAAGAGCATCGTCCGCGAGGCGTTCGAGTAGTCGGTGACGTGGCGGCCGGTCAGCTTGAACAGCAGCCAGGAGTCGATCGTCCCGAAGACCGCCGAGCGCGCCGCCTCGACGTTGGCCCGCAGCCACTCGATCTTCGTCCCCGAGAAGTAGGGGTCGATCGTCAACCCGGTCCGCTCGCGCACCAGGGCCTCGTGGCCGGCGGCGCGCAGCTCCTCGCAACGCGCGGCGGTGCGACGGTCCTGCCAGACCAGCGCCCGGTGCACCGGCTCGCCCGTCCGCGGGTCCCAGGCGACGACCGTCTCGCGCTGGTTGGCGATCCCGATCGCCTCCAGATCCGCGCCCTCGATCCCCGCCGCGCCGATCGCCTCGGCGGCAACCCGTCGCGTCACCCTCCAGATCTCGTTCGCGTCGTGCTCGACCCAGCCGGGCCGCGGGAAGTGCTGGCCGAACTCCGAGTAGGCGCGGCCGGCGATCCGCCCCTCGCGGTCGAAGACGAGGCAGGTGCTGCCGGTGGTGCCCTGGTCGATCGCGAGGATCACGGACGGCAGGCTATGCCGTCCGTGATCTCGCGTGGGCGGGAGAGCCCGCTCCTTGGAGGGGGAGCTAGCCCTTCTTTCCGCAGCCAGCGGCGAGGATCGGCCGCTGGTCGGCGGTCTTGCCGTTCTGGCCGTCGATCTCCACCGTCGCCCGGCCGCTGCCGGCGGCGCAGAGATCGCGGCTGTTTTCCAGCAAGCTCTTCCTGCCACCCTTCATCGCCAGTTCGAACCTGGTCACCGGCGCATCCGGGATCGCCTCGAAGGTATCCCGCAGGCCGCCCTTGACGCTGTCGATGCGGCCGACCAGGTCGATGTCGATCTGGCCGTGCAGCGCCGCCACCAGGTCGGGCAGCTTGTGGCTGGAGCTGCGCAGGTACACCGGGCCGCGCAGCGGCTCGTCGAGCAGCGGGCTGACGGCCTTGGCGAAGCCGTAGATCGATCCGGCCGGACAGGCTTTCGCCGCGAACTGGACCCGCGTGCAAACGGTCCGGATGTGGCTCTGGGCGAGGAACTCCGAGTGCGGCAGGGCGACCGAGACGCGGCGCAGGTTGGCCTGCCCGGGTTTCGCGGTCAGCACCGCCCGCAGCCGCGGGAAGCCGCCGCGCCTGCTCGCCCCCTTGACGCTGAGGGCGAGCCTCGGCGCCAGCCTCAGGCTGGCGCAGGAGCCGACCTGGAAGCGATCGCTGACGGGGGCCGTGCCGCCCCCCGCGCCGGCGGCGGTGCCGCTGACCGAGCTGGGATCGCAGCTGGTCGGGTTGACGGTGAACCCGTCGCGATCGACGCTGACGCGAATCTGGCGGAGATTGAGCGGGATCCCGGCGAGGATCGTCGGGATCGGATCGCTGACCGCCTCCACCTGGGCGGTTTCAGGATCGACCTCGAGCGCCGCCCGCACGAGCACGTTGCCGAGGTCGAACGGCCCGGCGATAGCCGGGACGACCAGCGCCAGGCTGAGCGGCGCGCCCTTGTAGGGGCCGGCGAGGTAGGCCCTGCCGGTGTCGACGAAGACCGGGGCCGGACCGGTGCCGGCGGCGACCGCGACGGCGCCGACCCGGCTCGCCGCCGGGCAGCTCGGGCTGGCGAGCTGGCCCGCTCCGGAGCCCGCGGCGCTCGGCAGGGTAGCCAGCGTCGCGTCGGGGCAGTAGGGAATGCCCGCGAGCTTGGCCAGCAGGCCCCGCGGCAGCTTCAGGTCGAGGCCGGTGAGCGCCTGAGTCCCGTCCTCGCGGCTGAGGCTGAGCGCGAGCGGGCTGTAGCTGCCGGCGGTCGGTTTGGTCGTGCCGGCGCTGAGCTTGGGGGCGAAGCCGCCGTTCGGGCAGGGTCCGCCGTTCGGTCCCCTGGCGATCGTGAAGGAGTCCGCGTCGCTCACCGGCGCGGTCCCCGACCAGGGGGTGAAGGTGCCGGTGGCCGAGTAGGTGCCGCAGGCGCTGGGAGCGCTGAGGGCGGCGCCGTCGCCTCCGAAGAAGCTCAGCTCGAGGTCGCTGAACGGCAGCTGCGGGTTTTCGTCGAACGTCGCCGTGACCTGGCCGGTCGCCGGATCGGTGTCGATCTTGCCCGGCAGCTTCAGCAGCACCCCGTCGGCTTCCGCCACCAGGTAGACGGCGAGCAGGCTGCCAAACGGGTTTTCGGCCTGCTTGGCCAGGTAGACGCTTCCCCGCAGCGGGTCGTCGAGCACCGGCGAGACGACTTCCGTCGTGCCGATCTTCGCGGCGTCCGGGCAGCTGGCGCGGTTCGCGCTTTTGACCCCGATCTGGGCCGCGGAGCAACTGGCGAGGCCGTTTGCCGCGGCGGCGTTGACCGTCACGCCCTGCGGCAGCCTGACTACCGCCCTGCGCAGGTGGGCGGTCGCCAGTTCGTTCAGGCCTTCGTGCTGGGGCAGGTGGACCTTCACGTCCAGCGCGGAGGGCGAGGCGGCGGTGCCGGGGCGCACCGCGACTTCCAGCGACGGTTCGAACGGCAGGTCCGCGCAGCCGCTGGCCCCGACCGGTTCGCCGCCCGGCCTGTGGCTGAGGAAGCTCGCGTGGGAGAACCGGCTCGGTTCCTGCCACGAGTTGACCGCGAGCTTGGTCAACACCGGCCCGGTGCACGAGGTCGGGTTGGTGAGGAAGGGGAGTTCGTCGGCGTCGCTCGGGCATTGCGCGCCGCTCGGCCCGGCCAAGGTCATGCACTTTCCGCGTTCGGCGTCATGGATCGGGTTCGCCGGCACGCCCCAGAGGTGCAGGGTCGTCCCGAGCACCGACAGCCCCTGCGAGGCGTTTGGGATCCCGATCGTCAACCCGTAGTCCTCGCCGGTCCGCACCGAGGCGTTGAGGAAGATGCTGGCGCTGAGGATGTGGAACCCGAAGCGGGCCGGCTGGCCCGCTGCCGGGACCAGGTTGTAGACCGGAGCGGTGAACGGGCCGAGCGGCGTCTGCAGGATGCTCGTCCCCACCGCGGAGCTGTCGGGGCAGTTACCCAGTTCGAGCGGATTGCTGCCTTCCTGGAAGGCGCTCAGGCTGCACCTCGGCGTCGCCTTGGGGCTGCCCACCAGACCGGCCGGCAGCTGCGTTTCGACGTCCTTGAGGCTGCCGTCCGGCACCGGCAGCCCGTTGCTGGTCGTTTCGTTGAATTCGATCGTCGTGCTCGCTTCGAAGAGATGGCTGCCGGCCTGTTCGGCCGGGCCGCCGCCTTCGACCGTCACTTCTCCATCGAACGCTTTGATCCCGAAGGCCGCGCTGGCGCCGTTTGCCACCAGCCCGAGCAGCGCGCAGGCGGCAACGAGAGCGGTCGCGAATCTCATCATCGTCATCTCTCCTCTTCCCACGCTTCGCCTAACGGTGGCCGTGCCGGTTGTCATTGGCCTGCTTCTTTGGCTGGTGATGGTGCTTTCTGCGGTGGTGCTTCCTGCGCTTCGGCTTCGGGCTGGGCGGACCGTTCAGGGTCGAGCTGGCCGGAGGGCTCACGCCCGGGACAGCGGCGCCGGGGCCGCGGCAGGTCGATTCCCCGCAGGGCGCCGGGGCCGGCGGCGGGTTCTGCGCGGCGATCCCGCCGCCGATTCGCGCGTCGTAGCCGTCGTAGGCTTCGTCACGGTCGATCCCGACAAGACGGTCGGCGGTGACGAAGAAGGCATCCCGGCCGTCGGGGCTGGCGTCCGAGAAGCGAGACGGCTGGGGGTCCTTGCCGGAGGAGATCAGCGCCACCTCGCCGCTCCCGGCATCGTATTCGTAGGCGTCCAGGACCCCGTTGGTGTCGCCTGGGACCAGCGCTTCGCTGGTCGAGAAGAACGCCCGCGCGCCGTCCTCGCTCAACGTCCGCGCCATGCTCACCCGGTCGGCCGTGCCGATCGCCAGCGCGTCGGCGGTCGCGGGAGCGCCGCTCGGGTTGCAGCTGGCGCAGGCCAGCGCTTCCGTCGCCGCCGTGTAGAGGTAGACCTCGTAGTGGCCTTCGCTCGGGTAGCCGGTGAGCGCGGCCGGCGACTCGAAGAGCAGGTGAGATCCATCCGGCGTCACCCGGCCGACGACGTGTTCGCCGAACGGCGACGCGGGCTGCAGGCTCCAGTTCGGGTTCGGAACGCCGCCGGCGATGAACTTGATCTCGCCTGCCGGCGAGCCGTCGTCGCGCCAGACGTAGAGGTTGTCGGCGCCGGGATCGGCGCCGGTGGCCAGCACGCCCTTGGCGACGAAGTAGACCCGCGACCCGTCTTCGGCGGCGCCGAGCACTCCCTCGACCTGGGCGCCGGCGGCATCGGTCCCGTCGACCGTGAGGTCGCTCAGCGCCTCGGTCGCGACGTCGTAGCGGTAGAGGTCCGCCCCTTCGTCGTTGGGACCGGTCGTCGCGTCGTCGGTCAGCTTCTCGGCGCTGGTGAAGAAGGCGGCGGACCCGTCGGCGGTGGCGATCCGGAAGGTCGGCGGCTGCGGGCCCAGCGGGTCCGACGGGGTCCGCCGCGAAGCCGAGACCTGCTTGGTCGCGGCGCCGTCGATCCGCACGTAGAGCTGGCGGCCGGGTACCTCCTGCGGCGTGTAGAAGAAGATCCGGCTGCCGTCGTCGGACACCGGGTGCCAGCGCTGGGTGGCGTCGTTGAAGAATTCGCGCGGGCTGGCGATCGCCACCGAGCCGGGGGCGATCGACTCATCGGGCAGCCGGCCCACCGCCTTGATCGATTCGCTCGCCGCGTCCCAGTCGTAGAGGACCGGGCCGACGCCGGGCGGGGTCTCGTCGTTGAGCGCTTCCTGCCGCTGGAAGACGACGTGGCCGAAGCCTTCCGAAAAGCCCTGGACCTCGGCGAACACTTCGGTGTTTTCGACGCTGCCGGGGGTGAGCAGGTGATAGCCGAAGGGGTCTCTGACAAACATGTTGAGCGTGTGGTCGGTGGCGGCGGCCAGCGGCTGGGGCGTCGCGGGACCGATCTGCACGTACTCGGTCAGGTCAGGCGTGAACGCCGCCACCAGGAGGCTGTTGAGGGCGAAGACCGGGTTCAGCGGCGACCCGAGCTGTTCGGTGGTCCAGCCGCTCGCGGTGCGATGTGAGCGGTAGAAGTTGGAGACTCCGTTCGAGACCGGGTCCGCCCCGGCGAGGGCGTCCAGGGCGCCGAACGCGGTGCTGTCGCCGTCCAGCGAGGAGATCGGCGTGAAGATCGACGGTTCCTGGAGGACCTGGTCGCCCCCCTTTTCGGCCGGAGAGACGAGCTCGTAGCCGCGCGGCGGCGGGGCCGCGGCACTGCGCGGAGCCAGAGCGGCGAAGATCAGCAGGGACAGCAGCAAAAGGGCAGCCCCAGCCGTGGCCGAAAGGGGCATCCCGCGAGGGGCATGGCGTCTCACGTCTCGTCTCCTTGCTCTGACCGTTTCCGCTCCCCACCTGCACGGAGGGCGCGGTTCCCTGGCCCGGTCGTTGTCATCCAGCGTCCGCTTTCCCGACGGACCCGCCCAACCTATACAGACATCGGTGTTTCTGTCAAGGCTGGTACAGGCGCGGATTGTAAGAGCCGGTACTGCGAGTGTCAACGACGGTACGTGGCCCTGCCAAGCTGAATCGATGGATCCGAGCCCCCGATCTGGCTATCGTGAGAAGCGGGATGGCGCCGACTGAAGCGGGTACGCAGCCGACGAAACGCCTGTTCCCTCGCCTCAGCGGCGGCAGCGGCGGGATGACGCCGGAACGGGTCGCCAGGCACCAGAAGGCGCGCCTGGAGGGAGCGATGGTCGAGGCCGTCGCCCGCGACGGCTACGCGGCGACGACCTTGCGCGAGCTGGTCGCCATCGCCGGCGTCTCCAAGAGCACCTTCTACCAGCACTTCGAGAGCAAACAGGACTGCTTCCTGGCCACCTTCGACGAGATCGTCCGGCGACTCCAGCGCCAGGTCGAGGACGCCTATGACGTCGACGGCGATCTGCGCGAGCGACTGACGGCGGGCCTCTCGACGTTCATGGGGCTGGCGGTGGAGCAGCCGGCGGCTGCCTCGCTGGCCGCGGTCGAGTCGCTGACCCTGGGAGCCCCCGGGGTGGAGCACCGCGAGCAGGCATCGCTCGCCTTCGAGGCGATGCTGAAGCGGACCTTCGACGAGAGCGACCCGGCGCACGCGGTCTCGCCGCTGACGGTGATCGCGATCATGGCCGGGATCCGCGGCACCGTCTACCGCAACATCCGCCGCGGCACCCCGGAGCGGCTGCCGGAGCTGGTCGGGCTCCTCGTCGAGTGGGCGCTCTCCTACCAGCGACCCGAAGGCGAGACAACCAGCCGCGCGATCGCCGCCGCCGAACGCCCGGTCGACCTGCCGAGCCTGCGTCCACCACGCAAGGACCCCACGAAGCCCGGCTGGAACGAGCCGCCGGACAGCCCCCGCAGCCGGGCCAGCCTGACCCAACGCGAGCGCATCGTCCGCGGCGCCGCGGCGGTGGTGATCGGCGGCGGCTACTCGGCCCTCAGCATCCCGGCGATTTCCCGCGCGGCGGGGGTCTCCAACCAGACCTTCTACGAACATTTCGACAGCAAACGCGACGCCTTCCTCGCCAGCTTCGAGATCTTGGTCGCCGAGGCGCTGGCGATCGGCGGCGCCGCCTTCGGCGCCGAGGGTCAGCACCCCGAGGCGATCGGCGCCGGCCTGCGGGCGCTGCTGGAGGAGATTGCCGCCAACGAGCCCTTCGCCCGCATGGCCTTCTTCGAGCTGCCGAGCGCCGGTCCGGTGGCGCTCGATCGCGCCGACGCGATCCTCGACGGCTTCACCGCCTTCCTCGAACGAGGCGCCGCTCCCGGCGAGCTCGGCAACCCGCCTCCGCGCCCGATCCTCGAGGCGATCCCGACCGGGATCTGGACCGTGCTGCAGCGTGAGCTAGCGCACGGCCGCGGCGCCTCGCTCCCCGAGCTGGCGCCAGACCTGGCACGCCTGGTACTGGCCCCGTTCGACTGGGTGGGCGATCGAGCCGGGGCGCGGGACCACCGCGCCTCCGCCCCGTCCGGTTAGGGTCAGTGGCGTAGGGTCAGCGGCGCGAGAGGAAAGCCCTGAGGAAATCCCGCAGCTGGATCGCCCGGTGGACGAACCCGGCGAGGGTGCGACCGCTGGCACGATGCTCGAGCTCGAGCTCGTACTCGCCGACCCGGTAGCCGCTTCGAACCGCGTCGACGGTCATCCCGACCTCCATCCCGAAACCGGCGGCGAACGGCAGGCAGGCGCGCAGCGCCTCAACCCGCAGCGCCCGCTGGCCGGAGATCGGCGCCGCCGTCTCCAGGCCACAGAGCCGGCGCACCGCCCAGCGAGCGAAGCCGAGCGCGATGCCGAAGCCGCCGCCGACCCGGCGGGCGAAGGCGGCGACCGCGAGGTCGCACTCGCCGGCCTCGACCGCCTCGACCAGGCGGCCCAGCCGCGCCGCCGAGGAGCCGAGGTCGCCGTCGCAGAGCAGGACCAGCGCCGGCGGCGGCCGGACGCTCAGCGCCGCCTCGGCCGCGGCGCTGACGTTGGCGCCCTTGCCGTGCGGGCGGCCGCGGCTGACCACCTGCGCGCCCGCCGCCATCGCGGCCTCCGCGGTGCCGTCGCCGGAGGCGTCGTCGGCGACCCAGATCGCCGCGCCGGGGAAGGCGGTCCGCAGGGCGGCCACCGTGGCGACGATCAGGTCGGCCTCGTTGTGAGCGGCGACGACCACCGCCAACTCCTGCCGCTCTGCCGCCTCGCCCTGCTCCATCGCGTCGTCCCTCCTGCACGCTATTGGCAAACGGGGACCGCGCGCGCGGATATTGTCCTGGCCCATGCCAGATATCGAGGCTCACATCACCGGTAACGTCTGGAAAATCGAGGTCGCGGTCGGCGAGGAGATCGCCGACGGCGACACCGTCGTCATCCTCGAGTCGATGAAGATGGAGATCCCGGTCGAGGCCGAAGACGACGGGACCGTGAAGGAGATTCGCTGCGAGGAGGGCCAGTCGGTCAGCGAAGGCGACGTCCTCGTGGTGCTGGAGTAGGCGGGCCGGCGCGGTGGACGAGCGGCTCGCGGGGGGCAAGCTCCTCCTCGATCGGCCGGCCGAGGCGGTCGCGCGCCTGCGCATCGCCAACCCCGACCGCCGCAACGCGCTCGACCACGAGATCCTCGACGCGCTCGCCGAGATCCTGCCCCGACTCGACCGCGGGATCGCTACGCGCTGCGTGCTGATCACTGGCGCGCCGCCGGTCTTCTCGGCCGGCTACGACATCGCCTCGATCCCCGAAGAGACCTTCGAGCGCGACGCCGAGGCGCTGGTCGCCCACCCCTTCCACGCCGCGATGGAGGCCGTCTCCGGGCATCCCTGGCCGGTGCTGGCGGCAATCAACGGCCACTGCCTCGGCGGCGGCCTGGAGCTGGCGATCACCTGCGACCTGCGGATCTGCGCCGCCAGCGCAAAGTTGGGGATGCCGCCGGCGAAGCTCGGCCTGATCTACGGCCACACCGGGCTGCGCAAGTTCCTCGACACCGTGGGGCTGACGCGGACCAAGGAGCTCTTCCTCACCGGCCGCAACTTCGACGCCGAGCGGGCCGAGCGCTTCGGCCTCGTCAACCAGGTGGTCGACGACGAGCGGCTGGAGTCCGAGGCGGTCCGGCTCGCGGCCGAGATCGCCGCCAACGCACCGCTCTCGATGCGCGGCAACAAACGGGCGATCGACCTCCTGAACAGCTCGCCGCTGCTGACCGAGCAGCAGGAGGCAGGCCTGGTCGCGCTGCGCGAGTCCTGCTTCTCCTCCGAAGACTTCCGCGAGGGGATTCGCGCCTTCGGCGAAAAGCGCCGGCCCCGCTGGACGGGCCGGTGAGCGCCCGCGCCCGTCAGGCGCTCGCCGCCGCCGACCCGACGATGGCGGCGCTGATCGAGCGGCTCGGCAAGATCGACCTGGCGACGCGCCTGCGGCGGCGGCGAGAGGAGCGGCCGGCCGACGCCTACGGGGCCCTGCTGCGGGCGATCGTCGGCCAGCAGCTCTCGACCAAAGCGGCGCGGACGATCTACCTGCGGGTGCTCGAGCTCTTCGCCGGCACCACCCCCTCCCCCGAGCAACTGCTGGCGGCGAGCGAAGCGGACCTGCGGGGCGCCGGGCTCTCCGGGCGCAAGGTCGAATACGTGCGGGACCTGGCGGCCCACGCGCTGAGCGGCGAGCTCGAGCTCGACCGCCTCGACCAGCTCGCCGACGAGGAGGCGATCGAGGAGATCGTCGCCGTCCGCGGGCTCGGCCGCTGGACGGCCGAGATGTTCCTGATCTTCCACCTCGAACGGCCCGACGTGCTCTCCGGCGGCGACCTCGGGATCCGCAAAGCGATCCAGATCGAGTACGGCCTCGAGGAGATGCCGACGCCGCAGCGGGTGGTCGAGATCGGCGAGCCATGGCGGCCGCACCGCAGCCTCGCCTCGCTCTACCTCTGGGAGTCGCTGGCCGCGGTGCCGGGCTGATGCGCCTGCGATTCTGGATCGGGCTGACCGCGGTGCTGGTGATCGCCGCCGGCTCGGTGGCGGCGGCGCTGGTCGTCCACGCCAACGACGAGTCGAGCTTCCACCGCATGCAGCGGGAAGAGGCGGCGCTGGCGGCGCGGCAGGCCGAGGCGATCGCCTCGCTCTCGATCGGCCAGCTGTCGAGCGCCGCCGCCTTCTACCAGGCGGAGGGGCGCTTCAGCCAACGCGAGTTCGAGGACGTCGCGCGCCCGCTGCTCGACCGGGGCGTGCTCAAAGGCACCGCCTTCATCCCGCGCGTTCGCGGCTCCGAACGTAAGGTTTTCGAAGCCCGCACCGGCGCCCCGATCTTCAAACGCGGCCCGAACGGCATCCGGATCGAGCGCCGGCGGGCCGTCTACTACCCGGTCGCCTACGCGGCAAGCCGCTTCGGCGAGGGGGGCCCGATCGGCTATGACATCGCCTCCGACCCCGCCCGGGCCCGCTATCTCTGGGAGGCGCGCGACAGCGGCGCCGGCGTCGCCAGCCGGCCTCTGCGCCTGCTGGTCGGAGGCCTGGGAGTCAACGTCTACTGGCCGGTGTATCGCGACGGCGCACCGGTGGCGACGGTCGCGCAACGACGGGCGGCGTTGATCGGCTTCGCGGGCGGCGCCTTCCACATCAGCGATCTCGCCCGGACCGCGATCGGCGCCCTGCCGAGCAGCTCGAGCTTCCGGCTGCGGCTCGCCAAGGGGACGGTGATGGGCGCCGACGCCGCGCTCGAAGATCCGGCCCGAGCCAAGATCCACATCGCCAATCGCACCTGGGTGCTGGTCGTCCGCGACCCCAACCGTCCCGACATCCTGCTGCCGCTGCTGCTGGCCGGGATCGGGATCGCGGTCGCCGCCCTGCTCGGCGCCCTGATCATGGTCTGGAGCCGCGACGAGCGGATGCGCGAGCTGCAGCGCGAAGCAAGCCAGGACTCGCTGACCGGGCTGAAGAACCGGCGCCGCTTCGAGGAGGAGCTGCGGGCGGCGATGGCGCGCGGGCGGCGCTCCCGGACCGCGGGGGCGCTGCTGATGATCGACCTCGATCGGTTCAAGCGGGTCAACGACACCCGCGGCCACCAGGCGGGCGACCGGCTGATCGAGGAGGTGGCCGAGGTGCTGCGTCGCCGCACCCGCGAGAGCGACGTGCTGGCGCGCCTGGGCGGCGACGAGTTCGCGGTCGTGCTGCCCAACTGCAGCCGCGGCGAGGCGCGGGTGGTGGCCGAAGCGATCGTCGAGGAGATCCGCGCCCACCGGCCCGGCGAGGACGGCCTCGGCCCGATCACCGCCAGCGTCGGGGTGGCGATGTTCGGCGAGGACCCGCGGCTCAGCTTCTCCAGCCTGCTCTCGGAGGCCGACACGGCGATGTACGCGGCCAAGGACGGCGGTCGCGACAGGGTCCGCGTCTTCGACCCGGTGACGATCCGGGACGACGACGCCGACCTCGACATCCTCGGCTTCTAATCCTGGAGGTCAGCCTTGGATGAGCTGCGTAGGTCGAGCACGCGCTGCGCGGCGCGCTCGAATTCGCCGCGGTCGAGCCTCCCCTCGCGCAGCGCCCCGACCAGGGCGCGGCGGGCGCGCTCGGCGTCGGCCAGATTGGTGAACAGGAGCAGGTCCGCGCCCGCGCCGGCGGCCGCCACGCCGGCCTTGGCGGGTCCGCCGAAGGCCCGCACGGCGACGGTTTCCAGGGCGTCGGTGATCGTCACCCCTTCGAAGCCGAGCCGGTGGCGCAGCTCGCCGGTGGCGATCACCCGCGAGAAGGCGGCCGGCCGGGAGGAGAAGGCGGGGTAGATCGCGGTGCTCAGCATCACCAGCTCGCCGCCCATTTCCGCGAAGCGCCGGTAGGGCGCCTCGTCGACCCGCCGCAGCTCCTGCCTGGAGAGCGGGATCCGCTGCACCGCGAAATCGGTGTTCTCGACCGCCGCGCCGAGGCCCGGGAAGTGCTTGCCGGTGGCGGCGATACCGCCGTGCTGCAGCGCCACCCCGAAGGCGACCGCGGTGGTCGCGACCCGGACGGCGTTGGAGCCGAAGCCGCGTTCGGTGGCGACGATCGCCCCGCCCGGGCGGGCGACGTCGAGCACCGGCGCCAGATCGACGTTGACGCCGACGTCGCGCAGGTTGGCGGCCGTGCGCCGCCCCTGTTCGCGGCTGAAAGCGGCGCCGCGAGCGCCCATCTCAGCCGCCGAGGCGCTCGGCGCACCGCTCAGCCGCACCACCTGCCCTCCCTCCTGGTCGACCATGATCAGCAGCGGCATCCGCAGTCCGGGCGGCCGCCGGATCGCCTGCAGGCCGGAGATCAGCCGACGGCCCGCGGCGCGGGTCGGGAAGTTGCCGGCGAAGAGGATCGCGCCGGCGACGTCGCCGGCGCGGATCGTTCGCTCGACCCCGGCCGGGATCGAGGTCCCGCTCAGCCCGATCACCATCCGCTCGCCGGCCAGCCGCGAGAGCGGCAGCGTTTCGGCGAGCCCGGGCTTGGCCGGCTCGCGCCCGGCTTCCCGGGGCGAGGAGCCGTCACCGAGCGCGACGCCGAAGGCGAAGGCAGCGGCCGCCAGGCCGATCATCGTGGCCGCCACCAGGCCGCGCCGTCGTCGAATCCTCTCTCGCCGCACGGCCCGACGCTACCGCGAGCGACTGCCGCGGCGCCTCGCCGGCGTTTGGGAGATGCCCCAAGCAGGGAGGGCGAGGCGGTCCCGTTTGTCCGGGACGCGGCCTAACCTTGCGCCCAATCCGTCCCCCGGAAAGGGCCACGCATGCCACCGCTCATCAGCTTCGACGAAGCCCTCGCCTACGGCGAGCTGACCGATCACGACGAGATCGCCGACCTGGTCGAGCGCGCCTGGCAGGTGCGGATCGAGAACTTCGGCGACTCGACCGACATGTGCTCGCTGGTCAACGCCAAGTCGGGCGGCTGCGCCGAGGACTGCGGCTTCTGCGCCCAGTCGCGCTACGCCGAGGCCGACACGCCGATGCACGCGATGATGGAGCCGGAGCAGATCCTCGAGCACGCGAAGGCGGCCGAGGCGGCGGGCGCCCACCGCTTCTGCATGGTCACCCAGGGCCAGGGGCTCTCCAAACGCGACTTCCAGAAGATCCTCGAAGGCGCCGAGCTGGTCGCCGAGCAGACCAACCTCAAGCGCTGCGCCTCGATCGGCCACATGTCGGCGGAGCGCGCCAAGGCGCTGAAGGAGGCCGGGATCCAGCGCGTCCACCACAACGTCGAGTCGGCCCGCTCCTACTACCCGGAGGTCTCGACCACGGTCCGTTACGAGGGCCGCCTGCGGACGATCCAGGCGGTCAAGGAGGCCGGACTGGAGACCTGCGTCGGCGGCATCCTCAACCTCGGCGAGACGCCCCACCAGCGGGTCGAGATGGCCTTCGAGCTCTCCGAGATCAACCCGACCTCGGTGCCGATCAACCTGCTGATCCCCAAGCAGGGGACGAAGTTCGGCGACCGTGAGGTGATGGACCCCTGGGAGGTCGTGAAGTGGATCGCGATCTTCCGCCTGATCATCCCCGGCGCCCTCTTCCGCCTCTGCGGCGGCCGGGTCGAGAACCTCGGCGAGCTGCACCAGCTAGCGGTCAGGGCCGGACTCAACGGGGTGATGATGGGCAACTTCCTGACCACGCTCGGCGCCGAGCCGGCCGAGGACCGGGCGATGTTCGAGGAGCTCGGCCTCAACGTCGCCCGCCAGCCCGACAACGGGGCCAACCCGCGGCCCGACAACCGCTCCGGCTGGCTGGCCGGCGAGAGCCCGGCGACGCCGATGGAGGAGCTGGTGGACAGCCAGGTGGAGGCCAATTTCTGGGACCCCTCGACCCAGCTCAGGGTCGTGAAGAAGACGAAGCGGGCGCCCTCCTACCCGAGCGCGACGTGACCGACCTCGCGGAGCGGCTCGCGGAGCTCCGCGATCGGGGGCTGTACCGGCGGCTGCGCCTGGTCGAGAGCGCGCAGGGCCCGCGGGTGATTCTGGACGGCCGCGAGGTGCTGCTGCTCTGCTCGAACAACTACCTCGGCCTCGCCGACGACCCGCGGGTGCGCGAGGCCGCCGCCGAGGCGGCGCTGCGCTGGGGCGCCGGCGCCGGCGCCTCCCGCCTGATCTCCGGCAACATGGATGCCCACCGGCGGCTGGAGTCGCGGCTGGCCGCCTTCAAGGGCTACGAGGCGGCGCTGCTGTTCGGCTCCGGTTACCTGGCCAACACCGGCACGATCGCCGCCCTCGCCGACCGCGGCGAGGTCGTCTTCTCCGACCAGCTCAACCACGCCAGCATCGTCGACGGCTGCCGTCTCTCGCGGGCCGAGACCTTCGTCTACCGCCATGCCGACCTCGACCACCTCGCCTGGGGTCTGCGCGAGGCCGGCGGGCGCAGCTCGCTGATCGTCACCGACGGCGTCTTCTCGATGGACGGCGACCTGGCGCCGCTGGCAGACCTGCTGGAGCTGGCGCGGCGGCACGGCTGCCGCCTGCTGGTCGACGAGGCCCACGCGACCGGGGCGGTCGGCCCGGGCGGACGCGGCTCGGTCGCCGCCGCCGGGCTCAGCGGCGAGGTCGACGTCGTCGTCGGCACGCTCGGCAAGGCGCTCGGCGCCTACGGCGCCTACGTCTGCGCCGAGGCCGAGACGATCGACTTCCTCGTCAACACCGCCCGGCCGTTCATCTTCTCGACCGCGCCGCCACCGCCCGCCGTCGGCGCCGCCGCCGCCGCCCTGGAGCTGCTGGAAGCCGAGCCGGCGTCGGTCGAGCGGCTGCGCGAGAACGCCGCAGTCCTGCGCCAGGAGCTGGCGGCGGAGGGGCTGGCGGCCGGGCGCTCCTCGACCCAGATCGTCCCGGTCGAGATCGGCGAGGCGGAGCCGACGATGGCGCTCTGCGAGCGGGCGCTGGAGCGCGGTGTCTTCGCCCAGGGAATCCGGCCGCCGACCGTGCCCGAGGGCTCCTGCCGGCTGCGCCTCACCGTGATGTCGACGCACGACCCGGCGGACTTGCGTCAGGCCGCCCGGGAGATCGGCGCCGCCGCGCGAGGGATCGGCCTGCTCACGGCGCGGCCGATCGCGGCCTGAGCGGTGCCCGGAACCCCGGGAGACCCCCCTGCCTTTTGTCACCCAGAGGGTGACAAAAGGCAGGGGGGCTTGGGGGTATTCGTAACGGGAACCGACACCGAGGTCGGCAAGACGGTGCTCGCGGCGGCGATCGCCCGCACCCTCGCCGCGGAAGGCCTCCGGGTCGCCGTCTTCAAGCCCGCCGTCACCGGCCTGGAGGAAGCGGCCGAGGCCGACCACGAACTGCTGCGCCGGGCCAGCGGCTCGGCGCAGCGCGACGAGGAGATCGCGCCCTACCGCTATGGCCCGCCCGCCTCACCCCACCTCGCCGCGGCGCTGGCTGGCGAGGAGATCGAGCCGGCACGGCTGCGCGAAGCGGCCCGCGCGGCCGCGGCGAGCGCCGAGATCCTCGTCTGCGAGGGGGTCGGCGGCCTCCTCGTCCCCCTCTCTTCCGGCTATCTGGTCCGCGATCTCGCGGTTGATCTCGGCTACCCGGTGGCGGTCGCCGCCTCGCCCGGCCTCGGCACGATCAACCACACCCTGCTGACTGTCGAAGCCGCCCGCGCCGCCGGTCTCGAGGTGGCCCTCGTCGCCCTCACTCCCTGGCCCGCCGCGCCAGGCGAGATCGAACGCTCCAACCGCGAGACGATCGCCGCCCTCGGCGGCGTGCGCGTGGAGACCCTCCCCCATCTCGACCTCGCCGCCCCTGAGACCTGGCCCGCCCTCCAGCTCCCGCGACTCCGACCTTGAAGCCCCTCCAAGGGCCTCAATCTCGGAGTCGTCGCAGGACTATGTCTCCGAAACGATCAGGTCGAGCGTCGCGGGCGTCAGCTCGGCCTTGAAGCCGGCGGTCTCGGCGATCGCGGCGGCACCCTCGGCGCTCCGCGGCGGCTTCGCCGCCCCCAGCAGCGCCCGCGCGGCCTCGCCGCGAACCGCCTTCGCCATGTGGGAGACCGGTTTGCGCACGCCGCCGCGCTCGCTGAAGGCGCGCACCGCCAGCAGCGTCGCTCGCTTCGGCTTCCAGGCCGCGACGTAGGCGCCGGAGCGCATGTCGATCACCAGGCTCCCCTCCTCGTCGGGCAGCGCCGCGGCCAGCGCCGGCCGCCAGAACGCCGCCAGGCCACCGATCCCCGGCAGCTTCGCTTTCGCCGAGAGCCGGTAATAGGGGATCTGGTCCGAGGGCCGCAGGAAGCCCCAGAGGGCGCTGGCGATCAGCACCCGCTCCCGGGCTCGCGCCGGGAGCCCGGGAAGATCGAGGCGGTCGTAGAGGACGCCGGTGTAGACCTCGGCCGCCGGCGCTGCCGGGGCGCCCGCGAGGGCGGCGTCGACGGCGACCTCGCCGGCCTGGGACTCAGAGATCCCCAGCGCGGCGATCGCCCGTGCCGGCGGCAGCGAGTCGAGCCCGGCGAGCGTCGCGAGCAATTTCCGCCGCCGCTCCGTCAGCTCGGCGGCGAAGGCGAGCGCCGCGAGATCCACCGGCGCTCCGCCTGGCGGCGCGGCCTTGCCTTCCGAGGGTGGCAGCAGGACAAGCATCGGAGCGCGACATCAAACCACCACCTCGGCCGCCTCGGCGCTGGCCGTCGCCTCGCGTTTCTTCGCCCGGATCGCGGTCGCCCCCACCACCGCACCGAACAGGACGACGAAGGCGGAGACCGTCATCGCGTGGCCGAGCGCGTAGACGAAGGCTTCGCCGCCGGCGCTCGCCACCTCCCTGCTCTGCGCGGCGCTGAGCCCGGCGACGTGGTCGGTCGAGCCGCCGCCGAGCTGCTCGGCGGCCTGGCCGCGCTGCGCCGCGGTGACCCCGGAGCCGGCGAGCAGGCTGTCGAGTTTGGAGCTGACCAGGCCCTGGAAGATCGCGCCGGTCACCGCGACGCCGAG
>DATAEW010000047.1:0-3377 GCA_036257815.1 Solirubrobacterales bacterium
ACGAACTTCCCCCTTAATCGGTAAAGGGCAGCTGCACAGGAATCGCGTGTGCCCGCGCGACAGGCCGCCGGCCGGTGGAGCAGGGAGGCCGGGCGGGGTGCCGTCCGGGCGAGCGATTGGTTAGCAGCATATGTCACGTACAGGGAGGCGTCAACGGGGCCAGGGCCCCCCGAACACCCCCCGGCACGGCCCGGAAACCCGTATGACAAAAGGGGTTGCACATGCCAGGACGGACTTCGTGCCGATGTTGACAACCGCTGACGGACCTGGGGTAGGGTCGCCTCGATCCAGGCGCCGCGCACCTCCAGGAAGGGCCGCAGGGGAGGCGGCTGGGGGGGCCGGGCCGGCTCAATCCGACGCGACGACAAGGGGGCGATGAGGTGAGGAAACGTTCGTGGGGCTGGCGCCTGGCGGCGATCGTCGCCGGCCTGGCGCTGGCGCTCGGCCTGACGCTGGGCCTGGCGGCCTGCGGCGGCGATGACGACAACGAGGCGGCCGACACCTCGACGGCGGCCGCGGCAAACACCCTCAACCTGTCCTATGTGACCACCGCCCAGCACCCCTACGGGCTCGCCGTCGAGGGCTTTGCCAAAGAGGTGAACGCCGACGGCCAGGTGACCATCAACACCCAGGCGAGCTACCCGCAGGCCGAGAGCCAGCTGCTCGCGGACCTCCAAAGCGGCGCCGTCGACATGGCGACGATCTCGAGCGCGGTCTGGGACAGCGGCGGCCTCGAGACCTTCGAGGCGCTCCAGGCGCCCTTCCTCATCACCAACTACCCGCTCGAGGCCGCGGTCATCGATGGCGACATCGGCAAGTCGATGATCGACGAGGTCAACAGCAGCCAGAGCGACATCGTGGTGCTCGCCCTTCACGAGGGTGGGCTGCGCAAGCCCTTCGGCACCACGCCGATCGTGAGCCTCGCCGACTGGAAGGGCCTGACGATCCGCGCTCCGGAGTCGAAGGTGCTGTCCGCCGGCATCGAGGCGCTCGGCGCCAACCCGGACCCGATCCCGCTGCCCGACGTCAACCAGGCGCTCGCGAACGGCACGGTCGATGGGATGGAGGCCAACTTCGGCCTGATCGTCACCCAGAAGCTCTACGAGGACGCCAAGGAATTCACCCCCAACGTCAACCTCTGGCCCTTCCCGACCGCGCTCGCGGTCAACAAGGCCAAGTGGGACTCGCTCACGGCCGACCAGCAGGCATCGATCACGGCGGCAGCCGCCAAGATCGGGCCCGCCTCGATCGAGCTCTTCTCCCAGCCGAGCACCTTCCCTCAGGACCTCGTGAACTGCGACGTCAACTTCCACTACGCCACGCCGGCCCAGCTGGGCCAGCTCGTGACGGCCGGTCAGACGGCCATCCCCGAGCTGCCGGCCTCGGCCCAGGCCTATGTCACACAGATCGAAGACCTGAAGGACTCCATGCCGCCGCCCGCCAAGCCGCCCGCGCTTCCGACGACGAAGACCGGCGCGTGCGGCTCGACCGGCTAAGGGCCCGCTAGGCGCTCGCAGTGATGCGAGCTGAACGCCGCCGGCCCGGCCTCCCGCGCGGGGAGGCCGGGCCGGCGCGCGTTGCGAGGATAGGCTGGCCACCAGCATCGCCGTGACCACCACCGCCAGCGACCCCGCCGCCCCCGCCGCCGCGCCCAGGGACCGCCTCGTGGCCGGCCTGGGCTTCTGCGCACGCTGGCTGGAGGTCTACTCGCAGGCGGCGGTCCGGATCGCCAAGGTGGGCACGATCGTCGCGGTCGCCGTCGCGATCGCCTCCCTGGCCAGCAACGTCTTCACCCGCAACGTCATCGGCTACTCGCTCTTGGGCTCCGGCGAGCTCGCGCGTTTTGCCTACCTGTGGGCGATCTGGCTCGGGGTGTCGCTGGCGATCAAGCGCGGCGCCGTGACGGTGATCACCTTCGTGGCCGACGCCGGCGGCCCCTGGTGGCGGCGCTCGGTGCGCACCTTCTCGGGGGTCAGCGTCGCGGTGCTGCTGACCTACTGCTGCTACCGCTCGACCCAGTTCGCCACCGCCGACAGCGGGATCTTCGCCCAGGGCAGCTCGTCCTTGCTGGGGGCCCCCTGGTTCTACCCGGTCGTCTCGATGACGGTCGGCTACTACTTCATCAGCCTGCACTACCTGGCCGCGGTGGCCGCGGGTGCCGCGCGCCTCGCGACCGACCGGCGCCGGGCGCTGCGCCTGTGCCTCACGGCGCTCGCCGGCGCGGCGGTGATCGGGGTGACGGTCTGGCTGCTGGCCTTCGGCCTGCTCGAGGCGGGGGCGGCCGAGCTGGTCGCCCTCGGGGTGATCTTCGTCGCGCTCACGCTGGCCGGCACCCCGATCATCTTCATGCTGTCGATCGTCGGGATCATCGCCCTCCTGCCGAGCTTCCTGGGCCTGAGCTTCTATCCCAACCCCAGCCCGCTGGTTCCGTTCACCACCACCCAGTCGACCATGGGCCTCACCCACGGCAGCGAGTTGCTCGTGATCCTGATGTTCCTGGTCACGGCCGAGGTCCTCAACGCCAGCGGCATGTCCGCGCGCCTGATCAGCTTCGCCGCGGCCGTCGTGGGCCACCTGCGCGGTGGCATGGCCTACGTCTGCCAGCTGACCTCGGCGCTGGTGTCGGGCATCTCGGGCTCGGCCCAGGCCGACGCGGCGATCATGACGCCCCTGCTGGTCCCGGCCATGGAGCGCGAGGGCTACCGCCGCGACGTGGCCGCCGCCGTCGTGGCGGGCGCGTCGATCAAGGGCCCGATCGGGCCGATCTCGATCATGTTCATCGTCTACGCGGTCGTGGCGAACACGTCGGTCAACAAGCTGCTGCTGTCGGGGCTGTTCGCCGAGATCCTGCTGTTCCTCTTCCAGGCGGCGACCGTCTACATCGTGGTGCGGCGCTTGGACCTCCTCAAGAAGCGCCGCTTCGCCGGGATGGCGACGGTCGCGCGCACCGGGCTGGTCGCCCTGCCGGTGCTGGCGATCCCGGTCATCATCCTCGGCGGCATCTTCAGCGGCCTCTACACGCCGACCGAGTCGGGGTCGATCGCGGCCGTCGTGGCGATCGCCATGGCGATGTTCGGCTACGCGGCCCTGACCCCGCGCCAGCTGTCGGGCGCGCTGCTGCTGGCCGGCATCGAGGCCGGGGTCGTGATGCTCCTGCTCGGCGACTCGGCGATCCTCGCCAAGGCGCTCTACTTCGACGACTTCGGCGAGGCCGTGGCGTCGTTCTTATCGGGCATCACCGACAACAAGTACGTCTTCCTGCTGGTCGTGAACCTGCTCCTGCTGGCGGTGGGGATCTTCCTCGAGCCGCTGCCGGCGCTCTACATCCTGGCGCCCTTCATCGCCCCGCTGGCGGTGGTCGAGTTCGGCATCGACCC
>DATAEW010000057.1:0-20489 GCA_036257815.1 Solirubrobacterales bacterium
TTTAGGGCCGTAGCTCTGCGCTCGGATCGGCGGCACCGTCGAGGGCATCGCAGACGCCGCCACTAGGGGATCGAGGATCGCAAGGCATCACCGCGACCGGCGCCGCCGCGTCCGCGCTCAAGCGTCGGCCGTCCGCCTAGAATCGAACAATGCCCGCACCAATAGACCGCAAGGTTCTGTCCCGCCCGGAGATTGCCCAACTTGAAGGCGCGGCAACCAGCGAGCGCGACAAACTCATCGTGCGAATCCTCGCCGACTGCGGGGTACGTCCCGGCGAACTTTCCGGCCTGACCACTGATTCGATCCGCCGCCGCGATGATGGAATGGCCTTCTTGAAAGTTGTTCGTGGCAAGGGCGACCGGGAACAGTTCGTGCCGATCCTCCCCGACCTAGCAGCCCGTATCGAGCGCTTCATCAAGGACCGGCCGGTTGATGCGAGAGGCGACCACCTATTTGTCTCTCTGCGCCGTGGACACGATGGCGGCTATGCGCCTCTCTCGCAATCCAGCGTCGCGCAGCTTGTGCGCGGCCTTGCGGACAAGGCGGGGATTACCAAGCGCGTGCATCCGCACATCTTCCGGCACAGCTACGCAACTGAGCTAATCGAAGTCGCTAGAGCAGCCGCCGCGAGGATGAGCGAGGACAACTAATCGGGCCGTCAGGCGCCGCGTCGTTCCCGGCCACGCTGCGTATAGACCGGCTACCATTCGACGCGGCCATGCAGCGCGACAAGCGCGGCGTTCGGGCGCCGAGTGTCAGCAATGTGTCATGGAGCGTCGGCACCGACGAACGACAAGCCGCGAAACCGCATTGCAGAGCCACGCGGGCGATTAGCTCAGTTGGTTAGAGCGCGTCTCTGATAAGGACGAGGTCCCTGGTTCGAATCCAGGATCGCCCATTTTCGCCCGACCTATACTTGGCGGTCAACCACGGTCGGGAGTTTCTCTTGCAGCAGATGCAGATCTACGGGGTCAGTTTCGACATGGTCGGCAAGCAGCCAATCGTGCTGCTGAAGACCGTGGACGGCAACCGTTTCCTGCCGATCTGGATCGGCCACCCCGAGGCGGCGGCGATCCTGATGAAGCTGCAGGGGGCCTCGACCCCGCGCCCGATGACCCACGACCTGCTCTCCGACGTGCTCGAGAACCTCGACGCGAAATGCGAGCGGGTGGCGGTGACCGAGCTGCGCGACAACACCTTCTACGCCTCGATCACCGTCTCGGTCAACGGCTCGGAGGTCGAGATCGACTCCCGTCCCTCCGATGCGCTGGCCCTCGCGGTCCGCGTCTCGGCGCCGATCTTCGCCGCCGAGGAGGTGATCGAGGAGTCGGCGATCGAGTTCGAGCACGAGGTGGAGGACACCGAGGAGGTCGTCGACAAATTCAAAGAGTTCCTCGACGAAGTCACTCCTGAGGACTTCGCTCAAGGGGACAGCTGAAGGCCGTCCCGGTAGGGGTTCCGCTTAACTTTTTCGAGGATCGCTTACCCGCTGTCGCCCGGCGCGCGCCCGCGAAAAAGTACAAGACGCTCCACCCCTATCGGGACCCTCCCTAAGCCGCCGCTGGGTTCAATGCAAGGTCGAGGATCGTCTCGACCAGCTGCTCGAAGGAGAGGCCGGCGGCCTCGGCGGCCTGGGGGAGGAGGCTGGTGTCGGTGAGGCCGGGGATCGCGTTGGCCTCCAGCACCCAGGGACCGGCGTCGTCGAGGATCAGGTCGATTCGGGCGAAGCCGGTGCAGCCGAGCGCCCTGTAAGCGCCGAGCGCCGCCTCGCTCACCGCTCGCGCCGCCTCCTCGCCCAGCTCGGCCGGGCAGATGAAGCGGGTGCGGCCGATCTCGTAGCGTGCCTCGAAGTCGTAGCGATCGCCGCTGGCCGGAATCGCCTCGACGACCGGCAGCGCTTCGCCGCCGAGCACGCTGACCGCCAGCTCGCGACCGTCGACGAAGCGCTCCAGCAGCACCCGGTCGTCGTAGCTGAAGGCCGAGACCAGGGCCTGCGGCACCTCGCCCGCCGCGGCGGCGAAGCGGACGCCGAGCGAGGAGCCGCCTCGGCTCGGCTTGACGACCAGCGGGAACCCGAGGCATGCCTCGAGCCGGCCGAGCGCGTCGGCGGCGCCGAGCTCGCGGAACGCGGTCTGGCTGAAGCCGAACCAGTCGGGAGTCGGCAGCCCCGCCTCGCGGAAGGCGTGCTTGGCCAGCACCTTGTCCATGCAGCGCGCGCAGGCGGCGGCCCCGGGGCCGGTGAAGGGGATGTCGAGGATCTCCAGCAGCTCCTGCACGGTGCCGTCCTCGCCGCCGACCCCGTGCATGGCGACGAAGGCGACCTCCGGCCGCTCCGCCGCCAGGCGCTTGACGAGGTCGGAGCCGACGTCGATCGGCAGGACCTCGTGCCCGAGGCGCTGCAGCGCGTCCTCGACCCGCGCTCCCGAGCGCAGCGAGACCACCCGCTCGAGCGAGCGGCCGCCCTTGAGGACGGCGACCTTCACGCGCCCGCCTCCCCGGTCTTGCGGAAGGGGACCACGGTCGAAGGCGACTCCGTGTCCTCGGCTTCGCCTGCGGGCATCTGCGCCCCGGGCTCGCCGGTCAGCGCCCCGTACAGCTCGACCTGCTCGGAGATCACCTTGCCGATCCGCCGCACGCCCTCGCGGATTTCCTCCTCGTCGACGCCGGAGAAGTTGAGCCGCATCGAGCTGCCGCCGCGACCGTCGACGTAGGCCCCCTGGCCGGGGACGAAGGCGACGTCGGCCCGCAGCGCCTTCGCCAGCAGGTCGCCGGTGTCGATGTAATCGGGCAGGGTCGCCCAGATGAACAGCCCGCCTTCGGGCTCGGTCCAGGTCGCCTCGGCGGGGAAGTGCTCGCGCAGCGCCGCCAGCATCGTGTCGCGGCGGCGGCGGTAGATCTCGACCAGGCTTTCGACGTACTGGCGCCAGCGGCCTTCGGAGAAGTACTCGCGGACGAAGTACTGGGTCAGGGTCGAGGTGCAGAGGTCGGCGGCCTGCTTGCCGAGCACGATCTTCTCCATCACCGGCGGCGGCGCCACCGCCCAGCCGAGGCGAATGCCGGGCGAGAGGATCTTCGAGAAGGTGCCGATGTAGATGACGAAGTCGCCTCCCTCGAGCTGGTACAGCGGCGGCAGCACCTCGCCGCCGTAGCGCAGCAGGCCGTAGGGGTTGTCCTCGACCACGATCATCTCGTGCCGGCGGGCCAGCTCGACCAGCCGCAGCCGGCGCTCCAGGGTCATCGTCACCCCGGCGGGGTTTTGGAATGTCGGCACGGTGTAGACGAACTTGGGCCGCCGCCCGCCGTCCCTGAGCTCGCCGAGCAGCCCTTCCAGCTCCTCGATCCGCATCCCGCCCTCGTCGCACTCGATCTGCCGCACGTCGGCCTGGTAGCTGCAGAACACCGGGACCGCTCCGGGATAGGTCGGCGCCTCGCAGATCACCACGTCGCCGGGATCGAGGAGCGTCTTGCAGACCAGGTCGATCGCCTGCTGGCCGCCGGTGGTGACGATCACGTCCTCGGGATCGGGAAGCATCCCCTCGGCGGCCATCACCTGCAGGATGCAGTCCTTGGTCTCCTCGAAGCCCTCGGTCGGCCCGTACTGGAGTGCCTCGGCCGCCGACTCCTGGGCGATCCTGGTCATCTGGGCGGCGAAGCTCTGCGGCGGGAAGGTGGAGGTGTCGGGGAGGCCACCGGCCAGCGAGATCACTTCCGGGCGGGCGGTGATCGCCATCAGGTCCCGCATCGCCGAGGAGCGCATGACGCCGGTGCGCTCGGCGAACAGCCCCGCGTAGCGCTCGAGGTCGCGGGTGCTGGTGTGGGCGCGCCGGCGATGCGGCGGCTGGGGCACTTCGGCCATGCGGGAAGTGTGGCGGATCGACGCGCCGTCGCCCGGGCGGTTAGGTTTTCGCACGTGGACTTCCTGACTCAGCTGGGGATCGGCCTCGCGGTCGGCATGCTCTTCGGCACCACCGGCACGCACGGATCGGCCCGCGGCCGGATGACTCTGCTGGCGGCGATCATCGGCCTGGTCATCGGCTTTCTGCTCGAAGGCGCGCTGGGCGCGGTCCTCGGGCTCGCCGGCGCGGTTCTCGGCTGCCTGGTGATCAGCGACCTCGTTTACGGTGCCAGCCGCCGCGAGGGCAGCGCCGCCGGCGCGCTGGCCGTCATCGTCGGCCTCGCCACCCTGGTCGTGATCGCGATCTCGCTGCTGCTCGCGCCCGTGGTCATCGTCGTCGTCCTGGCCCTCCTCTGGCTGGGGATCTCCCGCCATCGCCGCGCCCAGCGCAAACACGCCGGGCTGCGGGTTCTGCGCTAGAGGGATGGAGCGGGCGATGCGCGGGACACGCGGTCGCCCGGCCGCGGTCAGCCGCGCGTTGGCCGCCCTGGGTCCACTCGCCCTCGGGCTCACCCTCCACCTGCCGGCTGCCGCCGCTCAGGTGGAACCCCGGTCGACCCTCCTCTACGCCACGGCAAATTACGCTTTCAGCGGCAAGGTCTGGTCGGTCCATGCCGACGGCAGCGACCGCAGGCTGCTGCGGGGCGGATTGGTGACCGGTCCGACCGGCGTCACCGCGACGATCTCCCGCGACGGCAGGCGGATTCTCTGCCTTTGCCGCGGCGAACAGATCGACTCCATGCGCCTCGACGGCACGCGCATGCGCCAGATCGGCAGGAGACCGAAAGGGAGCAAGTACGACATCGTCGAGCTCGGCACCCGGGGCGAAACTCTCTGGGTCGACGAACGGACCGGCCGGCGCCTGCTGATGGAGCGGCCCGACCGCTCCCACCGCCGTGTCGTCGCCACCCCACCGCGCGGGGAGTATTTCGAAGAGGAGTTCGCGATCTCCCCCGCCGGCGACAGGGTCGCCTTCGTCGCCGGCGCCTGCGGCCGCGGCGAATGCCGGGACGACGTCTGGATCGAGCAGGTGCGAGGGGGAGCGAGGACGCGCGCCTACCGCACGCCCGGCGGGGTCGGCGAACGCGGGATCGCCGGCCTGCGGTGGTCGCGCGACGGCACCGCCCTCGCCTTCATCGACTACCCGGAACCCGAAAAGTACGAAGAACCGCCCGATCCGAGCGACCACCTCTTCGTCTACGAGCGCGGAGAGGCGACCGAGGTTCCGGTCGCCGAGCCGGCGACCCCGTTCGGCGCCTTCTTCTCCCCCGATCGGTCCGCGCTCGCGGTGAGCGGCAAGGACTCGCGGACCATCTACGCGCTGACGCTCGCCGGGCACCCGCCGCAGCCGATCACCGGCACCGGCTGCAACGAAGTCAAGTGCCTCTTCGGCCCCACGGTCTTCGGCTGGCTGCCGGGCTGAGCGCCCTCGCCCGCCCGCTTCCCGCTTCCTCCATCATTCGAACCGCGGATGCCGCTCGCGGAGAAGAAGCTCGTCCTCACCTACGTCGACTCGCTGCGCACCGACATGCTGCTGCGCGCGGTCGAGGAGGGCCGGGCGCCGACCTTCGGGGCGCTGCTGGAGCGCGGGGTGCTGGTTCCCGACTGCGTCTCCAGCTTCCCCTCGGTGACCCCGGTCGCCTGCTCGGAGATGGTCACCGGGGTCGGCGCCGACCGGCACTGGATCAGCGGCATGAACTGGTACCACCGGCTCGAGCGCCGCTACGTCGAGTACGGCTCCTCGCTGGAGGCGAGCCGCAGCTTCGGGATCTTCCGCGCCCTCTACGACCTCGTCTACAACATGAACCTGGCGCACCTCAGCCCCGAGGTCGCGACCCTGTTCGAGCGCCTCGACGACGCCGGCGCCCGCACCGCCTGCACGCCGTTCCTGATCTATCGCGGCCGCAACCGCCACCAGGTTTCGCTCGAGGGACTGGTGCGGCGCGCGGTCGACGTCAGCGGGCTGAAATTCCGCCACCACACCTGGGGCCCCACCGACCTCTTCTACGGCGACCTCTACGCGAGCCGCGAGGTCCCCTGCAGGTCGACCTCGATTCCGGGCAACCGCGACGGCTACGCCGCCTGCTGCGCGGTCGAGCTGCTGCGCGAGGACCGCTTCGACTTCCTCCTGCTCTCGCTGCCCGACAACGACAACTACTCGCACCGGCACGGGCCGGAGGCGACGGTCGAGTCGATCGCCAAGGCCGACGATTGCTTCGGGCAGCTGGTCGAGGCGGCCGGCGGGCTCGACCGGTTCCTCGCCGGGCACGCGGTGATCCTCGTCGCCGACCACGGCCAGACGCCGGTCCACCGCGGCCTGCCGCTGGCCGAGCTGCTGGCCCGCGACTGGTCGGTGCTGCGACCCTCCGACGATCGCCCCGAGCTGGCCCAGCTCGCGGTCAGCCCGACCGGCCGCGCCGCCCACGTCTACCTGCTGCCCGGCGACGGCAGGCCGGCCGAGCCGGCGGCGGTGGCGGCGCAGCTGACGGTGATCGAGGGCGTCGACCTGGTCTGCCGGCTGGAGGGCGAGGACGGGCTGCCGCTGCGCCGCGAGGAGCCGGGGATGCCGGCGGCAGGCGCGGGGTGGGCGGTGGTCGAGCGCGGGGGAGAGGCGCTGCGTTTCCGCCCCGCCCCGCCCGCCCAGGCCGGGCAGGAGAACGGTGCCCGCGGCGGGGCCGAGGGGAACCATGACGGCGCGGTTGCCGATCTGCGCGGCGGGCGCTGGGAGCTCGACGGCGAGCCGGCGGTGCTGGGAGCGGAGGTCAGCGGAGGGCGCCTGCGCAGCGAGGACTACCCCGACCCTCTGGCCCGCCTCTGGTCGGCGCTGGCGGCTCCGCACTCGGGCGACTTCGTCGTCTCGCTGGCGCCCGGGTTCGAGGCGGTGGACTGGGGCGGCGTGACCCATGCCGGCGGCGGCAGCCACGGCGCCCTGCACGCCGGCGACTCGCTGGGGCCGCTGCTGTTCGTCGGCTGCGGGCCGGAATCGGCGGCGGAGCGGGACCAGTGGACGTTGCGGGACGTGGCGCCCGTTGTGCTCGAGCACTTCGGGTTGGGGAAGGACGAGTGACGCGAGGTCGCGGCGACGGGGCCCACCGATGGGATCGGGATAGGGGTCCCTCACCCGGGACCCCCACCCCGATCGGACCGGCACCCGCGGTCGTGGTCATGGTTCTGCTCGTCCTTGTCCAGGCCGTATTGGCTGGGCCGGCGGTGGCCGCGACCCGCGGCGGGGAAGCTGGGGGCGACGAAAACGGGGCGCGACCCGTAACCGCCGTGGAGGCTGAACGGGCGGCGGATCGGGACCCGATCGCCGTTGAGGAGCGGGAAGTGAATCCTGGACTCAGCTCCAGCGCGCACCTGGTCGAGGGCAACTGGAACGTCGGCTACTTCGCCGCCGGCAGGGAGGTGGCGCTGGTGATCGTCGACTCCCACACCGGCGAGGCGCGGGAGTCCTGGACCGGCTACCAGGTCGCCTGGAAGATGGCCCGCGGCTACTCCGGGGCCTTCGGCGAGTCGCTGAACGCGCCCTACGTCTTCCTGCCGCTCTGCGCGCTCTTCCTGATCGGCCTCTTCGACTGGCGCCGCTGGCGGCGGCTCGCCAACCTCGACCTGGTGGTGCTGCTCGGCTTCGGCGTCTCGCACTTCTTCTTCAACCGGGCCGAAATCGGGGTCGCGGTGCCGCTCTACTACCCTGTGCTCGCCTACCTCCTGGCCCGGGCGCTCTGGCTCGGCTTCCGCGGCGGCGGGGAGGGGCTGCGACCGGTCTGGCCAGCGGCCTGGCTGCTGGTGGCGGCCCTCTTCCTGATCGGCTTCCGGGTCGGCCTCAACGTCGCCGACTCGGGCACCACCGACATCGGCTACGCGGGCGTGGTCGGCGCCGACCGGATCGCCCACGGCGAACCGTTCTACGGCAACTTCCCCGCCGATGTCTCCCAGGGCGACACCTACGGGCCGGTCGACTACTTCGCCTACGTTCCCTTCGAGCGGATCTGGCCCTGGTCCGGAAGCTGGGACGACCTGCCGGCCTCGCACGCCGCCGCGATCGCCTTCGACCTGGCGACCTTCGCCCTGCTGATCCTCCTCGCCCTCCGCATCCGCCCCGGTCCACCAGGCCGGCGCCTCGCCGCCACCCTCGCCTTCGGCTGGGCCGCCTACCCCTACACCGCCCAGGTCCTCGAGTCGAACACCAACGACGCCCTGGTCTCAATGCTCTTGGTAGCCACGCTCGTGCTGCTCTCCCGACCCTTGGCTCGCGGCGCGCTTTCGTCGCTGGCGAGCTTCACGAAGTTCGCCCCAGCAGTACTAGTCCCCATGCTCCTGACCTACCGGCCCCCTGAACCGGGCGCGGCCGCCCCAGAGAGCGGGTGTGGGGACCCCTCGAACGGCTTGTACTTTTTCGGCAGCCGCGCTCACCGCATGGCGGCCACCTCTGAACCGAAAAAGTTGAGTGAGAGGGGTCCCCACACCCGCTTTCTGGGGCGTTTCCGCCCCTACGGCCCGGCGGCCTTCGCCGCGGGCTTCTTGGCCGTGACGGTTGTCGTGATGGCCTGGCCCGCCATCGACCCTGGCTTGAAGACGTTCTACGAGCGCACGATCGCCTTCCAGGCTGGCCGAGACTCGCCGTTCAGCATCTGGGGTCAAGTCCCCTCGCTGGAACCGGTGCGGATCGCACTGCTGGTGGGAACCGGCGCGCTGTCGCTCTTGCTCGCTTTCCGCCCCCGCCGCAAGTCAATCGCCCAGGTCGCGGCGCTGGGGGCGGCGCTGCTGATCGCCCTGCAGATCACCATGCACCACTGGTTCTACCTCTACGTCGTCTGGTTCTACCCCCTGCTGCTGGTCGCCCTGGCAGCGCCGCCGCCCCGCCGCCTCACGAGGCCGGCAGCATCACCTGCGCGAAGGAGTCAGCCAGTCCCCGCTGGTTGATCTCGACCACCGCGCCCATCACCCAGACGTCCTCCTCGGCGGTCTCGAAGCGGGTCGGCATCTGGGTGATCAGCGAGGTCAGGGCCTGCTCCGGCTTGACCCCGAGAACGCTGGTGCGAGAACCGGTCATGCCGACGTCGGAGACGAACGCCGTGCCGCCCGGCAGCACCCGGCCGTCGGCCGTCGGCACGTGGGTGTGGGTGCCGAAGACAGCGCCCACGCGGCCATCCAGATGCCAGCCCATCGCCACCTTCTCGCTCGAGACTTCGGCGTGGAAGTCGACCACGACCGCATCGGCGTCGAGCCGCTCGAGGATCGCGTCGACGGTGTCGAACGGGGAGCGGGCGACCCGCAGGCCGACGCCGCCGCTGAGGTTGATCACCGCCACTCGCATCCCGGCGGCCTCGACCACGGTGTGGCCGCGGCCGGGATTCCCCTGGGGGTAGTTGGCCGGCCGCACGACCCGCTCCTCGCGGTCGAGGAACTCGTATGCCTCACGGTGGCGGTAGACGTGGTTGCCGGTGGTGATCAGGTCGGCGCCGGCGCCGAAGAGGTCGTTGGCGGTCCGCTCGGTGATCCCCATCCCGCCGGCCGAGTTCTCGCCGTTGACGATCACCAGGTCCGGGGCGTGCTCCTCGCGCAGCGCCGGCATCGTCTCGCGCAGCCCACGTCGCCCGGGGCTGCCGACCACGTCGCCGATGAAGAGGACCCGCATGGCGCGGACCCTATCTGCGAGCGACACTAGACCCGGTGACAAGATCGCAGCGGGACGAAATCCTCGAGCGCGCACTGACCTATCCCTACGCCGTCCCAGAGCGCTCCTTCCTCTACCTCGCCGGCGAGGCGCTGGAGCTGCCCGACGGTCGGCGATCCCGGTGGCCCGCCCGCGAGCCGCTGCTCGCCTACGGAGCCAACGCGGCGCCCGCGGCGCTGGCTCGCAAGCTCGCCCCGCTGCCGGATGTCCCGCTGCCGGTCATCCGCGGCGAGCTGCGCGGCTTCGACGTCGTCTACTCGGCTCACGTCTCGCCCTACGGGGCGGTGCCGGCGACCCTGCACGAGAGCCCGGGAACGGCGGCCCCCGTCTACGTCCTCCTGCCGACCGCCGAGCAGCGGGCGCCGCTGGCGGCGAGCGAGCCGAATTACGAGCCGACGCGGCTGAGCGGGATCGAGCTGCGGCTCGATCCCGCCGCGGTTGAGATCGTCGCCTTCGCTGCTACCCCGTCAGCTCCCGGGAGCGCCAGCCTCTCCGCGATCGACGCCTTCCTCAGCCGCCATGGCTGCCTATCGCTCGCCGGCTCTCCTGTCGCCCTGGCGGCGATCCGGGCGCTGGGGCGGAGCTTCGGGGAGCTTGACGAGCCGGCGGTGCTGGAGCGGGTTCGCGCTCACCATTCGCCCGAGCGCGATCTTGAGTCATTCGTCCTCGCCTGCGCCGCGGCCGGCGGTCTTTCGGCGCTGTCGGAGTTGAGGGGGCCATAGACCCCCGAACTCGGGGAACGCCGGTCCTCAGACCGCGGTGAAGCGCCGCAGGGCGAAGCGGGCGAGCGCGCCGTAGGCCACCGCCAGGATCGCCAGGTGCAGCAGCGGCCCGCCGATGCTGGGCCCGGCCGAGTCGAGCGCCGCGGTCATCGCTTCCAGCGCCGGCTTGAAGGGGAAGAGGGCGGTGACCGCCCTGATCACGTCGAAGAGGCCGCTCCCCACCGAACCCGAGGGGACGAGCGAGAGGAAGGCGACCGGCAGGGTGACCATGAAGGCGAGCAGCGAGACCGCTCGCACCTCGCGCGCCACCGCCCCGAGCGCTCCGCCGGCCGCGGCCAGCGCCCCCCCGCCGAGCAGGATCGCCGCCAGCCAGAGCCCGATCCGGCTCCACTGCAGCGGCACGAAGATCTCCAGGCCGGCGAGCATCAGCAGGGTGACCGCCAGGCCCACCGCCACACCCAGCGCCACCTTCTCCGCCAGCAGCGCCTGGCGCGAGACGAGGCCGCGGGTCAAGCGTGGGAAGGCGTTCTCCTCCCGCTCCAGGGCCAGCGAGCCGGCGACCAGGAGGACGGTGACGAAGGCCAGGGTGAGGGTCGCGGCGACGGCGATCGCGAAGATTTCCAGCGGCGGCGAGGAGCCGCCGACGGCGACCCTGTCGACCTCGATCGGCTGCGCCAGGCGGTCTAGCAGCGGCCCGGCGATGTCGAGGTTGTCCCGCGCCTGCTGTGCGAAGCTCTTCACCTCGCGCAGCGAGGTGCGCAGCGGCCCCGCCGGCAGCGCCGGTTCCAGCGCCGCGAGGATCTGGACGGTCGCCCGCATGCCGAGGATGTGAGTCGATTCTCCGAGCACCGGCAGGTTGCCGCCGTCGATCAGCAGCTGCAGGTAGCGGCCGCCTTCGCCGGCGATCCGGCGGGCGATCTGCAGATTGGCCTGGGCCAGCAGGGTGGTGATCCGTTCGTTCACCAGCTCCGCCTTCACCGGGTCGGATTCGTTGACGATGACTTCGACCGCCGGCGTCCCCGGCGTCAGCGTCGAGAGCGAGTTGATCCTGTTGACCAGGTTGGCGGGCAGGACCAGCGCCGCCATCGCGTCGCCGGATTCGACCTTGGAGATCGCCTCACTCCGTCCGCTCACCTGGATGCACTCGACCCTGCGGCAGATCCGCTGGCCGACCCCGACCGAGGGCAGTTGCTGGCCGCCGACCGTGATCCGCGAGCCGGCGGGGACTTCGTTGAGGAAGGCGACGCGGGGCTGCTCGGGACCGCGCGAGATCGCGAACCCGACCAGGACCGCGATCAGCACCGGATAGGCGATCAGCAGCCCCGCCTGCAGCGGCGAGCGGCGGAGGATCTGCAGGTCCTTCAGCAGCAGCCAGCGCATCAGTGCCCCCGGTGGTGCAGGTAGGCGACGAAGGCGGTCTCGAAGTCGCTTTCGGCTGCCTCGGGGGCCTCGCGACGCACCGCCTCGCGCAGCCCCTCGGCGGAGCCGTCGAAGAGCGACTCGCCGTCGGCGAGGACGAGCAGGCGCCTGCCGTAGCGCTCGGCCTCCTGGATGTCGTGGGTGGAGAAGACCACCGCGGTGCCGCCACCAGCGAGGCCGGAGACGAACTCCCACAGCCGCGCCCGCTGGCGCGGGTCGAGGCCGACGCTGGGCTCGTCGAGCAGCAGCACCGCCGGCCGCGACAGCAGCCCGATCGCGATGTTGATCCGCTGCTGGTTGCCGCCGGAGAGCCGGGCGACGGTCTCCCCGCGCCGCTCCCCAAGCCCCGACAGCTCGAGCATTTCCGCGACCGATGCTCGCGGGTCGGGGTGACCCTCCAGCCGCGCGAACAGCAGCAGGTTCTCCTCCACGGTCAGTCGCCGGTAGAGCCCCGCCTGCTGCGGCACCCAGCCGACCTTTCCATCACCGACCTCGACCGACCCGCGGTCCGGCTTCACGATCCCAGCCAAAATTGACAAAAGCGTCGTCTTCCCCGCCCCGTTCGGCCCGATGACCGCCACCAGCTCCCCCGCTTCAGCAGTCAGGTCGACGCCCCGAAGCGCCTCGCGTTCGCCGAAGCGCTTGCTCACCCCCCGAGCTTCCAGCGAAGTCGCAGTTGCCGGTCCCAGCATCGGCGGAACGGTACTGGGAGGGAGGGTGGGGGGACCCTCGAACGGCTTGTACTTTTCCGGCAGGGAGGCCAACCGCAAGGCCAGCGCCGATCAGCCGGAAAAGTTGAGTGAGAGGGTCCCCACGACCTCCCCCGCCTAGAATCGATCCCGCATGCCCTTCCCCGCCACCCGCCTCCGCCGCCTCCGGAGGACCGAGACGCTTCGCAGCCTGGTCCGCGAGACGGAGCTGTCGCCGCAGCATCTGATCCAGCCGATGTTCGTCTCCGCCGGCGAGGACATCCGCGAGGAGATCGAGACGATGCCCGGGATCGAGAGGTTCTCGATCTCAGGACTCGTGAAGGAGGCCGGGGAGGTTGCGGAGGCCGGGATCCGCGCGGTCCTGCTGTTCGGCATCCCCGCCGCCAAGGACGAGGTGGGAAGCGGGGCCTATGACGGCGAGGGGATCGTCCAGATGGCGGTGCGCGCTCTCCAGGACGCTCAGCCCGCGCTGACCGTGATCACCGACGTCTGCCTCTGCGAGTACACCTCGCACGGGCACTGCGGCGTCCTCCGCGAGGGCTCGGACGAGGTCGACAACGACCTCTCGGTCGAGCTGCTGGCGAAAACGGCGATCTCCCACGCCGAGGCCGGCGCCGACGCGGTCGCGCCCAGCGACATGATGGACGGCCGGGTCGGGGCGATTCGCTACCAGCTCGACGAGGAGGGGCACTCCGGCGTGCCGATCGTCGCCTACAGCGCCAAGTACGCCTCCGCCTTCTATGGCCCCTTCCGTGAGGCGGCCGGCTCGGCGCCGGAGTTCGGCGACCGCCGCGGCTACCAGATGGACCCCGCCAACGCCGCCGAAGCGGTGCGCGAGGCCGAGCTGGACCTCGAGGAGGGGGCCGACATGCTGATGGTCAAGCCCGCGACCCCCTACCTGGACGTCGTGCGGCGGGTCAAGGAGGCGACCGGGGCGCCGCTCTGCGCCTACCACGTCGGCGGCGAGTACTCGATGCTGAAGGCGGCCGCGGCGAACGGTTGGATCGACGAGCGGGCGGCGGTGCTGGAGACGCTGACCGGGATCCGCCGCGCCGGCGCCGACGCGATCGTCACCTATTACGCCAAGGAGGCGGCGGGGTGGCTGTAGGGCGGATTGGCGAAACCCTCCTCGCGAACCGGAGGGCGATATGTCGGTGAAGGTCCCCAGGTCGAAGGCGAGAACCCGCAGGGGCGGCGCGGCGATCCCGCTCGACGAGACCGACAAGCGGCTGATGAACCTCCTGCAGTCGAGCTTCCCGCTCGACCCGGAGCCGTTCGCCCACCACGCCACGGAGGCCGAACTGGAGCTCGACGAGGCGCTGGCCCGCACCCGGCGCCTGCTCGAGGGGCGGATCATCCGCGAGATCACGCCGATCTTCGACACCCGCGCGCTCGGCTACGAGTCGATGCTGGTGGCGGCGAAAGTCGACTCCGAGCAGCCCCAGCGGGCGGCCCAGATCGTCAACGCTCACCCCGGCGTCTCGCACAACTACCTGCGCACGCACGAGTTCAACCTCTGGTTCACGATCGCCACGCCGCCCGACTCCGAGCTCGGCCTCAGGGGAACGCTGGAGGCGCTGATGGCGGAGACCGGCGCCGAGTCGATGCGCGAACTGCCCACCCTGACCCTGTTCAAGATCAACATGAACCTGGAGATGGAGAAGGGGACCGACGCGCTGGCCGCGGCGGTCGAGGCGGCCCCGCCGCGCGAGCTCGAGCCCCAGCCCTACGACGAGGATGACGTCGCGCTGATCCGCGCCCTGCAGGGCCCGATGGCGGCGGTCGAGCGCCCCTACGACGAGGCGGCGAGGCGGCTCGGCATCTCCACCGAGGAGCTGCTGGAGCGCCTGCGGGGGATGGTCGACCGCAAACTGCTGCGCCGGGTGGCGGCGATCCTCTTCCACCGCCGGGCCGGCTTCTCGGCCAACGGCATGGGAGTCTGGAAGGTCCCGGAGGACCGGGTCCTCGAGGTCGGCTCGAGGATGGCTTCCTTCCGCGGCATCTCCCACTGCTACCAGCGCCCGACCTACGAGGACTGGCCCTACAGCGTCTTCACGATGGCCCACGGCCGCTCGAAGGAGGAGTGCGACGCGATCCTCGACTCGATCGCCGAGGAGTGCGGGATGGGTCCCGACGACCGGGCCACCCTCTACTCCTCGACCGAGTACAAGAAGATCCGCCTCCACTACTTCACCGAGGATTACGCCAGGTGGGAAGCGGAGCACTCGTGATGCCGGCCGGCTCCTAGCGTTCCGTGGGCTCCCACGAGCTGTATCGGCGGGCGGTGGAGGTTCTGCCCGGAGGGGTGAACAGCCCGGTGCGGGCGCTGCGCCAGATCGGCCGCGAGCCGATCTTCATCGAACGCGGCGAAGGCCGCGAGCTGATCGACGTCGACGGCAACCGCTACCTCGACTGGGTCGGTTCCTGGGGGCCGCTGATCCTCGGCCACGCCGAGCCCGCGGTCGTCTCGGCGCTGATCGAGGCGGCCAAGCGCGGGACCAGCTACGGCGCCGCGACGGGGGCGGAGGTGCGCCTGGCGGAGGAGATCGCCGCCCGCGTCCCCGCGGTGGAGATGGTGCGGCTGACCAGCTCCGGGACCGAGGCGGCGATGGGGGCGGTGCGCCTGGCACGAGCGATCGGCGGCCGCGAGGTCGTGGTCAAGTTCGCCGGCGCCTACCACGGCCACTCCGACGGCCTGCTGGCCGACGCCGGCTCCGGCCTGGCGACGCTGGGCGTGCCGGGCAGCCCCGGGGTCACCGCGGCGCAGGCGGCGGGGACGGTCGTCGTGCCGTGGAACGACCGCGAGGCGGTCTCGCGGGCGCTCGGCGAGCACCAGGTGGCGGCGCTGCTGGCCGAGCCGATCGCCGCCAACATGGGCGTGGTGCCGCCGGCCGAGGGCTTCCTCGAGTTCCTCCGCGAGACGACGCGAGACGCCGGGGCGCTGCTGATCTTCGACGAGGTGATCACCGGCTTCCGCGTCGCCCGCGGCGGCGCCCAGGAGCTCTACGGGATCGCGCCGGACCTGACCGTGATGGGGAAGGTGATCGGCGGCGGCCTGCCGGCTGGGGCCTTCGGCGGTCCGCGGGAGGCGATGGAGCGGATCGCCCCGGCGGGCGACGTCTACCAGGCCGGCACGCTCTCCGGCAACCCGCTCGCGGTCGCCGCCGGCCTGGCGACCCTCGACCGGCTCGACGACGCCGCCTACGAGCGGCTGGGGGAGCTGACCGACCGGCTCGCGGCCGGCCTCGCCGAGCTGGCCGCGGACCGTCCCCTCCAGGTCGCTTCGGCGCCGGGATTGCTGACGCTCTTCTTCAGCCCCGAGCCGGTGCGCGATTTCGCCGCCGCCGTGGCCTGTGACACCGCCGCTCACGCCCGTTTCTGCCGGGCGATGCTGGCCCGCGGGGTCTACCCGCCGCCATCCCAGTTCGAGGCCTGGTTCGTCTCCCTCGCCCACGACGAGGGAAGCGTCGACCGCACGCTCGAAGCAGCCGCCGAGTCCCTCGACGAGGCGTTCGCGTGAGCCGCCCACCCAATCCGTGGTTCCTTTCGGACGCCTGATGACCAAGAGGAACCACGGAACTCCGGGGACGGCCCTGCGCGATCTCGCCCTCCAGCTGCGCGAGGAGGGCACTCCGATCTCACCCCACGTCGTCGAGCCGGTGGCGGCGCCGGAGCTCGGCCTGCTCGCGGCGGCGGGACCGCGCACCGCCGCCGCCCCCGGCGAATACGCGCTGGTGGTCGAGGCGGTGCGCGAGGGATACCTGCTCCACTACGCGCGCCCGCGCCTGCTCAGCGGCCACGACGAGGACCTTGCGCTGCTGGCCGGCGACTACCTCTACGCGCTCGGGCTCGACCGCCTGGCGGCGCTCGGCGACAGCGTCGCCGTGACGATCCTCTCGGACCTGATCAGCCGCTGCGCGCAGCTCCACGCCGAGCGGCGGGATGAGGCCGCCGAGCCCCTCTGGGAGGCCGCCGCCCGGCGGATCGCCGGCACCGCCTGAGGCCTTCGGGAGCCTGTGCGCGAACGCACTGTCGGATCGACGCTGAAGGCGTAATCTGTCTCCCAGCAGGCTTCGCGGCCGAAGGAATAGACTCCGCGGCCGCAACTCGGAACGACTGTGGCAGCAGACAGCGCGGACAAGACGAACGGGGTCGCAGAGACCCCCGGGCAGCAGCGGTTGCAGGCTGAACCCCCGGGCTACTTCGAGGGCGAGTCGATGACTCGCCGCAAGGCCTTCACGATCGCCGTCCAGGGCCTGGGCGGGATCGCCGGCGCGGCGATCGTCCTGCCCGCGGTCGGCTTCGCGGTGGCGCCGATCTTCCACCGCGGCAAGGAGCGCTGGGAGGTGGTCGGGCCGGTCTCCGATTTCGCCGAGGACACCTACCGCCAGGTCGTCTTCACCGAGACCGAGGGGATCGGCGACGCCGGCAAGACCACCGCCTACGTGCGCAAGAGCTCCGCCGAACTGCAGGAAGAACCGGGCCAGTTCGTGGCCGTCTCCAACCGCTGCGCCCACCTCGGCTGCCCGGTCCGCTTCGTCGAGGCGGCCGGCAACTTCATCTGCCCCTGCCACGGCGGCGTCTACGACTTCCAGGGCAAGCGGATCGGCGGCCCGCCGGTGCGCCCCCTCGACCGCTTCCAGACCCGGGTCCGCAACGGCCGGGTCGAGCTCGGTCCCCGCTACAGCGTGACCTCGCAGCTCGAACCCGTCCGCGCCCGCGACCCCGGTGAGTTCACCGGCGGGATCTGGGAATACCTCTACCCGCCGCGTCCCTCGACCTTCCCGCCGCCCTGATGCCGAAGATTCCCGACTTCGTGGTCCCGCCGCCACTGCGCAAACCGGCCAAGCCGGGGCAGGGAGGCACGGCCAAGGGCCAGGCCCCCGCGGACCTCAAGACTTCGCCGCCGGTGCGGCCGAGCCACGGCGAGCGCTTCGCCGATCGCGCCAAGGAGGCCCCGGTCGACGTCCTCGCCTGGGTCGACCAGCGGACCGCCGCCAGCGGCTTCCTCACCGGGATGCTCTACCGCAAGGTGCCGAAGGGGACCAACTGGTTCTACACCCTCGGCTCGGCGACCCTCTTCGCCTTCATCGTCCAGGCCGTGACCGGGGTCTTCCTGGCGATGTTCTACACGCCCTCGACGACCCAGGCCTACGCCTCGATCGCCCACATCAACAACGACGTGCCGCTGGGGCAGTTCGTGCACGGGATGCACAAGTGGGGCGCCAGCGTGATGGTGATCCTGATCTTCCTCCACATGGGGCGGACCTTCTTCTTCGGCGCCTACAAGTACCCGCGCGAGCTCAACTGGGTGATCGGCGTCGTGCTGCTGATCCTGACCATGACGATGGCCTTCACCGGCTACCTGCTGCCGTTCGACCAGCGCTCCTTCTGGGCCTCGATCGTCGGCATCAACATCAACGGCACCGGCCCGATCGTCGGCCCCTACCTGAGCGACTTCCTGCGCGCCGGGCCGGAGCTGGGGGCGACGACCCTGGCCCGCTTCTACTCGATCCACATGCTGCTGGTGCCGGGGGCGATCATCGCCCTGATCGGCGCCCACCTCTACCTCGTGACCAAGCTCGGCACCACGGCGCCGCCGTGGCTGAAGGTCGAGAAACCGAAGGTCGCAGCCCCGGTCGCCCAGCTCGACGCCGGCGTCGAGTCCAACGGCGCCTCGCCCGGTAACGGAGCCTCGCCGGCATGAAGCCATCCGAGAAGCAGGCCTACCTCGAGGAATACGAGGTCCTGAAGAAGAAGGGGAAGCCGTTCTTCCCCTACGCGGTGCTCAAGGACTCGGTGATGGCGCTGATCGTGGTCGGCGTGATCATCGCGATGTCGCTGATCCTCGGCGCCGAGCAGGGCCCGAAGGCCGACCCGACGTCGACCACCTACGTGCCGCGCCCCGAGTGGTACTTCTTCTTCCTCTTCGAGGTCCTGCGGGTGATCAAACCGCCGGAGCTGGTGCCGGTGGCGACGATCGGGATCCCGACCGTCTGCATGGTGCTGCTGCTCCTGCTGCCGTTCTACGACCGCGGCCCCGAGCGCCGCCCGGAGCGCCGCCCGATTGCCACCACGGCGGGCATCCTGACGATCCTCGCGATGGGCTACCTGACCGTCGCCGGCGCCGTCGCCGGCTCGCCGACCGAGATCGACCTCAAGGTGGCGCCGCAATACGAAGCCGGCAAGGAGGTCGTCGCCGGGGCGGGCTGCCTGGCCTGCCACAAGATCGGCGAGAACGGCAACAACGGCCCGGGGCCGGAACTGACTCACATCGGCGCCCGGATCCCCCGCGCGGCGATCCTCCGCTCGGTGGAAATCGGCCCGGGAATCATGCCCTCGTTCCGCGAACTGCCGCAGAAGAAGTTGAACGAGCTGGCCGACTTCCTATCCTCGCTCGACTAGTCGGCGGTCCGGGAGACGGCGCCGCCGCGCCCTGAATCCCATGGACACGATCAACACCAATCGTCAATCGCCGGACTTCGCCGGCCAGGTCAACCGGATGTTCGACCGGGTCGCGGCGCAGTACGACCTGCTCAACTCGGTGATGACGGCGGGCCTGCACCACCGCTGGCGCGAACGCGCCGCTGAGCGGGCCGAGCTCGGCCCCGGCGACGCGGCACTCGACGTCTGCTGCGGCACCGGCGACCTGGCGCTCGAGCTCTCGCGGCGGGTGACGCCCGACGGTCGCGTGGTCGGCTGCGATTTCTCCGAGCCGATGCTCGACCTGGCGCGTGAGAAGGCCGATGCCCGGCACGCCGAGGGGGTGCGGTTCGAGTGGGCCGACGCGCTGCGGCTTCCCTACGACGCGGCTCGCTTCGACGCGGTCACGGTCGGCTTCGGGGTCCGCAACCTGGCCGACCTCGATCGCGGCCTGCGCGAGCTGGCGCGGGTCCTCAAGCCGGGTGGCCGGGCGGTGATCCTCGAGATCACGCAGCCGGCCCGGCCGCCGCTCTCGTTCTTCTTCTCGCTCTGGTTCGACCGCATCGTCCCGCTCCTCGGTGTCCTCTCCAGCGACCCCGAGGCCTATTCCTACCTGCCGCAGTCGGTGCGCAGCTTCCCCAGCCCGCGCGGCCTGGCCGAGAAGCTGAACGCCGCCGGCTTCGAGCGCATCCGCTACACCGTGCTGGCCGGCGGGATCATCGCGATCCACAGCGGCGTCAAGGGGTCCTGATCCGAGTGGGCGCGGGGCCGGAACTCCTCGGATGACCCGGCCGTCGGCTGTGCCGCCGCCGGTGACGGCAGTCCTCGACGCGTCGAGTCGCTGGCTGCCGGCGCGCCTCGGCGAGGTCGAGGAGCGGCTGCGAGGCGCCCTGGGAGATCACGGCGAGCCGCTCGCAGCCGACGCCGGCGCCACCCTGGCGGCCGGCGGCAAGCGGCTGCGGCCGATGCTGGTCCTGCTCTGCGCCGGCCCCGACGCCGGCGAGGAGCCGGTCCGCGCCGGCGCCGCGATCGAGCTGGTCCACATGGCGACCCTGGTCCACGACGACGTGCTCGACGAGGCGCCGCTGCGCCGCGGCCATCCCACGGTCGTCGCGACCTCCGGGCGCGAGCGGGCGGTGGCGACCGGCGACCTGCTCTTCTCCCGCGCCTTCGCCCTGCTCGCGGGGGCCGGCGACGGCCGTTCGGTGGAGCTGCTGGCCGACGCCTCGGTCGCCCTCGCCCGCGGCGAGCTGGCGCAGCGCCAGGACGCCTTCGACCTCGGGCTCGACGAGCGGCGCTACCTCGACCGCTGCCGGCTGAAGACGGCGACGCTCTTCGAGTGTGCCTGCCTGCTCGGCCGCGACGACCCGGCGCTGCGCGAGTTCGGCGCTCGGGTCGGCCTCGCGTTCCAGCTGCTCGACGACGTCCTCGACGTCAGCGGGCCGCCGCAGCGCACCGGCAAGGCCCGCGGCACCGACCTCCTGGACGGCACCGTGACGCTGCCGCTGATCGAGGCGGCGAGGGCCGACCCGGCGCTGCGCGAGGCCGACCTGCGGGCGCTCGACGCCACCGCGGCCGAGGCCCTGTGTGACCGGATCGCCCGCACCGGGGCGCTGGAGAAGGTGCGCGCGCGGGCGCTGGAG
>DATAEW010000065.1:0-12407 GCA_036257815.1 Solirubrobacterales bacterium
CCCTGCAGATCCACGGCGGCTACGGCTACATGCGCGAGTACGGCATCGAGCGCGCCGTCCGCGACGCCCGCCTCGGCCCGATCGGCGGCGGCACCGACGAGATCATGAAGGAGATCATCGGCAAGGGGATGGGGTTGTAGGCCTTTGCAGGGATTTCCTGCTTCGGGGGCCTATAGCTCGCGACGTAGACCTTGGCGGCGACGGACTCCGACTCGTATCCCAGCCCTTCCATTGGGGCCCTGATCGCATCAACGTTTACTTCCTCATATCGAGCTCAAGAACGACCCTCGGCACTGCCGCTCCGGAAATCCAGGAATCGCGTGGCCGTTGTGGACAGTTCGATCACGTAGTCGCGGACCGAATTCATGCGTGCCGGAGCAGTAGGCGTATCAGTCCCGTACTCGTAAAAACAGGTCGACCACCTGTTGGTCGGTGTAGTGGAGGTCAAGCAGGACGGCGAACTCGGTGTAGAGCCGCCGCCAAAGTCGTTCCGCCTCGTCTCCGGTGATTGGCACTCGCCAAGGCCGAAAGAAAGAATCCGGCCGGCAACGCTGATAATCTTTCCCTTTGGAGGTACAGATTATGGCCATCAATTCGACGTCTCCCCTGTTGACCAGGAATGAGGTCGCTGAGATCAGCGGCGTGTCAATCAACGCGGTGAACAAGGCGCTTGAGCAGCGAGTAGCGAAAGCGCGGCGGCAAAGAGGACGGACGTTGCTGGCAGCTGACGAGGCGGCGGCTTTGGTCCTGCTCTCAGAACTGCCGATCGGCCTCTCAATCAAGCTCAAGCGCGAGGTCCGGAACTGGATAGTCAAGCGGAATCCAGCCGAGGCAGAGGAGTTTGAGCTTTCCCGCGCGCTGAGGGTCGCGATGACCGAGAATGCCGCTGATGTCGCTAAACGCGCTTTGGACTACGTGCGGCTGCGCGAGAAATACGTCGAGGCCGATCCTGCCAAGATGGGCGGGGCTCCTGTGATTCGGGGAACGCGCGTCCCGGTGCGAACCCTGGCTCAGCTAGTCGAAGGCGGTGAGGATCGCGGGATCTTGAAGGAGGATTACCCGCACATCCCAGAGGAGGCATACGACGTTGCGGTCCTTTGGGCGAGGGGCAATCCACGGCGAGGCCGTCCGGTCGGGAAACCTCGGACCCGAGCCGATGGCCACGCAGCGGCGTGAAGCTCTGGATAGACGAGTGCCTGACGCCGACTCTCGTAGCGCGAGCCAATCATCGTGGCTATTGGGCGACCTGCAATCGTGACCGCGACCTGCTCGGCGTCACCGACAAGAACCTGCACGAGCTGGTCATTGACGAGGAGGCCGTCTTCGTCACCAATGACGAGGCAGATTTCGTCGCGCTTTATCGGCAGGTTGATCTGCACACTGGCCTCCTGATCCTGCCGCAGACCGATAGGCGCGAGGCACTATGGCCGCTGCTCGACGCTGCGCTCGACTACATCGAGCAGAAGGCCGACGCGGCAGGCGAGGCAACCGCCGAGTGGATGCTCAACAAGCGGGTCGAGGTCAACCCGAGTGGCAAAGCCACCCACGACGACCTGCCCGGCGCGGACTGGTCCTGAGTCGTAAGTTCCGCACCACCCCGGCGGCGTCTCACCGTCCGTGGCGGCGTCCTCGGATTTGCCTTTGCCAACCGGCAAAGGCTGCATCCTGCGTCCTTGCCACGGACGCCGATCCACTCGCCGGATGCGGCACCCAACTTACGACTCAGGACACTAGGAGATCCGGAGCAGGCCAATAGTTACTACGCAGTCGCGGAACGTCTTGGCACGCCGGTAGAGGCGTCGTACGCCCACAGCCAGCGGCAGGAGATCGCAATCCTCGACGAGATCGGGCTACTCGACGGAGCGGACGGCTGAGCGTCCATCGATGATAGGCAGCCGGGGGAGCCGGGTAGCGGTGCCGCCATGCGAGAGCTCCTGGACGGCGTCTTCCACTGGAAGGCGCTGCACCCGAACATCGAGACGGAGGTCGGCTGCCACTTCGTGGCGGCCTCGGGCACGGCGATCGACCCGCTGCTCCCCGCCGAGGGGATCGAGTGGTTCGAGGAGCGCGGGCTGCGGCGAATCGTGCTCTCCAACCGCCACCACCTGCGCCACGCGCCGCAGCTGGCGCGGCGCTACGGCTGTCCGATCCTCTGCCACGAGGCGGGGCTGCATCGGTTCGAGGATCGCCCGGAGGTCGAGGGATTCGCCTTCGGAGACCGGCTCGCTGACGACGTGGTCGCCCTGGAGATGGACGCGATCTGCGCCGAGGACACGGTGCTGAGGATCGAGCACGGCGGCGGAGCGCTGCTCTTCGCCGACAGCCTGATCCACCACGGGCGGGTCGGGTTCGTCTCCGACCGGCTGATCGGCGAGGACCCCGAGGCCGTCAGGGCGAAGATCCGGCGGCGCTGCGCGGCCCTGCTCGCCGAGCGATTCGAGCACCTGCTCTTCGCCCATGGCGACCCCCTGCTGGACGACGGCCGTGAAGCCCTGCTCGGGGTCGCCGAGGGCTGACCCGCTGCGGACTCAGTGCCGCGGCCCGGCCGCGCAGGCGTGGGAGCGGCCCAGCCCCGGCAGGCCGTCGCAGAAGTCCCAGCCGCGACCGCCGTAGAGCTGGTCGGGGTCGGGGCCGCCGAAGAGGCGGTCGTTGCCGCCTTCGCCGTGGCAGCCGTCTTCGCCCGAACCCATGATGCAGACGTCGCGGCCCGGTCCGCCCCAGCAGCCGTCGCTGCCGGCGCCGGTGCGGCAGTAGTCGTTGCCGGGCCCGCCGACGCAGTCGCTGTTCCGCTGGCCGGTGATGCAGGCGTCGTCGCCGGGCCCGCCGACGCAGCGATTGCGGCGCGAGCCCTGCGAGTAACAGGTGTCGCGCTCGCCGTTGCCGATGAACTTGTCCGAGCCGGCGCCGAGGTAGATCGTCAACGGGATCGGCAGCCGCTTCGCCACTTCGACGAAATCTCCGTGGGGGCCCATCTGCACTTCGATCGCCGCCGCGCCGCGCAGGCGGCAGATCGCCAGCAGACGGTGGTGCCGCAGCCGGCAGCCGCGGGGATGCGCGTGCGCCATCCGACCCCGCACGACGATCCGCCTCCCGTTCGAGCTCAGGGTCAGGCGGGAGCCCGAGCGGGCGCCGTGGATCGTGATCGTGCCGGCGGGAGAGGCGGCGGTGGGAGACGCCAAGAGGGCGAGGGCCGCGACCAGCACCGGCAGCATGCGAATGCCGAGGGGGAATCGCATTTGGCGGGCGATGGTAGAGATCGGCTCGGGCCGACGCTGGACGAAAGTCGGAGTTAGCGACAAGCGGGGCCCGGGTATCGCCCGGGACCCGCCGTCGCTGCCTTGCCTGGTCGTCCCTACCGGTCGTGGCCGTCCTGGCCGTGCTGCTCGACCGCGACTTCGTAGGTTCGGTTGTCGCCGTGCTGCTGGGTGTAGAACCAAGCCCACCGGCCGGTGCCAGCCTGCGGGGACTCGCGGCCGAGCAGCCCGTTGACGCTCGGGTCGCCGTCGGAGACGTAGAGACCGGTGATCTCGTTGTCGCCGTCGTTCTTGGCGAAGCCGCCGTTGGCGGCGTCGACGGTCGCCGCCGAGTCCCGACCCTCGGCCAGCCAGCGGACTGGCTGGTTCGCGGCTTCGGAGTAGTCGCTGCCGGTGTTCCAGACGAAAGCCGAGTCGAGGGCGTTGCGCTGCTGGTGCAGGGTGTCGCCGGCGTCCTCGACCAAGGAGATCTCGTTTCGCGAGAGGAAGGCGACGTTGTCGAGTCCCGTGTGGGCTTGGTCGCCCCCGTAGAACATCCTCAACGTGCCGCTGTTGGCGCTCGGGCTGCCCTGGGTGAGCACCATGATCGAGCCCCAGCCGCCGGCCGTCGGGTTCTCCGGGCTGGTGTTGTTGGTGTCGCCGGTCTCGTCGAAGAAGAACTTCGTGAATCCGCCCTGCGGCTGGAAGCCCCCGTTCTCCGGGCGCTTGAACGGCGTCGCTCCCGCCGCCTTGGCGAGTTCGTTGGCATTGAACGGCGCGTTGCCGTCGACCGCCGTGTCGTGGATCGTCACCCAACGGGTTTCGAACGAGTTGCCGTAGGTGTGCAGGGCGACCTGGTCGGGGTTGTTGAGGGCCGCCGTGCTGGCGAAGGTGATCGGCTCACCGGCGCCGTTGCGAACCTGCAGGGCCTGCAGCTTGCCGTGCTGGAGGTCGCCCGGGGTCTTCGGCAGGTAGCGGTAGAGGAAGCTGTTCGGCCGCTTCGCCGCGGTGCCGCTCTTCGCCGAGCCGCCGATGTCCTCGACGATCCAGATGTTGCCGTCGTCGTCGAGCTGGATTCCCTCGTAGCCGCCGCGGCCGAGGGCGCCGGAGACGTCGGTCACGGTCGACGGGAAGTCAGGGGTCGCCGCGTAGGTCGGGGCGCTCGCGTTCTCGGTCGTGAACAGCAGCCGCTTGGCCCAGGGGTCCCAGGCGGAGCCGTCGATCGTCGTGATCTGGTTGCCGTTCGAGTCTTTGGTGGCCAGCAGCGTCACCCGGTGCTCGGCGTCGGCGTCGAGGTTGACGCGGGTGATGTAGCCGGCGCCCCCGGCTCCACCCTCGTGGCCCTGGAAGAGGAAGTGGGTGCCGTAGTCGTAGCTCGGGTCGGCGCCGCTGAGCCCGTGCTTGAAGACCAGGTAGGTGTTCTTGTCAGGCTCGGTTTTGTGCGCCTCGGTGGCCGGGCTGGTCGGGGTCGGCAGCATCTGCGGCTGGCCCGCCGCGTTCAGCACGTCGTTGTCGTAGCCATAGTGGGAGGTCAGGGGCGAGGGGTTCTCGAGCTGGTCCGCGCCCTCGGCGACGAGCGTCTGGGACAGCTGCGGAGAGAGCTTGCTCGCCGGCGCGTAGCCATCCGAACGGGCATTGGCGCTTTTCACCCCGCTCAGTTCGAGGCCGGGAAAGGCGATTGCCGACCCGGTCGTGGCTACGATTCCAGCGACAGCGAGAAATCCGCTGGCCACCGCTACCAGCACGTGCTTGCGTCGTTTCACTTCTTCTCCTTTTCGGTCGCGCCGGGCGCTGCGCCCGGGCTATGGGCCGAACCTAGGAACGGCGCCCGCCGACGCGGTTAACGCGCTGCTGCCAGGACGTGTCGATTCGGTGAAAAGGCCGGGGCGTAGGATCGAGATGTGATCTACCTGCTGCGGCACGGCGACGCCGAGGAAGCCAACGGGGACGACGCGGCGCGGCGCCTGACTGGACAGGGCGAGCGCCAGGCGCGGACGGCCGGTCGGGGCCTGGCGGCACTGGACACCGAGATCGAGTCCTGCCTGACCAGCCCGAAACTGCGCGCCGCGGAGACGGCGCGCCTGGCCTGCGAGCCGCTGGGCTTGCGCCCGGAGACCGCGGCTGAGCTCCGCGGCGGGCGCTTCGACGCGCTCGCCCTCACGGCCGGGCGCGGCGAGGTGCTCTTGGTCGGCCACGAGCCCGACTTCTCCGAGGAGGTGGCGCGGCTGACCGGCGCCAAGGTGAAGCTGCGCAAGGGCGGGCTGGCGATCGTCGACGGCTCGACGCTGCAGGCGCTCTTGCGCCCGCGCGACCTGGCCGCGATCGCGGCGGGCGTTGGCGCCTGACCGAGGAGCCGCCTACTGCGCGATCAGCTCGATCGCGCCGCGGAGGACCAGCAGGCCGCCGACCGCGAAGGCGCCGCGTGCGATCAGGCGGCGGGCGTTGCGGCCCAGCCAGGCGCGGAAGCGCTCCACCGCCCCCTGCGTCCACTCCGGCGCCAGCAGGTAACCGAGCAGCGGCAGCTCGAGCAGGGCCTGCTGGATCAGGCAGACCGCCAGCACCAGCAACGCCGTCTCGGCCCTCCCCACGTCCTGCTTGGCGATCAGGTCGAGGGCGGCCAGGTAGGAGACGCCGGGAAGGCTGAGGGCGACGCCGACCGCGAAGCTGACCCGCGCCGAGCCGCGCCCCAGCATCCGCTCGGGCCAGGATTTCCGTTCCGGCTCCCCCCCGTGCTTCTCCGCCCGCCGGCGTCGCCGCCGCTCCCGCAGCCGCTCGTCGCGGCCGCTGCGCAGGACGAAGCCGACGATCAGGGCGAGCGCGCCGAGCACCAGGTCCTCTACCGGGGTGAGGCTGTGCTGCGCCGTTTGCACGCTGCCCGACCCGTGGAGGGAGTAGACCACCAGCATCCCGAGGGTGATGCTCGCCAGGTAGGCCCCGAGCAGATACCCGAACATCAGCTCCTTGGTCCGCGGCATCAGCATCATCAACGTCACCGCCGCCAGCAGCGTCGGGTTGAACATCGCCCCCAGCGCCAGCAGGAAGATGCTCCCCAGATCGCCCACGGCGAGCATTCTTACGGGCACAATGGACCCCAGATGAAGCAACGGGTCTCTCTCGTCACTCTCGGGGTCTCAGATCTGAGGCGCGCCCGCGGCTTTTACGAGGCGCTCGGCTGGGAAACGGGCGCCGCTCCGGAGGATGACGTCGTCTTCTTCCAGTGCGGCGACATGGTGCTGGCGCTGTGGGACCGGGAGAAGCTCGCCGCCGACAGCTGCGTCGAGGACGGTGGCGGCTGGGGCGGCGTCACGCCGGCCCTCAACCTCGGATCCCCCGCCGAGGTCGACGCAACGATCGAGGAGGCGCGGGCCGCCGGCGCGCGGATCGGCCGCGAGCCCGCCGAGACCTTCTGGGGCGGCTACAGCGGCCTCTTCGTCGATCCCGACGGCCATCCTTGGGAGATCGCCCACAACCCCCACTGGCGCCTGGACCCCGATGGCGGCGTGCACCTGAGCTGAGCCCGTGCCCGGCGGGTGACTGGCCAGTCAGCCAGTTGTCTAATCGGTGTAGCCTCCCGGCGCGACTTCAGCCAACAAAGGAGAGGTATCGATGGGACTTCTGGACGGGAAAACGGCGATCGTCACCGGGTCGGCGCGGGGAATCGGACGGGCGACCGCGGAGCTGTTCGTCAGCGAGGGCGCCAAGGTGCTGATCAACGACCTCGACGCCGACGTCGCCGAGCAGGCGGCCGGCGAGATCCAGGGCGAAACCGCCGTCCACGCCGGCGACCTGACCAAGACCGGCGCCTGCGACGAGCTGGTCGCCGCCGCGGTCGACGCCTTCGGCCAGGTCGACGTCGTCGTCAACAACGCCGGCTACACCTGGGACAGCGTCGCCCACAAGATGAGCGACGAGCAGTTCCAGGCGATGCTCGACATCCACACGATCGTCCCCTTCCGGGTCGCCCGGGCGCTGGCTCCGCACTGGCGCGAGGCGGCGAAGGCCGAGCGCAACGAGGGCAAGGAGGTCTTCCGCAAGATCATCAACGTCTCCTCGACCTCGGGAATGATGGGCAACGCCGGCCAGGTCAACTACTCGGCCGCAAAGATGGGCGTGGTCGGAATCACGAAAACGCTGGCCAAGGAGTGGGGCCAGTTCAAGATCAACGTCAATGCGGTCGCCTTCGGCTTTGTCGAAACCCGCCTCACGGCGGCCAAGGAGCAGGGTGGCGAGATGACCTCGCCGAGCGGCGAGAAGATCGAGCTGGGGATCCCCGAGCAGATGCGGGCGATGGCCTCGGCGATCATCCCGCTCGGCCGCCCCGCCACCCCGACGGAGGCCTCGGGCCCGGTCCTCTTCCTCGCCTCGCCGCTCGCCAACTACATGCACGGCCAGGTCCTCAACGTGACCGGCGGCATGTTCGGAGGCATGTACACCTGAGCTGAGGGCGCGAACTGAGAGAATTGAGCGTTCCCTGACCTTTGGCCCCCATAGGGGGCCAAAGGCTGCAAGCGCGGGGAGATTTCCGACCCCATGGACTATCTGGACATCGCAGACCGGGTTTGGCCCGCCACCCGCCGGGTCATGGGCGTCCACACCTTCCTCTACCGGAGGACGGGTGGGCGCCTCGGTCACGCGCTGCCGGGAGTGCCGGGGAAGATGCTCCTGCTCGACCACGTCGGCGCCAAGAGCGGCGTCGAGCGCACCTCCCCCCTGCTCTACGTCGAGGACGGCTCCAACCTGGTGATCGTCGCCTCCAAAGGCGGCTTCCCCAAGCACCCGGCCTGGTTCCACAACCTGATCGCAAACCCCGACACCAACGTTCAGGTCGGCTCGGAGCTGCGGCCCGTCCATGCCCGCGTCGCCCGCCCCGAGGAGCGCGAGCGCCTCTGGGCGATGGCGATCCGGGCCTATCGCGGCTATGAGGACTACCGCGCCCGCACCGAGCGCGAGATCCCGCTGGTCGTCCTCGAACCGCGCCCAGCCTGACGGGGCCAACCAACCCCCATGCACTTTGTCACCCAGAGGGTGACAAAGTGCATGGGGGTTGGGGTCGAGGCTCGCTGCCGGGTGACGGACGTTTGACAGGCGGCGGCCGCGGCTACTAAACCCAGAGCGATGGCGAGGAAACGCAAGGCGGCCGCCGGGTCGCTGGGCGAGTACCGGCGCAAGCGCGAGGCCGAGCGCACGCCGGAGCCGAGCGGGGCGCCGAGACCGAGCGGCGTGGGTAAGGGCGGGCGCCGCCGGGCGGCCGCGCCGCGCTTCGTGATCCAGGAGCACAGCGCCCGCCGCCTGCACTGGGACCTGCGGCTGGAGCGCGACGGCGTGCTCGCCTCCTGGGCGCTGCCGAAAGGGCTGCCGCCCGACCCCGCGACCAACCACAAGGCCGTCCACACCGAGGACCACCCGCTCGAGTACCTCGAGTTCGAGGGCGAGATCCCAGCCGGCAACTACGGCGCCGGGACGATGAGCATCTGGGACCGCGGCACCTACGAGGCCGAGAAGTTCCGCGACGACGAGGTGATCCTCAGCCTCCACGGCGAGCGGGCCGAGGGCCGCTACGCGCTGTTCCGCGCCGGCAAGAGCGAGCGCGACTGGATGATCCACCGGATGGACGAGCCGGCCCGGCCGCGCGAGCCGATGCCGGAGCGATTGCTGCCGATGACCGCTCGTCGCGGCCGGCTGCCCCGCCACGAGGACGCCTGGGCCTACGAGGTCGACTGGGACGGCCTGCGCGTCCTCACCTACTCGACGCCGGGAAAGATACGGCTGCTCGGGTCGGGCCTGGAGGACCTGACCGCGCGGTTCCCCGAGGTGCGGCGGCTGAACCGCCAGCTCGGCTCGACCGAGGCGATCCTCGACGGCGAGATCGTCGCCCTCGACGAGGGCGGCCGGCCGAGCCCGGAGCTGCTCGCCCGCCGCGCCGGCCTGCGCAGCGACTCGGCGATCCGCCGCCATGCGAAAGCCGAGCCGGTCACCCTGCAGATCTACGACCTGCTCTTCCTCGACGGCGCCTCGCTGCTCGACCGGCCCTACGAGGAGCGCCGGCGGGCGCTCGAGGGGCTCGAGCTGGATGGCGAGGCCTGGCGCACGCCGGCTTACCGCCGCGGTGACGGCCGCCGCCTGCTGGAGAAAGCGGAGGAGATCGGACTGCCGGGCGTCCTCGCCAAGCGCCTCGACAGCTCCTACCGCCCCGGCGGCCGCGACTGGGTGCAGGTGCGCGGCCGCGGCCGCGACACCGCCGGCAAGCAAGGTTGGACGCTCACCGAAGGGGTGGTCGAGGTCGAGGGCCGGGAGCTGAAACTGACCAACCTCGACAAGGTCCTCTATCCGCAGGCAGGGTTCACCAAGCGGGACGTGATCGAGTACTACGCGCGGATTGCCGGCGTCCTGGGGCCGCACCTGCGGGACCGGCCGCTGACCCTGAAGAGGTATCCCGACGGCGTCGAGGGCTCGCACTTCTTCGAGAAGAGCTGCCCGGCGCACCGCCCCGACTGGCTCGACACGGTCACGGTGCCCAGCGAGCGCAAGGGCCAGATCCGCTTCTGCCTGGCCGGCGACCTGCCGAGCCTGATCTGGCTCGGCAACCTCGCCGACCTCGAGCTGCACCCCTCGCTCTCGCGGGCGCAGGAGCTGGACCGCCCGACCGCGCTCGCCTTCGACCTCGACCCCGGCCCGGGCACCGACCTGCTCGACTGCATCGAGGTCGGCCTGCTGATCCGCGGAATGCTCGACCGCCTCGGGCTCGCCACGTTCCCCAATGTCTCGGGCAAGAAGGGCCTGCATCTCTACGCGCCGCTCAACGGCACCGTCACCTACGAGGAGAGCAAGCCGTTCGCCCGCCAGGTGGCGGAGACCCTGGAGCAGCGATTCGCCGACCGGATCACCGCGAACATGGCGAAGAGCCGCCGCGGCGGACGGGTGCTGGTCGACTGGAGTCAGAACGACGTCCACAAGACGACGCTCTGCGTCTACTCCCTGCGGGCGACCGCGCGACCGGCGGTCTCGGTGCCGCTGGAGTGGGAGGAGCTGGAGCGGGCGCTGAGGAGGCGCGACCTCGCCTCGCTCGCCTTCGCCCCCGAGGCGGCCCTGAAGCGGGTCGAGGAGCGTGGCGACCTCTTCGCTCCGGTGCTCTCGCTGGTCCAGGAGCTGCCGGCGGCCTGACGGCGCTACTTCTCGCGCCGCGCCTCCGCCACCGGCTCGCCGCTCTCGCTCGCCAGCGCCTGCGGCGGCCAGGGGCCGGCCCAGTTGTCGCGGGCGCCGTCGATCGTGATCGTCGCACCGGAGAAGAAGTCCCCGGCCGGCGAGGCCATGTAGGCGACGAGCCAGGCCATCTCCTCGGCGCGGCCGGTGCGCTGCACGGGGACCGAGCGGGCGACGTTGTCGACCACCGCCCGCGGGTACTTGGTCAGCAGCGTCTCGGTGGCGAACTGGCCGGCGGCCAGGGCGCAGGTCTTGATCCCGAACCGCGCCCACTCGATCGAGAGCGTCCGCATCATGTTCTCGACCGCCGCCCGCGCGGCCCCGGAGTGGACCATCCCCGGCATCCCGTTGTGCGGGGAGAGGGTGACGCTGAGGACCTTGCCGCCGCCCTGCGGGATCATCGCCTTGGCGGCCGCGGCGTGGGTCATCAGCCAGGTGCCCTGGACGTTCAGCTCGATCACCGTGCGGAAGCCCTTCGGCGTGATCGCCTCGGCCGGGCTGAGGAACTGGCCGCCGGCGTTGTTGACCAGCACGTCGACGCGGCCGTGCCGCTCCAGCACGCCGTCGAAGAAACGGCCGACCGGCGCCTCCTCGCGGATGTCGAGCGGCTCGGCCTCGAAGGTCCCCGGCAGCCCCACCGCCCGCTCGGCCGTCTCGGCCAGCGGCTCCGGGCGCCTCCCGCAGCCGATCACGGTGGCGCCGAGGCGCGCCAGCTCGAGCGCGGTCTCGTGCCCGAGTCCGGTCCCGGCGCCGGAGACGACGCAGACCAGGCCGTCCAGGAGGCCGTCGCGAAAGACCTGCGAACGGGAGCTTTCAGCCATCGCCGAGCAAGCCTATAGGTGACACGATCGGCGGTAATGTCGCTGGCGATGAAGGTCACCGTCCAGCCACAGCCGCTGCACGAGCCGCTGGCCGGGGGCACTCCCGGGGCCAGCGTCAGCGTCGAGCCGATGATCGCCGGCTACTGCCAGTTCCCCCGCGCGGCGATGGTCAACCCCGGCGGCCGCCTGCTGAGCCTGAAGCTGGCGCGGGCGATGCTCAGCGGCCGCGACCCGGTGACCGTGCCGGTCCCCAGCTTCCTGATCCGCCACCCGAGCGCCGGCGCGGTCCTCGTCGACACCGGCCTGCACCCCTCGATCGCCACCGACGGCAAGGAGAACTTCGGCGGCGCCGCGACCCGGATTGGCCAGCCGACCCTGGCGCCCGGCGAAGACGTCCCGGCGCAGTTGCGCGCCCGCGGCCTCGACCCGGGCGAGGTCCCGGTCGTCGTGATGACCCACCTGCACCTCGACCACAGCTCGGCGATCTCCGAGTTCCCGCAGTCCACCTTCGTGGTCAGCGAGACCGAGTGGCGGGCCGCCGCGCACGGCTCCAGGCCGACCCTCAACGGCTACCGCCGGGCGCACTTCGACTACGCCTTCGACTACCGCACCGTCGACTTCGACCGCGGCGGCATCGACTCCTACGCCAGCTTCGGGCGCGCCTTCGACCTCTTCGGCGACGGCTCGATCCGCCTCGCCTTCACCCCCGGCCACACCGCCGGCCACATCTCGCCGATCTGCCGGCTCGCCCAGCGCGACTTCGTGATCGGCGGCGACGCGATCTACTTCCTCGCCCAGCTCGAGGGCAACGAGGCGCTGCCCCCGCGTCCCTTCGACGCCCACAACTATCGCCGCTCGCTACAGGAGCTGCGGCTCTTCCACCGTCAGTTCCCGGAGGCGCTGATCACGCCCGGGCACGATCCGGGGTTCTACGCGAAGCTCGGCTCACGCTACGAGTAGCGAGCCCGTCGTACATCTCGCGCACCCGGGCGAAGATCTCGCCCGCGGCCTCCATCTGGCGCTCGCGGCTCGGCTCCACCTCTATCGGAAAGCTCAGCGGCTCCCCGTACCGGATCCTGACCTTGGGGAAGCGAAGCTTCTTCCAGCGCCGCACTCCGGCCGAGCCGTGGATCGCCACCGGCACCACCGGCGC
>DATAEW010000084.1:0-2425 GCA_036257815.1 Solirubrobacterales bacterium
CGGATCCCGCCCGGGCCGGGGGTGCGGACGATCGCCAAGGTGCCGCTGCGCAAAGGCGAGGTCGACCAGGACTTCGACCAGGAGGAGCTGGCGGCGCTGCTCGACCAGGAGCCGTTCAACGTGGCGATCGCCGACCTCTACCGCTCGCGCTTCCGCAAGGTGCCCGGCGTCGTCTACACGGCCGGCGTCCAGCACGCGAAGAACGTCGCCAAAGCCTTCCGCAACGCCGGGATCAACGCCCAGGCGGTCTCCGGCGAAACGCCGAAGCGCGAGCTGGCGGAGATCCTCGCCGGCTTCGAGCGCGGCGACGTCGACGTGCTCTGCAACGCGATGCTGCTGGCCGAGGGCTGGAACTCGCCGCGGGCGACGATCTGCATGCACCTGGCGCCGACCGCCTCGCGGCGGATCTACCAGCAGCGGGTCGGCCGGGTGACCCGGCGGGCGCCGGGCAAGGAGGCGGGCCTGGTGCTCGACTTCGTCCATCCGGCGACCACCCACGACGAGACGATCGTCACCCTGCACAGCCTGCTCGACCGCGACGTCTACCGCGGCGGCGCGATCGTCGTCGGGCCGGTGCGGCGGGGGCGCGGGCGCAAGGTGCGGGTGGAGCGGCGGATCGTCCCGGTCTCGGAGTCCGAGGAGCGCCGCATGGAGGTGCTGGAACGGGAGATCTGGCGGATCGCGGTCGAGAACCTCGACTACCCCGAGCAGCACGCCTGGGCGGCGCTGGCCGGCGCCCGCGTCAATACCCAGGGTTGGCGGCGGGCGCGGGCGATGCTGCAGAACGACCGCACCAAGGAGCTGCGGCGTCGCTTCCTGCTGACCTGCGTGCAGCGCAACCGCAACTCGCAGCTGCGGCTGAAAGCGCTGGGCGAGATCGCCGACCTCGGCGATCCCGATGCCTTCGACGACGCGATCGACATCGTCGGCACCTGGAGCCGCGAGGACAAGCGGGCGGGGACGAAGACCCTGCTGCAGGCGCTGGTCGACAAGCGGATCGGCCGCCGCGACCAGGCGCAGGCCTGGGTCTGGCGCCTCGCCTCCTACACGCGCGAGCTGCACGAGGAGTACGCGGTGCAGCGTTGGCCGGAGACGAAGCGGCTGCTGGGCCTGCTGGTCAACTCCTCCGGCCGCGCCCACGGGCGCAACGCGCGGCGGCTCGTCCACGCGGCGCGCAAACACGACCGGCGGCTGGCGGTGGCCCTGCTGGCGGCGGCGGTCTCCCACACGCCGGAGGGCGAGGAGGTGCTGCGCGGGGCGCGGATGCGGATGGCGCGGAAACCCTCGGCGGTGGCGCGCGAGCTGCTGCGCAATTTCCCCAAAGGCGGCAAGCGGCGGCGCAAGCGCAAACGCGGCGGCGGGGCCGACGGCGCGAGGCCGCGGGCGGCCGAGAACGGCGAGGGGGCGGAGGCGGCGGCAAGCGAGGGGGCGGAGGGCTTGAACGGGGGCACGCCGGAAGCTGAGGCCGGGGACGGCGAGGCGGCGGAGCGCGAGGAGGGAGCGGTCACGGGCAAGGCGAAACCGCGTCGCCGCAAAGCCGCGAAAGCGAAACCCAGAACGAGCCCCCGCAAGCCCAGAGCCACGAAAGCCGAGCTCGAGGCGGGCGGCGCCGGCTCAGAAGCGGGTGAGGTGGACCTCGCCGGCCCCGACGGCGACCCGCTCCCCGGCGGCGGTGAGGACGACGAGGTAGCCGCGTTCGTCGACCCCGTCGGCGACTCCTGAGCCGCCCTCCCATTCGACCTCGCGACCGCGCAGCGCGTCCCGCTCCCGCCAGGCGGCGAGCACCGAGCCGGGGTCAGCCTCGACCCAGCGCGCAAGGCGCTCGTTCAGCGCCGCCGCAGCGTCCACCAGCATCGGCTCCCCCAGGGGAGTGGTAGTCATTTGGGACGCAATGCGTCCCAAATGACTACCACCCTCGGTGAGGGGTGGGTTGGGAGATGTGAAGAGCGAGGTTGCGGTGTCGCGGAGCCCGGGGGGGAACTCGGCGCGGGCGATGGTCAGGTTGAGGCCGACGCCGATCACCGCCCAGCCGTCCTGCGGCCGGGCCTCGATCAGCACTCCGGCCAGCTTGCGGCCGTCGAGGTGGACGTCGTTGGGCCACTTGACCCTGCAATCGATCCCCGGCCGCAGCGCCTCCGCCGCCTCGCAGACGGCCAGCGGAGCGGCCAGCGGCAGCAGCGCGTGGCGCTGGTCGATCGGCCGCAGCAGGGCCGAGTAGAGCAGCGACTTGCCGGGGGGCGCGGTCCAGGTCCGGCCCTGCCGCCCCCTTCCCTCGCTCTGCTCGAAGGCGGTGACGACGGTGCCGTGCGGCGCCCCGGCGGCGGCGAGCTCGCGGGCGCGGGTGTTGGTCGAGTCGGTGCGCGCATAGTGCCGATGGGGATGCCCGAATGCCGGGAGCGTGGCGCGAAACTCTCGCATAGCGAGA
>DATAEW010000089.1:0-2239 GCA_036257815.1 Solirubrobacterales bacterium
CCCCGAGAACAACCTGATCGAGCCGGTCACCTTCAACCGGCTGCTCTCGGTGGGCAGCGCCACGCTGATCGTCCTCTTCGCCCTCCCCTTCGCCTTCGGGCTCTTCACCTACATCGTCCCGCTCCAGATTGGGGCGCGGTCACTGGCCTTCCCCCGCCTCGCCTCGCTCTCGTTCTGGCTCTACGTCTTTGGCGGGGCGCTGCTGTACGTGAGCTTCGTCTACACCCCACCGGAGGCGGGCTTCAACAATTGGCCGACCCTCTCCGACACGGTCTTCATCTCGAACAACGGCCCCGACGTCTGGATCGCGGCCGTGGGCCTGACCGTGGTCGGCCTCGTGCTCCAGTCGATCAACCTCGCCGTGACGGTCGCGAAGCTCCGGGCGCCTGGCCTCGCCTGGCGCCGGCTGCCCACGTTCAGCTTCTCGGCGGCCGTGTCGAGCTGGACGATGATCGTCGCCGGGTCAGCGATGGCGGCGGCGCTGGTCATGCTGGAGACGGATCGCCACTTCGGCGGTGTCTTCTTCGACCCGGGCGCGGGCGGCGCGCCGATCTATTACCAGCACCTCAGCTGGATCTTCTTCACGGGCTGCTACCTGATCTTCCTGCTGCCCGCGATCGGCGCGATCTCGGAGATCCTGCCCGTCTTCTCGGGCAAGCCGCTCCTTTCGCGGCGCGCTCTGCTGGCGTCGACCGCGGCGATCATGCCGCTCGGTCTGCTCGCCTGGATGCAGAACATGGACAGCGCCTCAATCCCGATCGGCTGGCTGTACGCCGCGATGCTGATGGCGCTGCTGCTGGCCATCCCGATCGGGGCGGTGTTCGTCAACTGGATCGGCACGCTGGCCGGCGGCGTCCTCCGGCTGCGTGCTCCGATGATCTTCGCGCTCGCCTCGATCTCGACGCTCAGCTTCGGGCTGATCGGGGAGCTGATCCAGAGCGTGATCCCCGTCAACTGGCTGCTGGCCGACACGACCGCGTCGACGGCGGCGACCGGCTACGTGTTCGTCGGTGGCCCCGTCCTCGGGGGACTCGCGGCGCTCTCCTACTGGTACCCCAAGATGACCGGGCGAACGATGGGCGAGGGACTGGCGCGGGCCTCGGCGGCGCTGATTGTGCTCGGTGCGCAGCTCACCTTCATCCCGCTCTTCCTCGCCGGCGTCGAGGGACAGCAGGTCGAGATCTTCAAGTTCTTCAAGGCGAGCGACGCCATCAACGCCCAGCACCTGGATGCGCTCAACCTGATCGCGACCATCGGCGCCTTCGCCCTCGCTCTGGGGCTGGTGATCTCGATCGCCAACGCGTATTCGTCGATCAGCCGCGGGGTCGGCGCGGGTCACGATCCCTGGGGCGGTGAGACGCTCGAGTGGCTCGCCACCTCCCCTCCGCCCCCTCACAACTTCGACGTCGTTCCGGACGTCCGAAGCGACGAGCCACTGCGCGACATCCGCGAGGCGGTGCGACGGCGCGACACCTCCCGGACCGCCCGGACGAAAACCGGCGAGCCGGTAGCCTGACGGCATGGCTGGACCCGTTGCCGGCGGCGGCGGTGCAGGGCTCCGCCGGTTTCGCCGCTTGGCAGACCTGACTGCGCTTGTCACCTTCCTGCTGATCATCGTCGGCGGCATCGTGCGCGTGAGCGACTCCGGATTGGGTTGTGGCGCGGGCGGCAGCGGGACGAAGGGCTGGCCGCTGTGCGGCGGCGACGTGATCCCACTGGTCGGCGATGAGAACACACTGATCGAGTTCTCACATCGACTGCTGGCGGCCATCGTCGTGGCCCTGATCGCGCTGCTCTGCTGGCGGGCCTACCGCGACCTGCGGGAGCGGAATGACTGGGCCCTTCGCGGCAGCATCGCCGCCGGCGCGCTCGTCCTGGTCCAGGCCGGGCTGGGCGGCCTGACCGTCGAGCACAGCCTGAAGGAGGAGCTGGTGGCCGCCCACCTCGGCACCGCGATGCTCCTGCTCGGCCTGCTTCTCTGGCTCAGCTTCAAGGCCCGTTCTGCAGCCGCCGCTGACACCGACGAGCCTGTCCGGCCGCCCGTCCGTGGGCTGAAGCCCTATGCCGCGACGGCAGCGGTCCTGCTGCTCTGCGCGATCGTCGCCGGCGGCTACATGGCCGGGACCGAGGAGGAGGGCGTCAACGAGGTCGGCCCGAACATCGCCGGCGCACATCTCGCCTGCGGCCACCAGTTCCCGACCTGCGGGGACGGCAGGTTCCTGCCCTTCGGCAACAACAG
>DATAEW010000103.1:0-32094 GCA_036257815.1 Solirubrobacterales bacterium
CGAGCAGGCTCTGGACGGTGAGCATCGTGCTTTTAGGTGGTTGATTCCATGACTACGCCTTGCTGACGACCTGGTCCCAGGCCTCGGCGAGCACGCTGCTGAGGACGTCGTGGATCTCTTCGAACTGCTCCGTGTCGGCGATCAGCGGCGGCGCCAGCTGGACGACCGGGTCGCCGCGGTCGTCGGCGCGGCAAATCAGCCCCCGCTTGTAGAGCTCGCCGGAGAGGAAGCCGCGCAGCAACCGCTCGGACTCCTCGTCGTCGAAGCTCTCCTTGCTCTCCTTGTCCTTGACCAGCTCGACGGCGTGGAAGTAACCGGCGCCGCGCACGTCGCCGACGATCGGCAGCTCGTGCAGGGTCTCCAGCATCTGCCGGAACTCGGCCTCCTTCGCCCGCACGTGGCCGCAGAGGTCCTCGCGCTCGAAGACGTCGAGGTTGGCCATCGCGACGGCCGCGGCAACCGGGTGGCCGGCGAAGGTGAAGCCGTGGGCGAAGGAGTTGGTCCCCTCGAGGAACGGCGCCGCCACCTCGTCGGAGGCGATCACCGCCCCCATCGGCGCGTAGGCCGAGGTGAGCGCCTTGGCGGTGGTGATCAGGTCGGGCTGGTAGCCGAAGCGTTCGCAGCCGAAGTAGTGGCCAAGCCGGCCCCAGGCGCAGATCACCTCGTCGGAGATCAGCAGCACGTCGTGGCGGTCGCAGATCTCGCGCACCCGCTGGAAGTAGCCCTCGGGTGGGACAAAGCAGCCGCCGGCGTTCTGCACCGGCTCGAGGATCACCGCGGCGACCGTCTCCGGCCCCTCGAATTCGATCCGCTCCTCGATCGCCGTCGCCGCCCAGAGCGGGTGACGGTCCTCCGGCCAGCGGTAGACGTTGGTGTTGGGGACGTGGCAGCCGCCCGGCGTCAGCGGCTCGAACTGGCTCCGCAGGTCGGTGATCCCGGTCGCCGAGAGGGCGCCCAGCGAGGTCCCGTGGTAGGCGATCTCGCGGGCGATCACCTTGTGCTTCTGGCCTTTGCCGTGGATGCGGTGGTAGTTGCGGGCCAGCTTCAGCGCCGACTCGACCGCCTCCGAGCCGCCGGAGGTGAAGAAGACGCGGTTCAGGTCGCCCGGGGCCAGCGAGGCGATCCGGGCCGCCAGCTCGATCGCCCGCGGGTGGGCGTAGCTCCAGAGGACGTAGAAGTCGAGCTCCTCGACCTGGCGCGCGGCGGCCTCGCCGTACTCGCTGCGGCCATGGCCGGCGTTGACGCAGAAGAGGCCGGAGAGGCCGTCGAGGTAGCGGTTGCCGTGGTCGTCGTAGACGTAGCAGCCCTCGCCCCGGGTGATGATCGGGATCTCGTGGTCGGGTCCGTAGGACCCCATGCGCGAGAAGTGCATCCAGAGATGGCGCTGGGCGAGCTGCTGGAGCTCGGTTCCTGCTGGCGCCTGCGAAGCGGTGGCCAATTCAGCTCTCCTCTCGTGCTACGACGATATGGACAAAGCTAGTGCCACTCTGGTGCAGACGCAAGTGGTCATTGGGTCAAGCGCAATTCGTTTTCTTGTACATGAAGTACAAAGGAGAGCTATGCTTTTGGGACATTCGCCTCTTGCACCATTCTCCGACCGGGCTTACCGTCGAGCTGATGGTGGTTGCCCCCGAGGGAACGGAGAGCCACACGGCGAGCGTCGAGCTGCGCGGCGTGACCAAGCGCTTCGACGGGTTCGTCGCCGTCGACGACCTCAGCCTCGAGCTGACCCGGGGCGAGTTCTTCACCCTGCTCGGCCCGAGTGGCTGCGGCAAGACGACCACGCTGCGGATGATCGCCGGCTTCGAGCGCCCGAGCGAGGGCGAGATCAGGATCGAGGGGGAGGACGTCGCGGCGCTGCCGCCGCACCGGCGGCCGACCAACACGGTCTTCCAGAGCTACGCCCTCTTCCCCCACCTCAGCGTCGAGGACAACGTCGCCTTCGGCCTCAAGCGCAAGGGCGCCGGCAAGGACGAGATCGCCGAACGGGTCGCCGCCGAGCTGCGCCGGGTCGGCCTCGCCGCCGAGGCCAACCGCCGTCCCTCCCAGCTCTCCGGCGGCATGCAGCAGCGGGTGGCGCTGGCCCGGGCGCTTGTCAACCTGCCGAAGGTGCTGCTGCTCGACGAGCCGCTCGGGGCGCTGGACCTGAAACTGCGCAAGGGCCTGCAGGTGGAGCTGAAGCGGATCCAGCGCGAGGTCGGGATCACCTTCGTCTACGTCACCCACGACCAGGAGGAGGCGTTGACGATGAGCGACCGGATCGCGGTGATGAACCGCGGCCGGGTCGAGCAGGTCGCGGCGCCGGAGGAGGTCTACGACCGGCCGACGACGACCTTCGTCGCTGGCTTCATCGGCGTCTCCAACCTGATGCCCGGCTCGGTCGCGAGCCCCGGCCAGGTACGGCTCGACAGCGGGCTGGAAGTCGCCGCCGACACCGGCTCCCTGCCGGTCGGCGAGGGCTGCGCGGCGGTGGTGCGGCCGGAGAAGCTGCGGATCGAGCTGGCCGGCGAGGGCAGCGGGTCGGCCAACGGCCTGCCGCGGGTCGAGGGGGTGGTCGAAAGCTCGCTCTACCTCGGCACCGCGACGCAGATCGCCGTCGACCTCGGCGGCGGCGTGCGGATGACCGTGCTGGTCCCCAACGCGGATGAGGCCGAGCGCCAGCGGCTGCCCGGCGGTGGCGCCCGGGTGGTCCTGGCCTGGGAGCCCGAGCACATGCACGTGGTCACCGAATCGCCGCAAGGGGACACGGCGCCGGCCGAGCCGGTACTTGCAACCAAGGAGGAGGGATGAGTTCGATGCGAACGAGGAAACCCGGGGGATCGCTGGCGGTTCTGGCATTGCTGGTGGCGGCGCTGTCGCTGCTGGTCGCGGCCTGCGGCGGTGGGGGTATCGAAGGCGGGGGCGGCGAAAAGGAAGCCGAACAGATCAAGCTCGAAGGCAAGCCTTCGGGCGAGCTGACGATCTCCAACTGGCCCCTCTACATCGACAAGGGGACCGTGCCGGCGTTCGAACAGGCCACCGGGGTGACGGTGGACTACAAGGAGGACATCAACGCCAACGAATCGTTCTTCAACAAAATGCAGCCGCTGCTGGCGCGCGGCGAATCAGGCGGCCGCAGCATCTTTGTCCTCGCCGACTACATGGTTCCGAAAATGCGTCAGCTCGGCTACCTGCAGAAATTCGACAAATCCGGGCTGCCGGAAGTCGAAAAGAACCTCGTGGCGAATCTCAGGAACCCGCCCTTCGATCCCAACCGCGAATTCTCCGTGCCCTGGCAGAGCGGCATGACCGGGGTCATCGTCAACACCAAGAAGGCACCCGACGTGCGCTCGGTCTGCGACCTCTTCGACCCGAAGTACAAGGGCAAGGTCGATTTCCTCGAAGAAGTCCGCGAAACCGTGCCGCTGGTGATGAAGTGCGAAGGCGTCGACCCCGCCAAGGCGACCGAAGCGGACTGGATGAAGGCGATCGAGAAAATCAAGGGGGCCGCCGAATCGGGGCAGATCCGCAACTTCACCGGCAACAGCTACATCCAGGACCTGACCAGCGGCAACGCCGTCGCGGTGATCGGCTGGTCGGGCGACGCGGTGCAGCTGCAGGTGGAAAGCCCCGAACTCGAATGGCGGATGCCGACCGAGGGCTGCATGCTCTGGTCCGAAAACATGCTGATCCCGGTCGGGGCGCCGAACCCGACCGCGGCCGAGGCCTGGATCAACTTCGTCTACAAGCCCGCGGTCCAGGCCGACATCGCCGAATTCGTCAACTACGTGACGCCGGTCGAAGGCGTGAAGGAGATCCTCGCCAAGCGGGACCCGAAGCTGGCCGAAAACCAGCTGATCTTCCCCAGCGCCTCGTTCACCAAGAAGTGCTCCCCGACGCCGCCGCTGGAAGGCGAAGAGGAACTGAACGTGATCAAAGCGTTCGACGCGGTGCTGAACGGCTGATGACCACCGCGCTTCGCCGCCGGATCGTCCCCTACTTCCTGCTCGGGCCGGGGACGATCTGGCTGGTCGTCTTCTTCGTCGTCCCGCTCTACTTCATGGGCAAACTCTCGCTCGAGTCGGGAAGCGTCGGAAACCTCGAATTCAGCTGGAACTGGTCCAACTACAGCGAAGCGCTCTCCGCCTATGACACCCAGTTCGTGCGCTCCTTCCTCTACGGCGGCGCGGCGACCCTGCTGGCGCTGCTGATCGCCTACCCGCTCGCCTACGCGATCGCCTTCAAGGCGGGACGCTGGCGCAACCTGATGCTGTTCGCGGTGGTGGCGCCGTTCCTCACCACCTACCTGATCCGGACGATCGCCTGGGAGACGATCCTCTCCGACGAAAGCCCGGTGACCGAAGTGCTGAAGGCGATCGGGCTCGCCCCCAGCGGCCACGTCCTCGCCACCGGCGGCGCCGTGATCGCCGGCCTCACCTACAACTTCCTGCCCTTCATGGTGCTGCCGATCTACGCCAGCCTGGAGCGGATCGACGTGCGGCTGATCGAGGCGGCCAAGGACCTCTACGCCTCGGCGACCCAGTCCTTCCTGCGGGTGACGCTGCCGCTCTCGATGCCGGGGGTCGTCGCCGGCACCCTGCTCACCTTCATCCCCGCGGTCGGCGACTACGTCAACGCCCAGTTCCTCGGCGGCGCCGGCAACCGGATGATCGGCAACGTGATCCAGTCGCTCTACCTGAGCCAGTCCGACTACCCCTCGGCAGCGGCGCTCTCCTTCGTGCTGATGGCGCTGATCATGATCGCCGTCGTCATCTACATCCGCTTCGCCGGCTCGGAGGCGCTGATGGGCGAGGAGGCGCGATGAGCGGGGAGCGCAGCGGAGCGCGCGCCTGGCGCTGGCTGCGCGAGCACGCGGTCAACATCGTCGCCGGGCTGGTGGTGATCTACATGCTGGTCCCGATCGCCGTCATCCTCCTCTTCTCCTTCAACGATCCGAAGGGGCGATACAACTTCACCTGGGTCGGCTTCACGCTCGACCACTGGGCAAATGCCTTCAGCCGCCCGGAACTGAACGAAGCGCTGGTGACCAGCCTCAAACTGGCCGTGCTGGCGACGGTGATCTCGACCGCGATCGGGACGATGATGGCGCTGGCGTTGGTCCGCCATCGGTTCTTCGGCCGGCGGCTGGCGAACTTCCTGATCGTGATCCCGATGGCGACCCCCGAGGTGGTGATGGGGGCGGCGCTGCTCTCCTTCTTCCTCCTCATCGGCACCTTCTCGCTCGGCTTCGAGACGCTGCTGATCGCCCACGTGATGTTCTGCATCAGCTTCGTCGTCGTCGTGGTCAGGTCGCGGCTGATCGGCTTCGACCGCAGCCTCGAGGAGGCGGCGCGCGACCTCGGCGCCAGCCCGCTGCAGACCTTCCGCCTGGTCACCCTGCCGCTGATCTTGCCGGGGATCTTCGGCGGCGCGATGCTCGCCTTCGCGCTCTCGATCGACGACTTCGTGATCTCCAACTTCAACTCGGGGACCACCGTGACCTTCCCCCTCTACATCTTCGGCGCCGCCCAGCGCGGAATCCCGGTCGAAGTCAACTGCATCGCGATGATCCTCTTCGGCTTCACCGTGGCGGCGATGGGCTTCGCGACCTGGCAGCAGCGGCGGGCGGAAAGGATGGCCGCGATCAGGCCCGACCAGGAGGAGGCGCCGATGCCCATGCCCGGCGTCGCGGCGGCGCAATGAGCGACGGAACCGCAACCCCGATCCGCGGCGACGAGGAGCTGCGCCACAGCGAGGCCGCCGTGTTGGCGAATTACATCGGCGGCCAATGGCGGCCGCCCGAGGGGGTCGAGTCGATTCCAGACATCGACCCGGCGACGGGCGAGACGGTGGCGATGGTGCCGCTCTCCGAGGCGGCTGAGGTCGACGCGGCCGCGCGGGCGGCGCGGGCCGCCCAGCCCGGCTGGCGCGAGGTGCCGCCGCAGCGGCGGGCCCGGGCGGTGCTGGCGCTGCGCGAGGAGCTGCTGCGCCGCCGCGAGGAGCTGACCGCGCTGGTCAGCGCCGACATGGGCAAGACGCTGCCCGACGCCGACGGCGAGGTCGGCCGCGGCCTGGAGTCGATCGAGTCGGCGGCGGCGATCCCGCACCTGCTGAAGGGCGAGAACCTGGAGGGAATCTCGGCCGGGATGGACGTGGAAATGGTCCGCCAGCCGGTCGGCGTGGTCGCCGCGATCACCCCCTTCAACTTCCCGGCGATGATCCCGCTCTGGTTCCTGCCCTACGCGATCGCCTGCGGCAACTCGTTCATCCTCAAGCCCTCCGAGGCCGACCCGCGGCCCTCGCGGCTGATCATGGAGGCGGTCGACGCGGTGGCCGAGATCCCGGCCGGCGTCGTCAACCTCCTCCACGGCGCCCACGACGCGGTCAACGGCCTGCTCGATCACCCCGACGTCGACGCGATCTCCTTTGTCGGCAGAGCGGAGACCGCGCGTTACGTGGCCGAGCGCGGTGCCGCCCACGGCAAGCGCGTTCAGGCGCTCGGCGGGGCGAAGAACGCGCTGATCGTGATGCCCGACGCCGACCTCGAGCAGGCGATGCCGGCGATCATGGGTTCCTCCTTCGGCGCCGCCGGGCAGCGCTGCCTGGCCGGCTCGGTCTGCGTGATCGTCGGCGAGGAGAGTCGCCGCGCCGAGGTGCGGGCGGCCCTGGTCGCCGCCGCCTCGCAGCTGCGGGTCGGACCCGGCGGCGACAGCTCAACCGACGTCTGCCCGATGGTCTCCGCCCCGGCCCGGAAGCGGGTCGTCGCGGCGCTGGAGTCCGCCGAGGCCGAGGTGCTGCTCGACGGCCGCGGCGAGGAGGCTGGACCGGCGGGGACGATGCTCGGCCCGACCATCGTCGTCGCCGACCGGGAGTCCGAACTCGCCCGCGACGAGCTCTTCGGCCCCCTCCTCACCGTCGTCGAGACCCCCGACCTCGACGCCGCCCTGGAGTTCGCCAACGGCTCCCGCTACGGCAACGCCGGCTCGATCTTCACCCGCTCGGGCGAGGCGGTGCGCAGGTACCGCTGGGGAATCGAGGCGGGGATGCTCGGCGTCAACATCGGCGTCCCGGCCCCGATCGCCTGGTTCCCCTTCAGCGGCTGGAAGGACTCGATCGACGGCGACCTGCACGCCAACGGCTCCGACGCGGTCGACTTCTACACGCGGAAGAAGGTCATCACCAGCCGCTGGTGACCTTCGCGAGTTCCTAGTATGCGATAGACGCCATCTCGCGCGCGAGATCGGCAGCCGGGTGCTCGAAGGCGGGCGCCATCTGAGCCACCGAGCCGGCGTCCATGCCGTGTTCGCGCGCGACCTCGCGCCATCGGCTCGTCGCCCTGCTCAGCTCGGAGACCATCGCCTCGGCCTCTCCTCTGCCGAGGCGGAACAGCTCAGCGACCGCCAGCAGCTCTTCAAGGCCGGTTCCCTCCGGCCCCTCATCGATCGCGGTTGCGAACCGCTTCGCGCCAGGTTCGGGATTCGGATTGAGGCCGAAGGCCGGGGAAAGCGACCAGCCGCCGGTCCTCGCTCGCAGGAATCCGTGGTTTCGCAGATGGTCGTCCGTGTTGCTGATCAAGCGGGAGAAGGCGATCCGGCGCCATAGCTCGCGGAGATCCTCCGTGACCCGATCGGATTCTTCTTCAATCACCTCAACCAGGTCGAGATAGGTCCTGGCTTCGCCGTCGACGGCCTCGAGCATCGTCATTGCGCTGACGTAGCCGACTCGCTGCTCTCCGCGCCGATCGAAACGATCGACGATCAACACCGCTCGCCCTCCCACATCGATCAGGTCTGAGTCGGCGACCGTCAGGCCGGCGCCGCGGGCAAGCCTCAGCGCGATCGCCTCCCAGGCCGCGACATCCCAGTCATCTCCCTCGGGGCGGGGAAACTTCGCTATCGCGATTCGGCCGAGTCGATCGATCACGTGGGCCTTCGGGCGCGCCCCGCCCAGGGAGCTTCCTCCCTTGAGCAGGATCTCGAGCTCCTCCTCGCTGGCGACATCACGCTCGGCGCGATCGGACAGGTCAAGAAGCCGTGGCAAGTCGACGAGATGGGGAACGCCGGAGCGCTCGTTCGCAAGGAATTGCTCGGACTCGGGATCGCGAAAGCGAAGCGCCCCCTGGCGGAGGTCGTCGCGAACGCCAAGCAGGAAATCGATCTCGCCGAAGGCCTCCGCCGCGGCGCTGCCCCCTCCTCGGCCGGCTCGACGGGCACGTCGCCGGATCAGCATCCGTCCCCAGCGGTCTGGGGCGCAGTCGGAGAATGCGCCGAACATCGCTCGCCCCACCGGAGTCTGAATCTGCCCTGAAACCAGCGGCAGAGCCGGGTCAAGCGCATATGCGCCGTTCCGCGCCAGATAGGACGGCGAGTAGGCGAAGGTCTCGGACTCCGTCCGTTGACGGCGGTGGGACCAGAGCCGGCCGGCGAGAACGTCCTCACCGGCGATCTGGACGAAGACCTCGATCTGGCGAGGAGCCATCGGCCTAAGACGTCAGCTCGGAGGGACGGATGCGGATCGGCAGCTGTTCGCCCGACCGGAGACGTCCGACGTCCGACTCGTAGGGGTCAAGCGCCCTGATCAGATCGTCCAGGACGCCGAGGGCACGGAGCACCCTCATGAAGCTCTCGAGAGAGACCCCTTCCCCACCGTGTTCGAGTCGGCTCAGAGCGGTCCGGCTGATGCCGGCGCGGTCGGCGAGCTGGACCTGGGTAAGGCCTCGCAGCTTGCGCCAGGTTTTGAGGTCCGCCGCGAGCCGGCGATCTGCCCGACGAATAGCGGCAGGCAAGGGCTTGGAAACCGCATCGCTTCTTGATTGATTCTTGGACACAGCCCCAGGCTAGCACTTAATGTACCGATTTCGGGATCTTAACGGGCTTACTGTCTTGATTTCGCGATATTAATTGCAGCAGTTTAGCGGCCGATGTGGAAGCCGATCAGCTCGGGGGCCTTGGCGACCGCTGAGGAGAGCTTGCCGGGGGCGCGGCCTTCCATCTCAGCTTGCTCCTTGGCCATGATGCCGAGGCGGATGGCCTCGCCGCCGGCCCAGTGGAAGGGCTCGGGTGGCAGTCGTGGCGCCTCGTCGTCGACGAAGGCGAGCCGGGTGGGCTCGTCGCGCTGGTCCAGGACCAGGGAGGCGAGGGTGCGGCCGACCATGTTCGAGGGACCTACTCCGTTGCCGGTGTAGCCGGCGGCGGCGAAGGCTCGGCTCGCGGGGAGGGAGCGGATCGCCGGGAGGTGGGTCGGGGAGGCGTCGATCGGGCCACCCCAGGCGTGGGTGAGGCGACGGCCGCGGAGGGCCGGGAAGTACTCGACCAGGTGCTCGGCGATTGCCGCGGTCACCGCCGGGTCGAGCTCGGCGCGGCCGCCGATCCGGGCGCCCATCGCGATCCGGCCGCCGCCCCAGCCGAAGGCGATGCGGCCGTCCGGGGTGGTGCGGAAGTAGTGGACGAGGGCGCGGCTGTCGGTGATGCACTCGCCACCCGTCCAGCCGAGCTGCTCGATGACGTCGGGCACCGGCTCGGTGAGGACGATGTGGGAGGAGGCGACGGTGAGCCGGTCGCGCAGGGGTCCGCGCCATCCCTTGGCGGCGGCGCCGATCGCCAGCACACCACGGGGAGCGCTGACCGTGCCGCCGGGGGTCCGCGCCTCCACTCCGGCCGGCGACTCGCGGAAGGCGCGGACGGGCGAGCGCTCGCAGATCTCGACGCCGGCGGCGCGCAGGCGCTCGCGCAGCCCCAGCGCCAGGCGGGCGGGCTGCACGGTCGCCGAGCTGGGGCAGACGGCGCCGTCGCGGAAGGCCGGCGAGGCGCAGCGCGTGCGCACCTCCTCGCGGCTCAACGGCACCATCCCCTCCGGCTCGCCGAGCTCGCGGCAGGCCTCCATCGCCTCTGTCCAGGCGCCGTCGTGGGCGGCGGCGGTCGAGACCTGGAGGTAGCCGGCCGGGCGGAACCAGGCATCGACCGCCTGCTCCTCGCAGAAGGCGCCGATCCGCTCCACCGCCTCCTCGGCGGCGCGGGCGACGGCCAGCGCCGCCGAGTCGCCCCAGCGCTTGCGCATCGAGGCGAGCGAGAACCACATCGCGTTGCAGAAGCCGCCGTTGCGACCGCTCGGGCCGTGCCCGCAGGCCTGCGCCTCGAGTATCGCCACGCGCGCCTCCGGCGCCAGCTGGCGCACGTGCCAGGCGGTCCACAAGCCGGTGAAGCCACCGCCGACGATCAGCACGTCGGCCTGGCGCTCGCCGCTGAGCGGGGGAGCGGGATCGACCTCGCCCGCCTCCTCCAGCCAGTAGCCGTGACGGGTGTGCTTCACGGGTCGATTCTCCCAACACCGACCCCGGAACCCCCATGCGCTTTGTCACCCTCTGGGTTACAAACTGCATGGCGCCGAGGAAGTTGGCCCGTAGACTCGGCTCGATGCCCCACGCAGGCCAGGACTCGACTCCTTACGTCGACGCCCTCCTCGCCTACGCCGAGCACGACCCCGGCCGCTTCCAGGTCCCCGGACACAAGGGCGGCGCCGGGGCCGACCCGAAGCTGCGCGAGCTGGTCGGTGAGGTCGGCCTGCGCAACGACGTTCCCTCGGTCACCGAGGGAGTCGACATCGGGCCCGAACCGAACCCCTTCCAGCAGGCCCAGCTGCTCGCCGCCGAGGCCTGGGGCGCCCAACGCAGCTGGTTTCTCGTCAACGGCGCCTCGCAGGGCAACCACAGCACCTGCCTGGCGCTGGCCCACGGCGGCGACCGGGTCGTCGTCCAGCGCAACGTCCACTCCTCGGTGATCGACGGGCTGATCCTCAGCGGCATGCGGCCGACCTTCGTCGCGCCGGAGATCGACGCCGAATTGGGAATCGCCCACGGGCTGACCCCGCGGGCGCTGGAGAGGGCGCTCGCGGAGACCCCGAGCGCGGTCGCGGCGCTGGTCGTCTCCCCCACCTACTTCGGCGCCTGCGCCGACGTCGCCGCGCTGGCCGCGATGGCGCACGGGCGCGGCGTGCCGCTGGTCGTCGACGAGGCCTGGGGCGCGCACCTGCGCTTCCACCCTGACCTGCCGCCCGACGCCCTGGCCTCCGGCGCCGACCTCGTCGTCTCCTCCACCCACAAGATCGTCGGCAGCCTCACCCAGGCGGCGATGCTGCACCTCGGCGGCGGTGGCCGACTCGACCCGGCGGTCGTCGACCGCTGCGTCAGCCTGGTCGAAACGACCAGCCCCAGCGGCCTGCTCTCCGGCTCGCTCGACGCCGCCCGCCGCCGGGCGGCGGTCCACGGTGTCGAGCTGCTCGGGGAGACGCTCGCCGCGGTGGCCGAGACCCGGGCGGCAATCGGCGAGATTCCCGGCCTGGCGGTGCTCGACGAGAGCATGGTCGGGCGACCGGGGATCGCCGGCTGGGACCCGCTGCGACTCTCGATCGACGTCCGCGGCACCGGCTCGACCGGCTACCGGATCGCCAAATCGGCCTTCTACGATGCCGGCCTCGACCTCGAGCTGCACTCCGACAACGTCGTCGTCGCGATCTTCGGGCTCGGTGAGCCGGCGGCGCGGGCCGGGCAGCGGCTCCTCGCCGGCTTGCGGCAGGTGGTCGACAAGCTGGAAGGCGAGCGCCGCGCGCCCGAGAAGCTCGCCCCGCCACCACCCTGGGGCGAGCTGGCGCTGACGCCCCGCGAAGCTTTCCTCGGCCCGCAGGAGGTGGTCCCCTTCGACGACGCCGCCGGTCGCATCGCCGCCGAGGGCCTCGCCGCCTACCCGCCGGGGATCCCCAACGTCCTCCCCGGCGAGCGCCTTACCGCCGAGACCCTCGACTACATCCGCGAGTCGGTCGCCCACGGCGGCTTCGTCCGCGGCAGCTCCGACCGCGCGTTGCGGACGCTGCGGGTGACGCGGTAGGAGCGCCGCGAGCCGGTGATGCCCGGCTCGCGGCCTCGCTTTCCTTTCACCTGCCCTGGATGGCTGCTCCTACGGTGTTTCGGACGTTGTCAGTTCGAGCTGCGGTCCCTCGGTCCCTTCTTCGTCTATGTAGCCCTTGAGTGTCCATGTGACGAGCGATTCGCCGTCTTCGCCGTTGCCGGGAAGGAACGAGCAGCCGAGACCCGTTTTTTTGTATTTGATTCCGCTCGGTGTCCAGTGCAGTGTGATTTCCTCGTGCACTGTTTTCACGTTTGTGTAGCGCACGCCCTGTTTGGGTGTCTGCGATTCGAGCTTTGTCGTGCAACCGACGCTTGGGAATTTGATTTCGATCTGTTTTTCGAGTTCGCAGATTGTGTGGACCGGAGCGTGCCCATTGGCGTCTGTTTTGCCTGTGAGTGTGTAGATGCACCCGTTGGTGGCGATTTCAGCTTCGCCGGCGCCCGAGGTGCAGCCTTTGTAGCTCGGCCTGAACGTCAGGCTGCTGGTCGGGCCGACGATTGTGGCTTCCCAGCCGGCTTCTTTGCATTCGACCACCAGTTCGCCGCCGAATATGAACTGTTTTCGGGACCCTCCGGCGGGGTCCGGTTCCGCTGTGACGATCGCCGGGTAGAGCGAGGCTGTGACGTCGTGGGTCACCGCCTGCGCCGAGCCGGCGCTGAAGCCGCCGAGGGCGGCAAGCGCGACCAACGCCACGCCGAGGGCCTTGAGAGTGCGAGTCATGATCATGCCTTCCTTCCTGTAGTGGACCCAAACCCATGGCGTAGCCTGCCGGGGCCCGCGGGTCAAGCTCCTTTGGCTTTTCCCATCCAGCCGGGCGCGGAGGGCTGGAGCAATCCGCAGCGCAGAGCAGAAAGCAGGCCTCCGCGGACGCGGATTTCGCGCGCGTGAACGGCCGGCGGCCAGAGTGCTCGTGACGCTCCCGAAGGCCGAGAGGACCGATCATCTAGGGTCCCCGCCGATGGCCAGCTTCGACGCGATCGCCGACCTGCCGCTGGAGATCGAGGCCTGCGAGCTCGAAGGGCTGGAGCTGACGCTGGGAGAGTTCGAACGGCTGACCACGATCGTCAAGCTGCGCGGCGGTGGCGAGGAGGGAATCGGCGAGGACGTCGTCTACGACCCGATCGACCACGTCGCCCAGCAGGGTCACGGGCCGCCCGCGGGCCTCACCGGCTCCTTCACCTTCGCCGAGTTCTCCGACCGCCTCGAGGAGATCGACCTCTTCCCCGCCGGCCCGCCGGTGCGCGAGGAGATCTCGCCCGACTACCGCCGCTGGGCCTTCGAGTCCGCCGCCCTGGACCTGGCGCTGCGGCAGGCCGGCACCAACCTCGCCGCCGCCCTCGGCCGCGAGCCGAAGCCGCTGAACTTCGTCTGCTCGATGCGCCTGGCCGGCTTCGGCGAGGAGACGCGTTCCTCGATCGAGCCGCTGCTGGCGCGCCTCGCCGTCTACCCGACGCTGCGTTTCAAGCTCGACCCAGTGAACGACTGGGACGAGGAGTTGATCGACGCCTTGGCGGCGACCGGCGCCGTCGACTCGCTCGACTTCAAGGGCTTCTACAAAGGCACTCCGGTCGACGTCGAAACCGACCCTGAGCTCTACGCGAAGCTGATCGAGACCTTCCCCGAGACCTGGCTGGAGGACCCCGACGTCACCGCGGAGACCAAACCGCTGCTCGACCCGGTCTCCGAGCGGGTCACCTGGGACGCGCCGATCCACTCGATCGCCGACATCGAGGCGATGCCATGGTCGCCGCCGCGGACGGTGAACATCAAGCCTTCGCGCTTCGGCCCGGTGCGCAACCTCTTCGCCGCCTACGACTACTGCGAGGAACGTGGGATCGGCGCCTACGGCGGCGGCCAGACCGAGCTCGGCCAGGGCCGTGGCCAGATCCAGTACCTGGCCTCGATCTTCCACCCCGACACCCCCAACGACACCGCCCCCGGCGGCTACAACGACCCCGCCGAGGCGACCCAGCCCGGCCTGCCCAGCAGCCCTCTGGCGCCGGCAATCGAGGAGACTGGCTTCCGCTGGAAGCTTTGAAAGGAGAGAGATGCCCGAGAAGTCCTTCGCCGACGCGCTAAACGAGCAGATCGCCAACGAGTTCGCGGCCTCCCAGCAGTACGTGGGAGCGGCGGTCTACTACGACGCGGAAACGCTGCCCCGGCTCGCCGCCTTCTTCTACCGGCAGGCGCTGGAGGAGCGCGAGCACGCGATGATGATGATCCAGTACCTGCTCGACGTCGACGAGGAGGTGCGGATCCCCGACATCAAGGCGCACCCGACCAGCTACGAGGACGGCAGCGCCCCGGTGCGGATGGCGCTCCAGCAGGAGCAACGGGTCAGCGAGGAGATCTTCGCCCTCTTCGAGCTGGCGCGCGAAACCAAGGACTACCGCGCCGAGCAGTTCATGACCTGGTTCGTCAAGGAGCAGGTCGAGGAGGTGGCGCTGATGAACGACCTGCTCAACGTCGTCGAGCGCTCGAAGGAGAATCTGCTGCTGGCCGAGGAGTACATCGCCCGCGAGAAACTGGGCGAGGAGGGGGCTGACCCGACCGCACCTCCCGTCGCCGGCGAGGGCTGAGCAGCCGACCCCACCCGGAATCGCCAGCTCAACCGAGCCACTCGGCGCGCTTGCGCATCGTCTTGATCCGGCGAAACTCGGCGATGTCCTCGCGCAGCGCGGCGGGGGCCGGGGCCGGCAGGAAGCGGGCGGGGAGCGGCGACTCCGCGGCGCCCTGCTCGCCCTTGCGGACGCGGTAGGCGCGGGCGCCGCGGCGGGCGGTGAGGGCCGTGGGCGTCCCCCCTCCCTCCCAGAGCAGCCCGGCGTAGTCGTCGAGCCCGTAGCCGCCCGGCATCCCGTCGGCGACCGCCTCCAGGTAGGCGGCGCGGCGCTCGGGCTCGTTGCTGTAGTGGACGCAGAGGCTGCCCGAGAGCAGCCCCAGCCCCGCCGCGGCCAGCGGCTTGCCGGAGGACTTCGTCACCCCGGCCTCGAACCAGCACATCGCCCCGGCGCTCTGGCCGGCGAGGACGATGCCGCGGCGCCAGGCGAGGCTGAGGATCGAGGCGATGTCGTGCGCCTCCCAGACGGCGAGCAGGTTGACCAGGCTGCCGCCGCCGACGTAGATCAGGTCCTGGGCGAGCAGGTGGTCGCGCAAGGCCATCGGCCGGCGGCCGAGCCGGAACAGCGAGACGTCCGAGGGCTCGCAGGCGCGCTCGCCAAAGGCGGCGTAGAAGCGCCCGATCAGCTCGCCGGTATCGCCGCTGGCGGTCGGCAGGATGCAGATCCGCGGCCGCGGGGCGCCGCGCTCGCCGGCGAGTCGCAGCAACAGCTCGCTGACCGCGCGGTCGGGCGGTCGGGCGCTGAAGTCGTGCCCGCCGAGGGCGAGGATCCGCCGCACCGGCGTCGCCTGGGTCGGTGAGACCGAGCCGCCCCCGCCGGTGACGTTCGGCAACCCCATCAGGCGGGAACCGCGGTCGAGAGCGCCTCCGGCAGCGGTTTGGCGGGGTCGGCGCCGCGGTCGCCGAGGTAGGTGGTGGCGATCCGCATCTCGACCACGCGCTGGCCGGAGACGTCGAGGCGGTAGCCGCGCGCCTGCGGCCGCGAGGAGACGACGCTGCTCAACTGGGCGTCGAGGAAGTGCAGGGCGGCGCCGTCTTCGGCCGCGTAGCCGGGCCGCATCCCTTCCAGCAAGAAGCGGTGGCAGGCGTCGCGTCGCGCGCCCCCCGGCTCGTAGTGGACGCAGTTGCTGAACGGCAGCAGGCCGAGCCCCTGCAGCCGCTTCGGCGCGCCGTGGAAGCCGCTCACCGCCTCGGCGAACCAGCACAGCGAGCCGGCCGAGAGGCCGCAGAGGACCACCCCGGACTCCCAGGCTTCGCGCAGGATCCGGTCGATCCCGTGCGCGCGCCAGACCCCGAGCAGGCTGACGACGCTGCCGCCGCCGACGTAGATCAGGTCCTGGGAGAGAAGGTGCCGGCGCAGGTCCGGCGGCCCCTGCTCGCGGCGGAACAGCGAGATGTGGCTGGCCTCGCAGCGGTGGGCCGAGAAGGCGCGGTAGAAGCGGACGATGTAGTGGTCGGCATCGCCGCTCGCCGAGGGCAGGAAGCAGACCCGCGGTCGCTCAGCCTTGCAGAGGCCGAGCACGTAGTCGTCGAGCAGCGGGTTGCCCGACTCCATCGAGAAGCCCCCGCCGCCGAAGGCGACGATCTGTCGCTGCGCGGTCTTCACCGTTCAATGGTTGCCCGGCGGGCGCGCGGCGTCGTTGTACAGCGGTCCGAACTTCCCGGCGCGCGGCTCGCCCGTTGTACAGGCCAGCGGAGCGTGGCCCGGCGCGGCCGGCTACTGCAGCACGTAGGCGCGGCGCAGCTTGCCGCGCGCGCGGTGCAGGCGGACCTTCACGGTCCCTTCGGGAATCCCCAGCCGCCGCGCGATCGCCGCCTGCGTCAGGTCCTCCTCGTAGCGCATCTCCAGCAACCGGCGGTCGGGGTCGCTGAGCCGGTCCAGCGCCGCGTACAGGTCGGCCCGTTCGACAGTCGCCACCACGTCCTCGTCCTCCTCGCCCTCCCGCCACTCGATCGAGGAGGTCGGGTCCGGGCGCACCCGTGCGTGCTGCCGGAACGCCTCGTTGCGGACGATCGACGCCAGCCACTGGTTGCGCCGCTCGGCGTCGCGCAGGGTCGAGCGGCGACGCCAGGCGCGGAGCAGAGCGTCTTGGGCTATGTCCTCGGCTTCGCTCGGATTGCTCGCGTAGCGATAGGCCATTCGGAGGCAAACCCGGTGTGCCTCTCCCCACTCCCAGCCATCGTCGGTCCCACGGCGATGCTCCGCTGAAGTGCTGATCGAACGAACCTACATAATGCGATGACCACACGGGCTAACTTAACCGATGAAACTGTTCTGATCGGAAGGGTGGTCGGCCTCCTCAGTGGAGACGAATTGCGCAGGGGGGCGCAGGGGCAGCGAGGCGATGATCGCCTACGAGTCGTTTGCGCCCGTCTACGACGACTTCACGGCCCATCACGACTACGAGCTCTGGTTCGGCAACCTGCTGCCCAAGGTCGAAGCGCACGGGCTGCGCAAGGGCAGCCTGCTCGACGTCGCCTGCGGCACCGGGAAGAGCCTCCTGCCGCTGCTCGAACGCGGCTGGGAGGTGACCGGCTGCGACATCTCGCCGGCGATGATCGAGGTCGCCCGGGGTAAGACCGGCGATCGCGTGGAGTTCGTGGTCGCCGACATGCGCGAATTGCCGAAGCTGGGCGAGTTCGACCTCGTGATCTGCCCCGGCGACGCGGTGAATTACATGCACGGGACCGCGGAACTGGAAGCGGCCCTGCGGGGGATGCGGGAGAACATGAAGCCGGACGGAAAGCTGGTCTTCGACGCCAACACGATCAACGCCCTGCGGACCTTCTGGTCGGAAACCACGATGGTCGAGCACGGGGGGGTCCGGCTGACCTGGCTGGGGCTGACCGATCCCCTGGTGGAACCGGGCCAGTTCGCCGAAGCGCGCCTCCAAGTCGAGCCGCTGGAGCGCGACGCACCGCGGGTCGAGCCACAGGTGCACCGGGAGCGGCACTTCACCGAAGCGGAAGTGCTGGCTGCCCTGGAGCGCGCGGGGCTCGAGTGCCTCGACGTCTGGGGACACCACTACGACGCGATCCCCCACCAGCCGCTTGACGAAGAGGCCGACATCAAGGGCATCTACATCGCCGGGCGGGGCTGAGCTGTGGGTGCGGGGGAGGGGTCTGGGGTGCCCTCCTCACTCGCACTCGTCGTAGAAGCCGCTATCCGCCAACGCCCTTTAAGGGTCGCTCCTCGTGCGCAAAACGTTCGGAGGGCACCCCAGACCCTCCCAACCGCCGGTGCGCGAAGTCCGGCCGGCGATGTGGGTGTCCTTGGGAGCGAGCTTGCCTAGGCTGCCTCGGAGGAGAAGGCGGGCCCCTCGGTGGCCTCCGTCACCGCCTCCTCCTCGGCGGCCGCGCTGCTGGGCTCCAGCACCGTGAGCGCGATCGCGATCGCCCCCGCGACCAGGACGGCGCCGATCAGGAAGGCCAGCCTGTAGCCCTCGGTCAGCGCCGAGGCCGGCGAGTGGCCGGAGGCGATCAGGTCGCTGGTCCGGTTGGTCGAGAGGGTCGCCAGGACGGCGAGGCCGATCGCGCCGCCGACCTGCAGCGTCGTGTTGACCAGACCCGAGGCGAGCCCGGCGTCGCTGCGCTCGACTCCAGACATCGCCAGGCTCATCAGCGAGGGGAAGGAGAGCCCGGCCCCGATCCCGATCAGGACCATCGCCGGCAGCACTTCGCTGGCGTAGCTGCCGTCGACGCCGATCCGCGAGAACAGCAGCAACCCGACGACGATCGAGGCCAGGCCGGGCAGCAGGGTCGCGCGCGGCCCGAAGCGCATGTTGAGCCTGGCCGAGAAGCCGAGCGAGAGGGTGCCGATGATCGCCGTGACCGGCAGGAAGGCGAGGCCGACCTGAAGCGAGGTGAAGCCCAGAACCCGCTGCAGGTACAGCGCGCCGAGGAAGAACATTCCGAACATCCCGGCCACCATCAGGGCCTGGATCGCGTTCGCCCCCGAGAGGTTGCGCGAGCGGAAGATCCGCAGCGGCACCAGCGGCTGGGCCGCCCGCGCCTCGCGGAGGACGAAGCCGGCCAGCAGGGCGAGCGCGCCGGCGCCGGCGCCCAGCGTGTGGGCGGAGCCCCAGCCGTAGTCGCTGGCCTTGACGATCGTGTAGACGCCGAGCATCAGCGAGGCGACGATCAGCAGCGCGCCGGGCACGTCGGCGCCGCGGTCGAGGCCGAGGCCGCGGTCGCGCTGCAGCAGGCGGACCGCGAGGAGGCCGGTGAGGACGGCGATCGGCAGGTTGACGAAGAAGATCCAGTGCCAGTTGATCGCCTCGGTGATCGCGCCGCCGGCCAGCAGCCCGATCGAGCCGCCGGCCGAGGCGACGAAGCTGTAGACGCCGATCGCCTTCGCCTGCTCGCCGGGCTCCGGGAACATGGTCACGATCATCCCGAGGATGACCGCCGAGGTCAGGGCGCCGCCGATGCCCTGGATGAAGCGGGCGAGGACCAGCACCTCCTGGCTCTGGGCCAGGCCGCAGGCCAGCGAGGCCGCGGTGAAGAGCGCCAGGCCGGCGAGGAAGACGCTGCGGCGTCCGATCAGGTCGCCGAGGCGGCCGGCGAGCAGCAGCAGGCCGCCGAAGGCGATCAGGTAGGCGTTGACCACCCAGGCCAGGTTCGACTGCGAGAAGCCGAGGTCGTCCTGGATCGAGGGCAGGGCGACGTTGACGATCGTCGCGTCAAGGACGATCATCAGCATGCCGACGCAGAGGACGACAAGCGCGATCCAGCGCGAGCGATCGGCCGTGGGGTTGGCGTTGGGCGGGACTTGCTCTAGGCTGTTATTCGTAAGCTCCATGGGATCATCACTGTACTAGGGATAATCACTAAGCTAGTTACGAGTTTGTTAACCACGCCCTGAGGCAGCCATGAATCCCCCCACCGCCAGCACCGCCACCGGCTCGATGAGCCTGCTCACGCAGCTCTCCCGAGTCGTCTACCGACGCGCCACCAAGGACGTGATCGGGATCGGGCTGAAGCAGCTGATCGCCCTCGATCACCTCTACGTCAACCGCGGCTGCCTGCAGCAGGCGCTCGGCCAGCAGCTGATGCTGGACCCCAATAACTGCGTGATCCTGCTCAACGACCTCGACGAGCACGGCTACATCGAGCGCCACCGCGATCCAACCGATCGCCGCCGCCATCTGGTCGAGATCACCCCCGCCGGCATCGAGGCTCTGAAGGAGGCCGAACGCAAGCTGGAGACGCTCGAGGACGAGGTCCTCGGCAACCTCGGCTCCGCGGAGCGCGCCCAGCTCCACGACCTGCTGGCCAAGGCGCTCGACGGGCAGGATCAGGAGCTCTGCGCGCCCGCGGGGACCAGCCGGGCGAAGTAGCCGAACCAGTTGCCGGAGCGCTCTTCGAGGCGCAGGCCGGCGCCCGCGGCCAGCCGCTCGAGGCTGGCGCGGGTCGTGAAGTGGGGGTCGCCGAAGAGCTCGCCGACCACGAGCCGGCCGTCCGGCTTCAGCACCCGGCGAATCTCGCGCAACGCCGTCGCCGAGTCGGGGATCTCACCGAGCACGGCGGTCAGCACCACCGCGTCGAGGGAGGCGTCGGGGAACGGCATGTCGGTGGCATCCCCCCGAGTCGCGACCAGGTTCGCCAGACCGCGCTCGCCGGCCCGCCTCATCACGTGGTCGAGGAACTCCTGCTGCAGGTCGAACAGCTCCAGGATGCCCTCCGGGGCGAGCCACTGGGCGAGGTCGAGGCTGTAGTAGCCGGTGCCTACCCCAAGCTCGAGCACCCGCTCGCCCCGCTGCGGCCGCAGCACCGCCCGCAGGCGGTCGCGGCTGATGATCGGATGCGGCGCCTGCACCCAGAAGCGCTGCCCGTAGGGGCAGGCGGAGGGGTTCTTGCGCCACCAGAGCGCGGCGCCGAGGACGGCGGCTGCGACGGCGCCCAGGAGCAGGCGCGGGCGCATCAGTCCGGGGTGCCGAAGCCGACGCGGTGGGCGTCGGACTCGATCCGCAGGAAGGCGACCCTGCCGAGGTAGAGGGCGATCGTCCCGTCCTCGGTGTGAAGGTCATACCAGCCGCCCTTCTCGAGCTGCTTGCGCAGGTCCTCGAGGTCCTCGCCGCTCAGCCGGGCGGAGATCACCTGGCCGCCTTCGAAGCCGATCTCGACTCGCTGTCCATCTGCCATCAGTGACCTCCCGCGGGTTCGACGATCTCGGTCAGCACCCCGCCGGTCGAGCGGGGATGGAGGAAGGCGACCCGGCTTTCGCGGATCCCGATTCGCGGCTCGCTGTCGATCAGCCTCAGCCCGGCGGCGGCGAGGCCCGCCAGCGCGGCCTCGATGTCCTCGACCGCGTAGGCGACGTGGTGCAGGCCGGCGCCGTTCTTGGCGATGAACCTGCCGACCGGCGTCTCCTCGCCCAGCGGCGCCAGCAGCTCGACGTGGCCGTCGCCGACGTCGAGCAGAACCGCCTCGACGCCCTGGGACTCGACCGTCTCGCGGTGGACCAGGGGCATCGCGAAGCCGTCGCGATAGAGCTCGATCGCGGCCTCGATGTCCTCGACCGCGACCCCGATGTGGTCGATCCTTTCGAACACGGGCGCAGTCTATGCGGCGGGCGGCAGATCGTCCCCGCCGGCGGGCGGGGCGTCGGCCCTTGCGGCGCTGCCGCTCTCCACCCGGAGGATCTCGGCCAGCGCCTCCAGGCCGACCTCGAGCTGCTCGGGCGTTGGCTCCTTGGTCGCCAGGTGGCGCTGGATCTCGCGCCCCGGGGCGTGGAAGGCCTCGGCAAGCGGGTCGCCATGGTGGCGGTCGCTCCAGGCGAACATCTCGACCGCGATCGAGGCGCCGGCAAGCCCGGTGGCGGCGCGAGCCGTCGGGCTCGGCCGCTCGACCAGCCGCTCCAGGACGATCGTGCCGCCGGCGGAGAGCAGCATCATCGGCACGATCAGGTTGGAGCCGCAGCGATCGTGCTCTTTCGGCACCGAGGCGACGTCCTCGACGCCCTGCTCGTAGGCGGCGATCGCCTTGTGCTCGACCCCGTGGTAGGCGGCGAGGTCGCGGTCCAGCAGCGCCACCACCGCCGGGATCGCGCCAAGTGCCTGCACCATGCCCTCGCGCACAGCGGTGGCCGGCGCCCGACGGCGCAGCAGCGAGGTCGCCCCCAGGGTCCCGGCGACCGCCGTGAGGACCCGCCAGTCCTCGAAGGGCAGCCGCGCGGCGGGTAGCCGCCGACGGGCGAGCGGCAGGACCGCCATCGCCTCGGCGAGTTTCAGCGGTCCGCGCAGGCCGGGAACCTTCGCGACCAGGCGCGGCGCCAGCTCCGGCTTGCGCTCGGAGGCGACCTGAATCCCGCCGGCGCCATCGCGGACCGCGGCCGCCCAGTGCGTCGGCCCGTGGATCAACAGCCCGTTGCGCAGGGCCATGCCTCCCAACCGCAGCTTTCCCTCTCGGCGCCCCGTCATACCCCCCACCTTAGAACCCGTCCCACCCAACCGAAGCTCCCGCTCTCGGTGCCCTCTGCATCCCACCTCAGAGACCTTCCGGGCAGGGCCGAAACGTCTTGTACTTTTTCGCCCCCGCGACCAGGGCGGCAGCAGGGGCAATCCTCGAAAAGTTAAGTGGAGGTCCTGTCCGGAAGGTCTCTACGTCCAGAGATGCAGAGGGCGCCGAGTCCAGTCATCTCGGCGCCCTCGGTCCCCCTGTTCAAGTCCCGACCGGAAGCCCCCAGTCCAGGCCTCCGGTCGGTATTTCGGCTCTCCCTGGCTTAGCTTGGAAAGCCGCTTTTTCAAACACCGGCTTGCGGCGGAAGTTGCGCCGCGTCTCAAATGGCTTTACTGCTTGCCGAGGCGGCGCCGCAGCTCCTCCAGGCGATGGCCCAGCTCGGCCTCCTGGCCGCGGTCGGTGGGCTCGTAGAAACGCCGGTCCTGCAGACCCTCGGGCAGCAGCGGCTGGTCGGAGACCCCGCCCGGCTCGTCGTGGGCGTAGCGATAGCCGCTGCCGCGGCCGAGCTTCTCGGCGCCGGGGTAGTGGGCGTCGCGCAGGTAGTCGGGCGGGGTCATCGCGCCGTTCGCCCGGACCTCGGCGCGGGCGGCCGAGAGGCCCTTGTAGGAGGCGTTGGACTTCGGCGCCAGGGCCAGGTGAACGGCGGCCTGGGCGAGGTTGAGCGCGCACTCCGGCAGCCCCACCCGGTCGACGGCGCGGGCGGCGGCGTCGGCGATCAGCAGCGCCTGCGGATCGGCGTTGCCAACGTCCTCGGAAGCGAGAATCACCATCCGCCGGGCGATGAAGCGCGGGTCCTCGCCGCCCTCCAGCATCACCGCCAGGTAGTAGAGCGAAGCGTCGACGTCGGAGCCCCGCGTCGCCTTGATCCAGGCCGAGACGAAGTCGTAGTGACGGTCGCCCTGGCGGTCGTAGTCGAGCGCCTTGCGCTGCAGCGCGTCCTCGATCGCGGCGACCTCGACGGTCTTCCCGTCGGCCCGCTCAACCGCTCGCTCGAGGGCCGAGAGGGCGACCCGGGCATCGCCGCCGCTGCGCCGCGCCAGCATCACCAGGGCCTCGTCGGAGACCGGCGGCGGCTCGGCGATCCCCCGCTCGGCGTCGCTGAGCGCCCGCCGCAGCAGCGCTTCCACCTGCTCGGGCTGCAGCGGCGCCAGCTCGTAGATCTGGGCCCGCGAGAGCAGCGCCGAGTTGACCTCGAAGTAGGGGTTCTCGGTCGTCGCCCCGATCAGCGTCAGGGTCCCGTCCTCGACCGCCGGCAGCAGCGCGTCCTGCTGGGCCTTGTTGAAGCGGTGGATCTCGTCGAGGAAGAGGATCGTCGGCCGGCCGGAGGCGCGGCGCCGCTCGCGGGCCCGCTCGATCACCCCGCGGATCTCGGCTTTGCCGGCGTTGACCGCCGACTCCTCCTCGAAGGCACCGCGCGCCCCCGCCGCGGCGATCCGCGCCAGCGTCGTCTTTCCCGCCCCGGGAGGCCCGTAGAGGATCGCGCTGTGGGGACGCCCGGCTTCGATCGCCGTGCGCAGCGCCGAGCCCGGGCCGAGGATGTGCTCCTGCCCGACGACCTCGTCGAGCGAGCGCGGCCGCATCCGCACCGCCAGCGGGGCGTCGCCGGCGCGGGGCTGCTGCTCCGCTGGCGTCGGCGCGTCTTCAGGACCCGTGTCGAACAGCTGCTCGGCCACTGGGCCGGAGTATGGAGGAGCCGGTGGCGCGCTAAGCGGCGAGCGGCTGGCCGGCCGAGTCCCGGACCTCAACCCGCGCTGGAGTCCCGTTCTCGCCGGGCTCGATCACGACCTCGTCGCCGTTGGGGAAGACGAGCACTACGGGGTGGCCTTCAGCGAAGGCCCGGCGAACTCTCTCGGCGTATTCGGGGCCATCGGCAGCGATGAAATGGACCCGATTCGGATACCTATCCGCCACCTCGTCGTCCTGCCCCCACGCGACGACCCGCTGCTGGATCAGATCCATCGTGGTCTCGTAGCTCATGAGGCCCTCCATTGTCCCACGATCCGCCTTCCTTCTTTCCTGCCTCTGTCGATCGCCGCAGCCATCGCTTCATTCGTCGCGCCGAACTTCAATAGGACGGGATCCTGCTTTCCTCCCGAGCGGGTGTAGGCATGCTCGTGGTGCTCGTCCACGCCGTGGGCGTTGTCCCAGAGTCTCACGGTGTGCCACTCGCAGCCCTCGAATAGCTCAAGCGTGATGGCGTAGGAGAATGGAGGCGGCGCCTCGCTGCGGCGGAAGCGGACCTGGGCAGTCGAGACACCCGAAACCTCGAAAAGAGTTTCGCGCCAGGGCCCCCCGCCAGGTTTCGAAGCGTCCGGGTTGATGAGGCGGACAAGGCGCGAGAGGACGTTGGCTCTCCCCTCCCCGGCCGCCCGACCGCCCTAAACTCAACTCATGGAGACCGCAACCGCAGCACCAGAGTCCGCGTCAACCTCGACCCTCGAGTCGTTCAACCCGGCGACCGGGGAGCTGGTCGGCTCGGTGCCGACGATCGGGCCGGAGCAGGTGCAGGCGGTGGTCGACGACGTCGCCCGCATCCAGCCCGCCTGGGCCGAGCTGCCGCTGAAGACCCGCGCCGCCTACATGCGCCGGGCCGCCGAGGCGCTGCTCGACGACATCGACGAGGTGGCCGAGCTGCTGACCCGCGAGCAGGGCAAGCCGCTCACCGAGGCCTACACGATGGAGGTGCTGCCGACCATCGACGCGCTGCACTGGTGCGCGAAGGCCGGCCCGAAGGTGCTGGCGAACGAGAAGGTGCGGATGACCCAGGCCTTCACGCTCTCCAAGCGCGCCCACTTCTCCTATGAGCCGATCGGCGTGGTCGGGGTGATCGCGCCCTGGAACTACCCCTGGTCGATTCCCTTCGGCGAGGTGGCGATCGCGCTGATGGCCGGCAACGGCGTGGTGCTGAAGCCGGCCAGCCTGACGCCGCTGCTCGGCGAGCGGATCCGCGCCGTGTTCGAGAAGGCGGGCTTCCCGGAGGGACTGGTGCGGGTGGTCCACGGCGGCGGCGCGGTCGGTGAGGCGCTGGCCCGCTCCAGCGCCGGCAAGATCTTCTTCACCGGCTCGGTCGAGGTCGGTCGTCACGTCGGCGCGGTCTGCGCCGCCGAGCTCAAGGGCAGCGTCCTGGAGCTGGGCGGCAAGGACCCGATGATCGTCTGCGCCGACGCCGACCTCGGCAACGCCGTCTCCGGCGCCGTCTGGGGCGGCTTCGCCAACGCCGGGCAGACCTGCTCGGGGATCGAGCGGGTCTACGTGCTGCGCGAGGTCGCCGATCGCTTCGTCGAGGGCGTCGTCCGCGAGGCCCAGGCGCTGAAGCTCGGCGACACGCTGGAGTGGGAGACGGCGATCGGTCCGATGACCTCCGAGGGGCAGTACGAGATCGTCGTCGAGCTGATCGAGGACGCGGTCGCGGCCGGCGCGACCAAGCACTGCGGCGGGCCGACCGAGGTGCCGGGGATGAGCGGCAAGTTCATCGCCCCGACCGTGCTCACCGGCGTCACCCACGAAATGCGGATCATGAAGGAGGAGATCTTCGGCCCGGTGCTGCCGATCGTCGTCGTCGACTCCGAGCAGGAGGCGATCGAGCTCGCCAACGACTCCGAGTTCGGCCTCGGCGCCTCGGTCTGGACCAAGGACCGCCAGCGCGGCGAACGGATCGCGCGGCGGATCGAGTCGGGGATGGTCTGGATCAACGATCACTCCTTCAGCCACGGCGCCTGCCAGTGCTCCTGGGGCGGCGTCAAGGACTCCGGGCTCGGCCGCTCGCACTCCAAATTCGGCTTCTACGAGTGCGTGAACATCAAGCTGAACGCCTGGGAGCCGGGCCTGGCCCGCGACTTCTGGTGGCACCCCTACGACCGCACGCTGGGCGAAGCGATCCGCGCCTCGGCGAAGGCCCTCTACGGCAAGGGCGCGACCCGCACCACGGCCCTGCGGGAGGGCGCCGGCCCGCTGCTGCGGGTCGGCCGGCGCACCCTCCGCAAGCGTGGGCCGGGCCTGTCCCGCTAGGGGTTCCGCTGCAGGAGCATCGGCTTACCAGCGAACCGGCGGTCGCCGTCGCCGGGCTGCGGCGCGAGTACGGCGAACGGACCGCCCTGGCCGGGGTCGCCTTCGAGCTCGCGGCCGGCGAGTCGCTGGTCGTGCTCGGCCCCAACGGCGCCGGCAAGACGACCCTGTTGCGGATCCTGGCGACCCTGCTGCGGCCGAGCGGGGGAGAGGTCCGGGTGCTCGGCTGCTCGCTGCCGCGCGAGGCCTGGAAGCTGCGCGGCCGGATCGGCTACCTCGGCCACGAGCCGTTGCTCTACCGCGACCTCTCCGGACGCGAGAACCTGCGCTTCCACGCCCGCCTGCACGGGATCGCCGGCGCCGCCGCCGAGCAGCGGATCGCCGAGCTGCTGGCCGGCGCCGGGATGGAGCGCCGCGCCGACCAGCGAGTCGCCGAGCTCTCGGCGGGTATGCGACAGCGGCTGGCGATCTGCCGCTGCGTCCTGCACCGCCCGGCGCTCCTCCTGCTCGACGAGCCGGACTCCAACCTCGACGCCGAGGGTCGCGAGCTGGCGCAGGCGCTGATCGGGCCGGCCGCCGGGCGCGCCCGCGTCATCGTCACCCACGACCCCGAGCGCTTCCTCCCCGAGGCCGACCGGGTGCTGCGACTGGGGATCGGCGAGATGGCGGCGGTCTCGTGAGCTCCTCGCGCGCCACGGCGGGCGTCGCGCTCACGCCGTCCCGGGCCGCCTTCGCGGCGATCCTCGGCAAGGACCTGCGCTCGGAGCTGCGCACCCTGCAGTCGCTGCCGGCGATGGCCCTCTTCGCCGTCACCACCTTCGTCATCTTCCGCTTCGGGCTCGACCGCACCAGCCTCTCCGGCAGCCTCGCCGCCGGCGTGCTCTGGGCGACCCTGCTGTTCGCTGCCGTGCTCGGGATCAACCGCCTCTTCGTCGCCGAGCGCGAGGAGGGCGGCTTCGACGCGATCCGCCTGGCGCCGATCGACCGCAGCGTCCTCTTCGCCGCCAAGGCGGCGGCGCTGCTCACCTACCTCCTGGCGCTGGAGCTGATCGCGGTGCCGATCTTCGCCCTCTTCTTCCTCGACTCGGCGGCGGCGCTCGGGCCCCTGGTCGCGGTGCTGGCGCTGACCGACCTCGGCCTGGCGGCGACCGGCACCCTGATCTCCTCGATGGCGGTCAACTCGAGCGCCCGCGACCTGCTGGTGCCGCTCGTCCTGCTGCCCCTCGTGGTGCCGCTGATGATCGCCGCCACCGGCGCCACCGAGCCGCTGATGGCGCTGGGCGGCCCCGGTTACCACCGCTTCGGGACCTGGCTGGCGGTGCTGGCGCTATACGATCTGATCTTCGCCCTCGTGGGCTACGCGGTGTTCGACTTCCTCCTGGAGGACTGAGTCGCTCGATCCAGGCTCCCACCTCGAAGCATGTACGGCAAAGGACTGAGACCCCTCTCGATCGCCACCGTGGCGACGGTCGCCGTGGCCTTCTCGCTGGTCTTCTTCTACGCGCCGCTGGACGCCGACCAGGGCTTCATCCAGAAGATCTTCTACCTGCACGTGCCGCTGGCGATCACGGCGCTGGCCGGCTTCGTGGCTGGCGGCGCCTTCGCGATCGCCCACCTGCGCAGCGGCAACGCCAAGTGGGATGCCTATTCCTACGTCTCGATCCACATGTCGGTGATCTTCGGCGTCGCCGTGCTCCTCACCGGCTCGATCTGGGCCAAGGCCTCCTGGGGGCACTGGTGGGTCTGGGATGAGCCGACCCTGGTCAGCTTCCTGATCGTCTTCCTGATGTACGCGACCTACTACCCGTTCCGCTACGCGATCGAGGACCGCGATCGCCAGGCCCGCTACGCCTCGGTCTTCGCGATCACCGCCGGCGCCTTCGTGCCGCTCAACTTCATGGCCGTGCGGATGGCCCAGAGCCTCGTCCACCCGCGGGTCTTCGGCGTCGCCAACGGCGGCCTCCCCGGCTCGATGCTCCTCACCTTCCTCTGCTGCCTGGCGGCGATCGCCCTGCTCTGGGTGACGCTGGTCAAGTTCGAGCTGGCGGCGAAGAGCGCTTCCGGCCAGGTCAAGCGGCTGCGCCGCGCCCTAGACGCCCCGCGCGGCGGCGGTCGCTCGCGGATCGCCCCGGAGGTGGGCTGATGCTCGCCCTGCTCGCCGCGGCGCCGGCGCTGCCGCTGCACGAGGCCGGCAAGTACGTCGCCGGCGCCTACGTGGTCTTCCTCGTGCTGCTCGTCGTCTACCTGACGATCATGGCGACGAAAGTGCAGCGGATCGAGCGCGAGCTGCGCGAGCTCGCCGGCTTCGCCGAGCAGCGCAAACGCCAGGAGGAGCGCGAGGAGGTGAGCGCCTGATGGCCGACGAGCTGATGGCGCTGGGCGTCTCCCACAAGACCGCCCCGCTGGACCTGCGCGAGCGGCTCTCGCTGACCGAGGGCCGCGCCGTCTCCGTCCTGCGCGAGCTGACCGAGGCGAATGGGATCCACGAGGCGGCGGCGATCTCGACCTGCAACCGGACCGAGCTCTACCTGATCGTCTCCGACTCGGTGGAGGCCGAGTCGACAGCGCTCGGCGTGCTCAGCCGCCAGGCGGAGATCCGGCCGACGGAGCTGCTCGGCCACCTCTACTCCCTGCGCTCGGCCGAGGCGGCGCGGCACCTGATGCGGGTGACCGCCGGCCTGGACTCGATGATCGTCGGCGAGGCCGAGATTCAGGGCCAGGTCAAACGCGCCTACGAGCTGGCCCTGGTCGAGGGAGTCACCGGGCCGATCCTCAATCGCCTCTTCCGCGCCGCCCTGAGCGCCGGCGGGCGAGCCCGGGCGGAGACCGGGATCAGCGAGAAGGGGGTCTCGATCCCCTCGGTCGCGGTCCAGCTGGCCCACCACGCGATCGGCGACCTCTCCCAGCGGCGGGTGCTGATGGTCGGCGCCGGCGAGACGGCCGAGCTGGTCGCCCGCGCGCTGGCCGCCCGCGGCGTGCACACGATCTTCGTCGCCAACCGCCACCACGACCGGGCAATCGGACTCGCCCAGCGCTTCGAGGGGACCGCGGTCCGCTTCGAGGCGCTGCCGGAGCAGCTCGCCGACGTCGACATCGTCGTCTCGGCGACCAACTCGCCGCACCACATCATCGAGCGCGACGACCTCGCCCAGGTGATGGAGACGCGGGCGGGCCAGCCGCTGCTGATGATCGACCTGGCGGTGCCGCGCGACATCGAGCCGGCCTGCCGCGAGGTCGTCAGGGTCAGCGTCTTCGACATCGACGACGTGCAGAAGATCGTCGAACGCAACGCCAGCGGCCGCGAGGGCGAGGCCAAGCGGGCGGAGCGGATCATCGAGGCCGAGCTCGACCGCTTCGAGCGCTGGCTCGCCTCGCTGGAGGTGATTCCGACGATCGCCGCCCTGCGCGAACGCGGGGACGAGGTGGTTCGCCGGGTCCTGGCCGAGAACGAGACCCGCTGGGAGAGCCTCGGCGAGGCCGATCGGGCACGGATGGAGGCGATGGCGATGGCGGTCGCCTCGCGGTTGCTGCACGAGCCGACGGTGCGGATGCGCCGCTCGGCCGGCGAGGAGGACGCCTACAACTACGTCAGCGCCCTGCGCGAGCTGTTCGGGCTCGACGCCCAGGTCGAGCCGGAGAGCGCGGAGGCGGACAACGTCACCGAGCTGCGCCGCGGCAAGGGCTGAGCGTGCTTGGCCCTTCGGATTGCCACTCGCGGTAGCAAGCTTGCCCTGACTCAGGCCGGGCTGGTCGCCGAGATGCTCGGCGGGGCCGAGCTGGTCGAGGCTTCCTCCGATGATGAGCCGGGGGACAAGTCACGCTTCGTGCGCGGGGTCGAGCGGGCGCTGCTGGCGGGCGAGGCGGAGGTCGGCGTGCACTCCGCGAAGGACCTGCCAGGGGAGTTGCCGGACGGTCTGGAGATCGCCGCGGTGCCGGCCCGCGAGGACCCACTCGACGCCTGGATCGGCGCTGGGGAGTCGCTGGCCGCGGCGCCCGAGGGAGCCCGGGTCGGCACCGCCAGCCTGCGTCGCCGCGCTCAGCTCCTGGCTGCGCGACCGGATCTGCGGGTGGCGGAGCTGCACGGCAACGTCGACACCCGGCTGCGCAAGCTCGCGGAGGGGGACTACGACGCGATCGTGCTCGCGGCCGCGGGGCTCCGGCGGCTCGGCCGGGCGACGGAGATCGGCTTTGCTCTCTCCCCTGAGCAGATGGTCCCGGCGCCCGGCCAGGGCGCCCTGGCAATCCAGGTCCGGACCGGCGACGCGGAAGCGCTGGCGGCGGTTGGCCGGCTGACCGATCTCGATGCGATGCGCGAGCTGACCGCCGAGCGGGCGGCGGTGGCGCCGCTGCGGGCGAGCTGCGCGACCCCGGTCGGCGTCCACGCGCGGACGGAGGGCGAACGGCTGACCCTGACCGCCTTCATCGGCCTGCCCGATGGCAGCGAGTGGATCCGCGACCGGTTGGACGGTGCCGCCGAGGCGCCCACCGAGCTCGGCTTCGAGCTGGCCGAGCGTCTCCTCGCCGCCGGCGCCCGCGAAATCCTCGACCGCGCCGAGGCAATGGCGTGAGCGCCGCGCGCCGGGGAGTCGTCTACCTGGTCGGTGCCGGGCCCGGTGACCGGGGTCTGATGACGGCGCGCTCGCTGGAGCTGATCGCCGCCGCCGACGCGATCTTCTACGACCGGCTGATCCCGCCCGGTGCCCTCGACGGTGCCCGCGAGGATGCCGAGCTGGTCTACGTCGGCAAGGAGCCCGGCGTCCCCTCGATGCCCCAGGAGGAGATCGACGAGCGACTGATCGCCGCCGCCCGCGAGGGGCGCAGCGTCGTCCGCCTGAAGGGCGGCGACCCCTTCGTCTTCGGCCGCGGCGGCGAGGAGGGCGAAGGCCTGCGCGCGGCGGGGATCGAGTTCGAGGTCGTGCCCGGGGTGACCGCCGGAGTCGCCGCGACCGCCTACGCCGGGATCCCGGTCACCCATCGCGACGACGCCTCGGCGGTCGCCTTCCTCACCGGCCACGAGGACCCCGGCAAGGAGGAGAGTGCCCTCGACTGGGAGTCGGTGGCCCGCTTCCCCGGCACCCTGGTCTTCTACATGGGCGTCAAGCGGCTGCCCGAGAACGCCGCGGCGCTGATCGCGGCCGGGCGCGACCCGGATCAGCCCGCCGCGGCGATCGAACGCGGAACCTGGCCCGGCCAGCGCACGGTATCGGCGACGCTGGGGACGATCGCCAAGGCGGTGGCGCGCGAGCGGATCGGGGCGCCGGCGCTGATCGTGGTCGGGCCGGTCGCGGCGCGGCGCGAGCGCCTCGCCTGGCTCGAGCGCCGCCCGCTCTTCGGCCGCCGGGTGATCGTCACCCGGGCCCGCGCCCAGGCCAGCGGTTTGGCGGCAACCCTGCGCGGGCTCGGCGCCGAGGTGGTCGAGCTGCCGGCGATCCGGATCGAGCCGCGGATCGAGCGCCCGGAGGTGCGGGCGGCGGTGGAGCGGATCGGCGAGTACGCCCTCCTCTGCCTGACCAGCCCCAACGGCGTGCGGCTGCTGTTCGAGGCGCTGGAGAAGACTGGACTTGACGCCAGGGCGCTGGGAGGGCTGAAACAGAAGCAGGTGGGAGCAGAGGAAAGCGAGGCCGGGTCGGCGGGAACGGTCATAGCCGCAATCGGGCCCGGAACCGCCCGCGCGCTGCGGCGGCACGGCATCGTCGCCGACATCGTGCCGGAGAGGTTCGTCGCCGAGGCGCTGGTCGAGGCCTTGGCGGGAATCGAGGTCGAGGGCAAGCGGGTGCTGGTCGCCCGCGCCGCCGAGGCCCGCGCGGTGCTCCCGCAGGCGCTGCGCGAGCGCGGCGCTGAGGTTGACGACGTGGCCCTTTACGAGACCGTCCGCGAGCAGCCCGACGCGGCGGCGATCGAGGCGGCGCGGGGGGCCGACTACGTCACCTTCACCTCCTCCTCGACCGTGAAGAACCTGACCGAAGCGCTCGGCGACCGCTTCCCGAAACGCGCCCGGGTCGTCTCGATCGGCCCCGTTACCAGCGAGGCGGCCCGCGCCGCCGGCCTCACCGTCGACGTCGAGGCCGAGCGCCACGACGTCGACGGCCTGCTCGAGGCGCTGCTCGCCGACGCCAGCCGCTGAGTGGCGGG
>DATAEW010000117.1:0-18159 GCA_036257815.1 Solirubrobacterales bacterium
GGATCTACGTCGCCACAGCCGCGATCATCGGGGTGACCGTGGGCTCGTACCTCCAGCTCCGCGACGAGGTGGCCGAAAGCGACCGCTGAGGCGGGTGGCGATCCCGCCGGCCACTCGCAGCGAGCAGGCGATGATCGTCATCATCGGGTTCACCCCGACCGAGGTGGGGAAGAGTGAGGCGTCGGCGACGTAGAGGTCGCGGGTTCCGTACAGCGAGCCGTCGGGCGCGCAGGCGCCCTCACGCGGGTCGGCGGCGATCCGCGCCGTGCCCATCGGGTGGAAGGCCTCCAGGCGCAGCTCCGAGGGCTTGAAGGCGGTCGCCTCGAAATTGGCCAGGCCGCCAGGTCGCAGGGCCCCGACTCGGGGGATGTTGGGGTAGACCTCGGTCGCCCCGGCGGCGAAGTGGACTTCGGCCGCGCGGGCGATCCCGAAGGCGAGCCGGCGGGCGTCGTCGCGGGTCAGCTTGTAGCCGGCCCGCAGCGAGCCCTCGGCGCCGAGGCCGACGTGGCCGGAGGAGCGGTCGGAGAGGTGGACGCCGATCGAGCCGACGTGGCCGAAATCGAGCATGGCGCGCTGGTGGTCGGCCGCGGCGCCCAGCAGCCAGCCGCCGCCGAAGGCCAGCGGCGTGAACGTCGCCTCGAGCAGGATCCGCTCGCTCTCCCACTCGTCGAGGTAGTAGCTCTGCATCACGCCCTCCCAGCCGCGGACCTCCTCCGGGTAGCGGGCGCCGACCCAGCAGGCGGGGTGGATGTGGAGGTTGCGGCCGACCTGACCGCCGCCGAGCCCCGAGCGCTGCAGCAGCTCCGGGGTGCCGAGCGCGCCGCCGGCGACGATCACCGCCCGCCGCGCCCGCACCTCGAAGTCCCGGGCTCGTCCCTCGCCGGCGGCGGAGCGGACCCGGCAGGCCACGCCGACCGCCCGCCCCGCCTCGACCCGGACCCGGTTCACCTGCACCCCGGCCCGCACCCGCGCCCCGGCGGCGACGGCCCGGGGGAGGTAGCTGACGTGCATCCCCCGCTTTGCGTCGATCCGGCAGCCGAAGGGGCAGGAGCTGCACTGCACGCAGCTGCCGGCGTTGCGGTGGATCGGCGCGCCGCTGGCCCCGATCGCCGCCGCGCCCTCCATCGCCAGCTGCCCGTTGCGGCCCATCCGCTCCGGGTCGAGCCGGGTCACCCGCAGGAACTCCTCGGCCTCGGCGAAATCGGGTCCCAGCTCGTTGGCCCAGGCGATCCCGAAGCGCTGGCGCCAGTCCTCGAGCACGGGGTCCGGGGCACGGAAGCAGGTGCCGGAGTTGATCACCGTGGTGCCGCCGACCGTCTTCGCCACCGGGACGGGGATCGGCGGCCGCCCGTCGGCGATCGTCAGGCCCCCGTCGCGGTACAGGCCGGCGATCGCCTCCAGCTGATCGGCGGGGTAGTTGTCGCGGTTGTAGTGCTCGCCGGCCTCCAGCACGACGACCTCCAGGCCCGCCTCGGCCAGGGTCGCCGCGGCAACCGCGCCGCCGGCTCCCGAGCCGACCACGACCACATCGCATTCCTCTCCCTCGCCGGGCGCCTCGGTGTCGCCCAGCGACCCGGCCGGCTCCGGCAGCGAGCCGTCGGCCAGGGCGCAGGAGACGTCGAAGCCGATCCGCTCCTGGACCTGCGGTGTGACCGCATAGCCAAGGGTCGAGAAGAGCTTCGCCATCAGCAGCAGGTCGTGGTGCAGGGCGAAGCGGGAGCCCTCGAGGCGCTGCAGGAAGTCTTCGGCGACCGCGGGCTCCAGGCGGCTGAAGCGCCAGGGGAAGGGCAGCCACTCGAAGGCCCGCAGGCCGAGTCGCAACCGCAGCAGCACCCGCGGTGAGACCGAGCCGAGGAAGCGGGCGACCGGGCCGGAGACGTCGACGTCGAGCTCGGCCCGCGGCAGGCCGTCGATGCCCGGCGCCATCGCCGCGCAGATCGCGCTCAGGGTCCGTTGCTCAGCGGCCGAGAGCCCTGGCGGGCGCCGTCAACCGGGCTCGACCGGCCGGCCGATCCGGCCGGCAAGCGCCCACAGGCCCAGCGCGACGAAGACGAGCGAGCCGTCGACGAGGAAGTTGAGCAAATAGATGAAGACCGGTTCGTCGATCAGGAAGAAGGCGAGCGAGCCGAGCGAGGAGGCGGTCTTGCCGGCGGCGAGGACGAGCAGCAGGGGCCGGTAGCGCACCGGGTCGGCCTGGGCGACCAGGCAGATGCCGGTGATCACCACCATGTAGGCGAAGGCCAGCGCCAGCCAGAGGTCCTCCTGGGTGTGCGGGGCGCGGGTGTCGTTGCCGAACCATTCGCCGACGTCGGAGATCGTGTCGAGGATGCCGCTCGGCACCGCGATGAAGAGGATGCCGACGATGGCGAAGGTGAGGGCCAGCGCGCGCAGGCCGAGGACGACGATTCTTTCCGCGCGCGGGCCTTCCATGGCGCGGGACAATACTGGCCGGTTGGCCAGGGGGCGAGGGCGACCGTAGGGGGTTCCGCTTGAGCTTGCCGAGCGGCCTAGAATCCGCGCGATGATCGACCGCGAGCAGGTGCTGCACGTCGCCAAGCTGGCGCGGCTCAGGCTGTCGGATGCCGAGGTCGAGACCATGGCGGGGGAGTTGTCGGGGATCCTCGAGCATGTCGATCGGATCGGGAGGCTGGACCTCGAGGGGGTCGAGCCGACCTCGCACGTGGTGGAGCTGGAGAACGTGCTGCGCTCCGACGACGCGCCCTGGCGGAGCCTGCCGCGCGACGTCGCCCTGGCCCCGGCTCCGGACCCGGTCGACGGCGCCTTCCGCGTCCCCTCGCCGCAGGCCGCCGAGTAGATGGCCGAGCTGCTCGACCTGACGGCCCTCGAGGCCCGGACGGCGATGGCCGCCGGCGAGCTCGACGCCGCCGAGTACGCGAGCGCCTGGATGGCCGCAACCGCCGGAGACGAGCTCAACGCCTATCTCTGGCGCCCCGACGGGGGCGAGGAGGGGGCGGCGATCGAGGTCGCCGCGCCGCGCACGGCGCCGGTCGCCGTCAAGGACATCTTCTGCACCGAGGGGGTGCCGACCACGGCCGCCTCGCGGATCCTCGAGGGCTACCGCCCGCCCTACACCGCAACCGCCGTGCGGCGCCTGCTCGAGGCCGGAGCGCCGATCCTCGGCAAGACCAACATGGACGAGTTCGCGATGGGCTCCTCGAACGAGAACTCGGGCTACGGCCCGGTGCTCAACCCGTGGGACCGGGGCCGGGTGCCGGGCGGCTCCTCCGGCGGCTCGGCGGCGGCGGTCGCCGGAGGGCTGGCCCCGTGGGCGATCGGCACCGATACCGGCGGCTCGATCCGCCAGCCGGCCGCGCTCTGCGGGATCGTCGGCCTGAAGCCCACCTACCGCGCCATCTCCCGCTACGGGATGATCGCCTTCGCCTCCTCGCTCGACCAGTGCGGGCCGCTGACCCGCACGGTCGCCGACGCGGCGCTGCTGCTCGGGATCCTGCAGGGCCGCGACCCGCTCGACTCGACCTCGGTCGGGATCGCGGGCGGGGTGGAGCTGCCCGAGCGCGAGGACCTCTCCGGCCTGCGTTTCGGAGTGCCGGGCGACCTCGCCCGCGAGGGCGTCGAGGCCGGGGTACGCGAGGTCTTCGAGGCGACCCTGCGGCGGATCGAGGAGCTGGGCGGGGAGCTGGCCGACGTCAGCCTGCCGAGCGCCGAGCACGGCATCTCCGCCTACTACGTGATCGCCCCCGCCGAGGCCTCCGCCAACCTCTCCCGCTACGACGGCGTCCGCTACGGCCGCCGCTCGGGCGGCGATGGCGACCTGATCGAGATGTACGAGGCGACCCGCTCGGAGGGCTTCGGGGCGGAGGTGAAGCGGCGGATCATGCTCGGCACCTACGCCCTCTCCTCCGGCTACTACGACGCCTACTACGGGCAGGCGCAGAAGGTCCGCACGCGGATCGCCGAGGACTTCAGCGCCGCCTTCGAGGCGGTCGACTTCGTCGTCACCCCGACCTCGCCGTCGGTTGCCTTCGAGCTGGGCGAGAAGACGGCGGACCCCCTCGCGATGTACCTCAACGACTTCTTCACGGTGCCGATGAGCCTCGCCGGCATCCCGGCGATCTCGATCCCCGCCGGGCTGGCCCAGCCGGCGGGCGGCGGGCCGCGGCTCCCGGTCGGCTTCCAGATCGCCGCCCCCGCCTTCGCCGAGCAGCGGCTGCTCGGCGCCGCCCACGCGCTGGAGCGGGGAATCGGCTTCGACTCCTGTCCGGAGGGGCCCTGATGGCCGCCCCCGCGGAGCTGGAGGCGGTGATCGGGCTGGAGATCCACGTCCAGCTCGCGACCAGGACGAAGATGTTCTGCGGCTGCGAGCTGTCCTTCGGCGAGGAGCCGAACGTCCACACCTGCCCGATCTGCCTCGCCCACCCGGGCGTGCTGCCGGTGCCCAACGAGCAGGCGATCCGCTACGCGCTGCAGATCGCCGCGGCGCTGGAGTGCGAGGTCGCCCCGCGCTCGATCTTCCACCGCAAGAACTACTTCTATCCGGACAATCCCAAGGCCTACCAGATCAGCCAGTACGACATTCCGCTCGCCAGCAACGGCAGGCTGGGAGAGGTGCGGATCCACCGCGCGCACCTCGAGGAGGACGCGGCGAAGATGATCCACGTCGGCGAATCGGGCCGGATCCACGGCTCCGGCGCCTCGCTGGTCGACTTCAATCGCGGCGGCACGCCGCTGGTCGAGATCGTCACCGAGCCCGACCTGCGCGGCGCCGCCCAAGCCGCCGAGTGGGCGCGCCTCCTGCGCGAGACCGTGCGCCAGCTCGGCGTCTCCGACGTCAACATGGAGGAGGGGAGCCTGCGGGTCGACGCCAACGTCTCCGTCCGCCCGGCCGGCTCCGAGCGGCTCGGCACCAAGACCGAGTTGAAGAACATGAACAGCTTCCGCTTCCTGCAACGGGGGATCGAAGCCGAGCTGGCGCGCCAGCGCGAGCTGATCGCCGCCGGCGGCACGGTCGAGCAGGAGACGCTGCACTTCGACCCCCAGAGCGGCAGCCTGACCTCGCTGCGCTCGAAGGAGGAAGCGCACGACTACCGTTACTTCCCCGAGCCCGACCTGGTGCCGCTGGCGCCGACCGAGGCGATGCTGCGGGAGGCGCGCGAGGCGCTGCCCGAGCTGCCGGCGGCGCGAATCGGCCGTTACGTCGCCGAGCTCGGGCTGGCCAAGGACGTGGCGATGGTCCTTGCCACCGACCCCGAGACGGCGTCCTACTTCGAGCGGGTCGCCGCGGAGGCGGATGGCGTCGAGCCGAAGGTCGTCGCCAACTGGGTGACCGGCGAGCTGGCGGCGGCCCTCCGCGCAGCCGACTCGGAGGGCGGCGCGGCGGGCTCGAAGGTGGACCCGGAGGCCCTGGCCGAGCTGGTGAGGATGGTCGGCGAGAAGCAGATCTCCCACGCCAGCGGCAAGACGGTGCTCGGGTTCCTGGTCGCCGAGGGCGGCGAGCCGGCGGCGATCGTCGAGCGCGAGGGCCTCGCCCAGATGTCGGACTCCGGTGAGCTGGAGGCGATCGTCGCCGCCGCGGTGGAGGCCAACCCCGAGGCCGCCGAGAGGGTCAGGGCGGGCAACGAGAAGGCGATCGGGGCGATCGTCGGCGCGGTGATGCGCGAGACCAAGGGCCGCGCCGACGGCGGTGAGGTCAACCGGTTGATCCGCGAAAGGCTGGGCGTCTGAGAAAGCGGTGCGGGGAGGGGGCGGGCACACCCTTCGACTCACCCGCTCAGGGTATGCCCGCCCCCTCCTCCCGGAGCCGTCCCCGGTGCCCGCCCCGACCGTCCCCTGGAAGCTCCCAAGCGAGCCGCCCACCGCACGCGCGGCGGTTGTGGCTTGCGACTTTCGGCACTTTGTGACACGTTGTTACAAAGTGCTACCTTGGGCTCATGGCCTGGAACGTCGTGATCGCCGGTGGTGGCTTCGGGGGAGCGGCGGCGGCGCGTGAGCTGGAGAGGGTGATGCCGCGACAGTCGGCGCGACTGCAGCTGGTCAACGAGACCAACTTCATGCTCTACACGCCGTTCCTGCCGGAGGCGGCGGCGGGAACCCTGGAGCCCCGGCACGTGGTGACGCCGCTGCGCGACATCCTCCAGCGGACCTACCTGCGGCTCGGCTCGATCGTCGGTCACGATCCCCGGGCGAAGACCGTGACGCTGGCGCCCAAGCACGGCCCGGCCGAGACCCTTCCCTACGACCAGCTGCTGCTGGCGCTGGGCTCCGTCTCGCGGGTCCTGCCGGTGCCGGGGCTGGCCGAGCACGCGGTCGGCTTCAAGAGCCTCGCCGACGCGATCTACCTGCGCAACCACGTGGTGGAAACGCTGGAGGAGGCGAACGCGACCGAGGACCCGGCGCGGCGCGAAGAGCTGCTCACCTACGTCTTCGTCGGCGGCGGCTATGCCGGCCTGGAGGCGCTCGCCGAGCTGCAGGACTTCGCCGCCGACGCGATGGAGAGCTACCCGCGGGCGCGCCTGCACGGCATGCGCTGGGTGCTGGTCGAGGCGACCGGGAGGGTGCTGCCCGAGATCGACCTCGAGCTCGCCGAGTACGCCCTGCGCCAGCTGCGCGGGCGCGGCATCGACATCCGGCTGGAGACGACGCTGGAGGAGGTCACGGCCACCACGGCGCGCCTCTCCAGCGGCGAGGTGCTGCCGACCCGCACGGTCGTCTGGACCGCCGGCGTCGCTCCGCAGCCGATCCTCCGCCAGCTTGAGGTTCCGCTCGACGAGCGGGGCCGGGTCCCGGTCGACGAGCACCTGCGGGTCGCGGGCATGGACTCGGTCTGGGCGATCGGCGACTGCGCCGCCGCGCCCGACCCGCGGGGCGGTCTGTGCCCGCCGACCGCCCAGCACTCGGTCCGCCAGGGCCCGGTCGCGGCGCGCAACATCGCCGCCGAGCTCGGGGTCGGCAACCCGCGACCCTTCGCCTATCGCAGCGAAGCCTCCTTCGTCAATCTCGGTCGCTACAAGGCGGTGGGCAAGATCGGCGAGCGCACCTTCCGCGGCTTCCCCGCCTGGTGGCTGGCCCGCACCTACCACATGAGCCAGATCCCGGGCGCCGCCCGCAAGGCCCGCGCGGTTCTCGACTGGACCGCCAGCCTGCCGTTCCGCCGCGACATCTCCGAGGTCGGCTCGATCGGCCACCCGAAGCCGCTGGTCTGAGCTATTCGACGACCAGGGTCGCATGCATGCCGCGTTCCTCGTGCCCTGGCAGGCTGCACCAGAGCCTGTAAGTCCCGGCGGAGAGCGCGAATTGAGCGACGCGCTGCTCCTGCGAAGGGGTGACCGAGATCTGTCCCGGCGGTTCGCCGCCGCCCTCGCGTTCGAGGTTGAGGTCATGCGGGTCCTCTCCCTGGTTGTTGAGCTCCACGGTCACCTCGCCGGTCCGGACGTTTGGCCGGGAGAGGACGAAGAAGTACTCGCCTGCTCTGACCGAGACCCGGTTGGCTTCCGGCCCCGGCCCCGGTTCCGGTTCCCCGGTGGCGGGGCCCGGGGCGGCGGGGCCGGTGGTGGTTGGGGTGCTTTCGGCCGCAGGCGGCGGCACCGGCGCGCAGGTCCACCAGTACCGGCGCCGGAAGACCGTGCGGACACGGCCATGGCGGTGGAGCCGCTTGACGATTCGTTTGGTGTGCCGCTGCCAAATGCAGTCAGCCGCGCGGGCGTTGCCGGGCTGCAGCCCTGGCGCCCGTGCCGTCGGCACACCCAGGACGACGATCGCCAGCGCGGCGACGATCGGGACGACCGGCCTCACGCCTTGACCAGGGTTGGCCGTTCGAACCCGGAGGCGCCGGGGATGACCGCGGCGGCGTCGAACCCAAGCCACTGCTCCAGCAGAGAGCAATACATCCCGCGAAAGTCGCTGGTCGGGCGGAGGTTGTCCTCCGCATCGAGCCTGGTCAACCCCGGGAACTCACCGACCATTTGGCCCTTCGCCTTGCTGCCGATCACGAACGCGCAGCCGGCGGCGCCATGGTCGGTGCCAAGCGAGCCGTTCTCTTCCGGGCGGCGGCCGAACTCGCTCCAGACCTCGACCAGGACGCGGTCGTCGAGCCCGCGCGCTTCGAGGTCTCGCTGGAAGGCGAGCAGCGCGTCGCAGGTGTCCTTGAGGTTCTTCGGGAGGTACTGGACTTGGTCGGAGTGGGTGTCGTAGCCCCCGGCGGCGCGAATCGTCACCACGTTCAGCGGCAGGCCGAGGCTGACGTAGGCAGCGAGGCCCGCGAGCTTGTGGGCGAAGTCGGTCTCCGGATACCCCACTGGACTGGTGAAGCCATCGATTCCGCCGAGCTCCTGGCGCAGCTTGTTCGTCTGTCCCGTCGCCCTTCGCACCTGTCCCATCGCCGGGGAATCGGAGGGCAGGGCGGCGATCCGGCCAAAGGTTCGATACATCTCCGCGCTGATCGGTTCGGCCACCGACGACAACATCTGATAGCCGTCGACGCCGGCGATCGCCGCTACCGGCTTTTCCGCGGTGGCGATCATCGGCGAGAGCGTCTCGTCCATCGAGAGCCCCTGGAGGGGATTCTCATCGTCCCCGACGATGTCGAGATAGCGACCGAGCCAGCCGGTGCGGAAGCCGATGTCCAGCTCGCCGATCTCGAAGTAGTGCCGCGAGGTAAAGTGGGACTGGTCGACGTGGTCGTAGCCGATCGCCGGAAAGGTGCTGACCTTGCCCTCGGCGTGCAGGGTGGCGATGCCGGCCGCCGCCGGATGCCACTGCAGGCGGGGGTCCTCAGTGAAGCTGGGACCATCGCCTGGCTTTGCCGCCAGGTTCGGTCGCAGGGCGCCGTAGCGTGGATCGCCGACCGGCGCCAGCACGCTGAGCGCGTCGATGCCGCCTTCCAAAAAGACCGAGAGGAGGATCCGGTCTCCCTGGGCGGCCCGGGCGACCCCGGTCTCGAGGGCGGAGAGGGGGATCCTCGAGGCGCCGTACACGGTGAGCGCCAGCCCGGCGCTGCGGGAGAGGAACTTTCGACGCGAGAGCCCGGTCCCGGCCGGCTCGGGCATCCCTGGCTCGATCCCCGGCAGGCCCTTGCCCGCTTCGGCCGCGGCGTTGCGGAGAAGCTGGGAGCGGGTGAAGTTGGGACAGCAGGAATGGTCCATCTGGCTCCTCCTCATTGCAGGATCAGGTCGGGGCTGACGCCGATCAGCTGCAGCAGCGCGTTCTGCCGCAGGGCCCGGAAGATGCTCGCCTCCGGGTCGCTGGTGACGAGGTTCTCTGAGCGGCGCGCCAGTTCGAGCAGCTCCGCCTCGTGCTCCGGCCGCAGCGACGGGGACCCCCAGGAGGCGGCTGCTCTGGCGAGCGCGTCGCCCGGGGTCTCGGTGGCGCTGTAGGAGCCGTTCCAGGGATCGACCGCGATCCCGTCGAGGACGAAGGCGACCGTGTTCCAGCGGGCCCGCATCCGGGCGGTGTCGAGCCAGCGGGTGTCGTCCCAGCCGGCGACGTTGGGTGGGAAGAAGAGTCGCTGTCCCGCCTCCTCGCAGAGCCCTACCCATTCGCGGGTATCGATGTACCGGCCGACCGCGCGCAGCATCCCGGCAAGCTGCACGACCGGCGGTTTCACCATCGGTGGGCCTTCGTAGAAGTCGGGGCTGGTCAGGATTGCCTCCAGCACCGGCCGGACCTGCCAGCCGGAGGCCCGGTAGCTGTCGATCAGTCCCGACCGCGTCGCTTCCGACGGCGCGACGGGGACGAAGTAGCTCCAGAGCTTGTCGACGAAGAAGGAAGGGTGGAGGGGGTGCTCGACGCAGAGGCGGCAGGCGTCTTCCCAGCTCCAGTCGCCGGCATTGCCGAACACGGTCTTGGTCCCGTCGTCATGGCGCTGGGGGTCGAAGCGGAAGTTGTGGTCGCCGAGCTCATTCGAGGTGTCATTGCGCCAGCCGGTGAGCGATCGCGCCTGTTCGCGGATATCGGTCTCGGTATAGGCGCCGCGATCGGCCCCGAGCGAGAACAGCTCCATCATCTCGCGGGCGTAGTTCTCGTTCGGGACCCCCTTGACGTTTTCGTTGCCGTTCAGCCACTGCAGCATCGCCGGATCGATCGTCACCGCCTTGAACAGGTCGAGGAACGAGCCGAAGCAGTGGCTGCGGAACAGGTTCGACTGGTCGATCATCTGCTGCTGTTTGGAGACGTTCGCGAGCGAGGTCGCAAACCAGTCGTGGAAGACCAGGGCCATGCGCTCGACCAGCTGCTGGTCGCTGCGGACCATGCGATCCAGCCACCAGAGGTGGTCATGGCCGAAGGCGTCTGCGGGCGCGATCGGATGCCCGTCGTCGTCCACGGGAGCGGGGCCGGAAAGCGTTGCGGGGCCGCTTGGCCGGGTCAGCGACCGGACTGCGCCGATCAGGCCGAGCGAGGCGAGCTGGTCGGCTTGGCCGGGCCGCGGTCCGAAGCCGGCCCGGTTCAGCAGCCTGACCGCCTGCTGGGGACCGAACGGCCCCTGGTAGGCGCCAGCGGGACGCGGGTCCGGTTCGCCGGCGACGACGGGGAGGGGCGAAACGCGCCTTGGCGGCTTCGGGCCCGGACCGCGGAAGTGATTCCTCGGCGGTTTGTGTTTGTGGTGGTAGACGTAGCCCTCGACGCGCCAGTCGCCGTCCTCCGTCGGCACCCAGCGCCAGTGCTCGTCGTTCCAGAAGCGCCGATGCCTGCGCCGGCGCCGCTTGTGCTTCTTGGATTTGGTGGCGGTTATTGCCATGCGCCCTTTCAGTCGGTTGCACGGAACGGTGGCTAAGTCATCAGATGACTTTGAGCAAGCTAAGTGACGCGGCTGACTTGCTGGACGAATGGTCGAGTGGGGGATGCGCGACACTCCCGGTGTGGCCTACCTCGTCATCGCCTTCTGCTTCGGCCTCTCGACCGGGGTCATCGGCCGGGCCAAGGGAAGCTCCTTCTTCATCTGGTTCCTGGTCGGCGCCGTGCTGCCCGGCCTCGGACTGCTGGCGGTGATCCTCCACCGGGTGGACAAGGACGAACCGGAACGACTCTGCCCGACCTGCCACAAGGCGCTGAAGCTCTACGTCCAGGTCTGTCCGCGGTGCGGGACGGACCTGTATCTCCCGAATCCGGCGGCTGTCAGGCATCCGGGAGTGCGCTGACGGGACGGGCGCGCCCGTTTCCCTAACGCAGCCAGGTCCGCACGATCGCGTTGGCGAAGCCGACGCCGTAGCGGAGCACGGCCGGCTTCTTGGAGTGGCCATGGAGGCGCTGTTCGACGGTGATCGGCACCTCCTTGGCGGGGATGCCGCGCTTGATCGCCTCGATCATGAACTCGGAGGTGTGGAACTGCTCCTGGCGCAGGACGAGCTGCGGCAGCACCCTGGTCCGCACGGCGCGGTAGCCGTTGGAGCAGTCGGTGACGTGGGTGCGGGTGATGGCGGAGACGAGGCGGTTGAAGAAGACGATCCCCAGCTCGCGGGCGAAGTGGTTGCGGTCGGCGTGGCCGAGCACCCGCGAGCCGTGGGCGACCTCCACCTCGCCGTCGAGGATCGGTTTGACCAGGCGCTCCATCTCACTTGGCAGGTGCTGCCCGTCGGCGTCGAGCGTGACCACCACCTCGGCCCCCGATTCGACCATCAGGCGGTAGCCGGTGCGCAGCGCGCCGCCGCCGCCGCGGTTGGTGACGTGACGGGCGACCAGCGCCCCGTGCGCGGCGGCGACGTCGCCGGTGCCGTCGCGCGAGCCGTCGTCGACGACCAGGACCTGGGTGGGGTGGCCACAGACCTCGCCGGGGATCCGATCGAGCACGTGGGCGATGTTCTCGGCCTCGTTGTAGGCGGGGATCAGGATCGCGATCTTGCCGCGGAAGCGCTCCGGCAGGCCGGCCTGGCGGAACTCCTCCCAGGCCAGCCCCTCGAGCGCGGCCGAGAGCTGGCGGGCGTTGCGGGCGGCGACCGACAGGGCACGCAGGATCAGCAGGAAGAGGATGAAGATCGCGAAGACCGAAAGCCCGAGGATGCGCCCGCCGTTGCCCTTTTCGAAGGAGAAGCGGGAGAGCAGCCCGTTGACGACTTCGGTGCCGGAGACGAGGATCAGCCCGAGCCCGGCGAGGATCAGGATCAGCACGTCGGCGTTGCGCAGCGAGCGCCGGCGGGCAACCCCGTAGGCGATCAGCAGCGCGCCGATCGCCAGGCCGGCGCCGCGCAGGGCCGTCAGTTCGGCCGGGAAGATGCCTGCTGAGGGGACCATTTCGAGCCAGAGGATATGGCCGCCGTGGCCCAAGTCAGGGTCAAGGCGGCAAGCGGAAAGACCAGCGTCATCAGCACCTCGTTGCGCCGGGGCGCCGCCAGGGAGATCGCGCCGACCGCGCTGACGAGGACGATTGGCGTCGCCAGCGCTGCCACCTCCCACCGGCGGCGTCGCGTCCCCAGCAGGACGAGGCCCGCGACCCCGAGCGCGACCAGGAGGATCTGCAGCGCCCGGCCGACCCCGCTGCTCATCGCTTCGCCGACCCCGCTGCTCCACATCCGCCCGGTCTTGCGCGCGGTCATCGCCAGGTAGCCGAGCGGGTCTTCGCCGAAGAACTTGGAGAAGTTCTGCTTGCCGATCTTGCCGAGGGCGGAGTCGCGAGGCAGGTCGGGGTAGCGGGCGGCGACGCGATCGAACAGCGGCACCGGGTCGACTTCGTTCAGCGCTTCGGAGTCGGGCGGCAGCGTCCTGTGCCCGTAGCGCTTGTAGAGCAGCGCCTTGACCCGCTGGTATTCGCCGTCGGCGGGCAGGAAGGTGCCGACGTAGAGCGCCTTGCCGCTGCCGGTGGAGATCGGCACCAGACGGTCCAGGACGACCGCGTTGCGGATCGTCCAGGGAAGAACCGTGACCGCGACCGCCGCCAGGAGCGCCGCGCCGGCGGCGAGGGCGCGCCGCCAGCCGGCGCTCCTCCAGAGCCCGACCGCCGCGAGGATCGCGAAGGCCGCGGCGACGAACAGGTACTCGGGGCGGAGCATCGCGGTCAGGCCGAAGAGCAGGCCGGGGATCAGCCAGGACCACCAGGAGCGCGGCGGTGCGCCGCCGCCGCGCTCGCCGATGCGGGCCGCCCAGAGAAATGCGAGGACCGCCGCGGGCAGCGTGAGGATCGCCGGCGGCTCGCTCATCAGCTCCCCGGTCGAGTGGATGAACGGCGGGTAGACGGCCACCCCCAGCGCCGCCAGCAGCCCGGCGGTGCGACCGCCAAGCCGCTCTCCGAGCGCGAAGACGACGAGGATCGCGGCGACGCCGAGCAGCGCCTCGATCGCCCGCGCCGTCCCTTCGCGGGCCCCGCCGGTGGCGTAGAAGCTCGCCGCGTAGAGCAGCGGTGCGCCCGGCGACCAGTCGCTGGAGTCGTCGAATTCGGGGCCGCCGAAGCTGCCTTCCTCATAAAGCGCCTTGGCCAGAGCGAAGTAGGCGTGTGAGTCGTCGGCCGGGTTGGCGACCGGGTGGACAACCGCCTGGGTGCGCAGGCCGAGGCCGAGGGTGGCGATCAGGGCGAGCAGGACCAGCGTGCGGCGGCCGTGGCGCTCGGGCAGGGCACGGATCCGGGCGGCGAGGGCGGTCAAGGCCGGCTCAGGCTATCCCGGGTCTGACGTTGAAAGCGCATCCGATTTCCGCCCAGGCCTTGCGTGGCGGGCTTCGGATGCGCTTTCAGGCGAGCCGGTGAGCCAGGCCAGGGACGCTGCCGCGAGTGCCGCGAGGAGGGGGAGCAGGACCAACGCTCGCCGTGGCGAGGCGACGAGCACGGCGCCGATCGCGGTGATCGCGAGGAGGATCGCACCGAGCAGCAGCGCCTCCCAGCGGCGCCGCCAGGCGAGCAGCCCGAGGCCGAGCAGTCCGAAGAGGACCAGCGCCCACTGGAGGATCCTCCAGGCGGGCGCCCGCATCGCCTGGCGCGCGGGGTGGAACCAGACCCGCCCGACCTTGGTGGCCAGGAAGCCCAGATAGTCGAGGGGCTGTTCGCCGACGTCGTCCCAGAGCTGTTGCCTGCCCATCTTCGCGAGTGCCCGGTCGGCTTCCGTCCCCGGGTAGCGGTGGGCGGCGAGCCGGGCGAGGATCTGCTCGAGGTGCAGGTCCCGGGCCGCGTTCGGCGCGAAGAGTTCGGGGTGGCGGGCGACGACCTCTTCTCCGACCCGTTCGGGGTCGCCGCCGGACGGCAGGTAGGTGCCGGCGAACAGCACCTGCCCGCCGCCGGTCGAGACCGGGACGAAGCGATCGAGCGCCACCGCGTTGCGGATCGTCCAGGGGGCCAGCACGACAACCAGCGCCGCGAGCAACCCCCCGGCCCGGCCCAACCCCCCGGCCCGGGCCAACCCCCCGGCCCGGGCCAACCCCCCGGCGCGGGCCAACCCCGGCCGCCAACCGCCAGCCCCGCTGCCGCCCTCCGCCCCCCTGCCTTTTGTCACCCTCTGGGTTACAAACCGCAGGGGGAGGGGGAGGGGGAGGGGAAGGGCGACGAGAACCGCGATCAGCACCGAGACCGCGAGGTACTCGGGGCGCACGAGGGTCAAGGTGCCGAGCAGGGCGCCGGGAAGCAGCCAGGGAAGGGGCCCTTCGCGCTCGCGCGCCCAGAGGATCGCCAGGACGGCGCCGGAGAGCAGGGTCGCCGCCAGCGGCTCGCCCATCAGCATCCCCTGGTACTCCAGCAGCGCCGGGTAGATCGCGACGGCGAGGGCCCCCGCCAGGGCGGGGGAAATTTCAGCGAGTGCTGAGAATTCCCCCCTATGGCGGGCATTGTTCAGCGCCCGCTGAATTTTCCTCCTCGCTTGGTCGTGCTCCAGCGCTCCTCCAGCCTCGCCCGTCGCCGTACCGACCTCGCTCGAATCGGGTCGGTGCGGCGACGGGCGTAGGGCGACCAGCCTCGTCAGCCGCCGCCCGATCGCATACGCGAACAGGACGCTCAGCGTCCCGACCAGCGCCAGAACCACCCGCGCCAGCCGTTCGTGAACCCCGCCGGTCACCGCGTAGAGGCCGGTGACGAAGAGGGGCAGGCCGGGGGAGTAGTTGCTGGAGGGCTGGGTGGCCTGGGAGCCGACCGTGAACCCGTCGCCCCGCTCGAGGTTGGCGGCGATCGCCGCGTAGGCGCTCGCGTCGTAGACCGGCGGGCGGCCATCCCAGGCTTCGCCGAGCCGCAGGCCGAGGCCGAGGAGGAGGATCGCGACCAGCGCGGCGAGCCCCGCCCGCCCGCCGTTGCGGCTCGCGATCTCGCTCATCGGCCGGCCTTGCGCCTCGCTCGCGCTGTGCTCACGAGCCCGATGCTATGCCGCGCGCAAGCGGCGCCAGAACCACCCGCCATCCCATCCGTCAACTAAGCTGCCGCCTTCATGCGAATCCTCATCCTCGGGGGCGACGGCTACCTCGGCTGGCCCACGGCGCTTCGGTTCTCAGCCCGCGGACACGAGGTCTCGGTCGTCGACAACTTCTCGCGGCGCCGCTGGCACACCGAACACGGGACCGGCTCGCTGACGCCGATCGTCGACCTGGAGACCCGGATCGAGGCCTGGCGCGAGCTCTCCGGCGAGCAGCTCCGCTCCTACGTCGGCGCGGTCGAGGACGGCGACTTCCTCGACGAGGTGGTCGCCGAGACCCGTCCCGAGGCGGTCGTCCACTACGGCGAGCAGCCCTCGGCGCCCTACTCGATGCTCTCCCGCGAGCGCGCGGTCGAGACCCAGCACACCAACGTGATCGGCAACCTCAACCTGCTGTTCGCGATCCGCGACCACGTCCCCGACTGTCACCTGGTGAAGCTGGGGACGATGGGCGAGTACGGCCAGCCCAACATCGACATCGAGGAGGGCTACATCGAGATCGAGCACAAGGGCCGCCGGGACGTCCTGCCGTTCCCGAAGCTGCCGGGCTCGCTCTACCACTGCTCGAAGGTCCACGATTCGACCAACATCCACTTCGCCTGCCGCACCTGGGGCCTGCGGGCGACCGACCTGAACCAGGGGGTCGTCTACGGCATCGAGACCGAGGAGGCCGGGCGCGACGAGCGCCTGATCACCCGCTTCGACTACGACGAGCTGTTCGGGACCGTGCTCAACCGCTTCTGCGTGCAGGCGGTGATCGGCCACCCGCTGACCGTCTACGGCTCCGGCGGCCAGACCCGCGGCTTCCTCAACATCCGCGACACCCTGCAGTGCGTCGAGCTGGCGGTGAGCAACCCGGCCGAGCGCGGTGAGTTCCGCGTCTTCAACCAGTTCACCGAGCAGTTCTCGGTGCTCGGCCTGGCGCGGATGGTCAAGCAGGCGGCCGAGCACCTCGGCTACAGGGTCGAGATCGACCACGTCGAGAACCCGCGGGTCGAGAAGGAAGAGCACTACTACAACGCGGTTCACACCAAGCTGCTCGACCTCGGGCTGCGGCCGACGCTGCTGGGCGAGGAGCTGGTCGAGTCGATCGTCCACGCGATCGAGCGCTACAAGGGCCAGGTGATCGAATCGGCGATCGACCCGCGCACCCGCTGGAACCCGGCCAAATCGCCTGCAGGCCAGGCATAGTCGCGAGGCGCCTCCGGCGCCCTCCCAGGCGCGGCGCGGCGCAGCCCCGCTGGTACCATCGCTGATCCGATGAGAGCCGCCGACGCGCTGATGAAATCGCTGCAGGCCGAGGGCGTCAAAGACGTCTTCGGGATCCCCGGCGGCGCCAACCTGCCGACCTACGACGCCCTCGTCGACGCCGACTTCCGCCACGTAAAAACGCGCCACGAGCAGGGCGCCGGCCACGCCGCCGAGGGCTACGCCAAGACGTCCGGCCGGGTCGGGGTCGCCTTCGCAACGTCCGGGCCCGGGGCCACCAACCTGATCACGGCGATCGCCGACGCGATGCTCGACTCGGTCCCGACCGTGTTCATCACCGGCCAGGTGAAAACCGAGCTGATCGGCACCGACGGCTTCCAGGAGGCCGACGTGCTCGGCGCCACGCTGCCGTTCGTCAAGCACTCCTTCCAGGTCACCGACCCGCGCCAGATCCCCGAGTACGTCCACGAGGCCTTCCACGTCGCCTCGACCGGGCGGCCCGGCCCGGTGCTGGTCGACGTGCCGCAGGACCTCTCGCGGGCCGACATCGACTACGAGCCGCGCACCGAGCCCGTCGAGCTGCCGGGCTACAAGCCCTCGACCGAGGGCAACATCAAGCAGATCCGGATCGCCGCCAAAGCGCTGGCCAACGCGCGCCGGCCGATCCTCTACACCGGCGGCGGCGTGGTCAACGGCAACGCCTTCGAGGAGCTTCGCGAGCTCGCGGCCTCCGACCGCTTCCCGGTCACCTCGACCCTGATGGGGCTCGGCGCCTACCCGGCCACGGGCGAGCACTGGCTGGGGATGCTCGGCATGCACGGCACCTTCACCGCCAACCAGGCGATGGACAAAGCCGACCTGATCGTCAACATCGGCGCCCGCTTCGACGACCGGATCACCGGCAAGCTCTCGGAGTTCGCGCCGCACGCCAAGGTGATCCACATCGACATCGACCCGGCGGAGATCTCGAAGAACGTCGGCGCCCACATCCCGATCGTCGGCGACGTCAAGCAGGTGCTGCCGAAGCTGACCCGGGAGTACCGGGCGCTGCAGACCGACCCCACCCGCCTCGAGGCCTGGTGGGAGACGCTGCGCGGCTGGCAGCGCGAGCACCCGCTGTTCTACGAGCCCGGCAAGGACGGTGAGATCAAACCGCAGTTCATGATCGAGGCGATGCACCGGGCGACCCAGGGAGACGCGATCGTCACCTCCGACGTCGGCCAGCATCAGATGTGGGCGGCGCAGTACTACGGCTTCGAGAAGCCGCGCCGCTGGATCAACTCCGGCGGCCTGGGGACGATGGGCTTCGGCCTGCCGGCGGCGATCGGCGCCAAGGTCGCCTGTCCGGGGGAGGCCGTGGTCTGCCTGGCCGGCGACGGCAGCCTGATCATGAACATCCAGGAGCTGGCGACCGCGGTCACCGAGGACATCCCGGTCAAGGTCTTCCTGATGAACAACGGCTACATGGGAATGGTCCGCCAGTGGCAGGAGCTGTTCTGGGACCGCCGCTACAGCGCCGTCGACAACGGCACCAGCCCCGACTGGGCGAAGCTGGCCGAGGCCTTTGGCGCCACCGGCATGCGCTGCGAGGACTCCGGCGAGCTGGAAGGGACGATGGCAAAGGCGCTCGAAACCGAGGGCCCCGTGCTCGTCGACGTGCGCG
>DATAEW010000122.1:0-9349 GCA_036257815.1 Solirubrobacterales bacterium
GCGCCGATCGTGTAGCACTCGCCGTCGTCGGACTGCTGGCCGAGCAGCACCAGGTCCGGGCTCTCGGACTCGAGCACCTTGGCCAGCGAGTAGCCGGTGGCGCAGACGTCGGAACCGGCGAGCGCGCCGTCGGTCAGGTGCACGGAGCGGTCGGCGCCGAGGGCGACCGCCTTGTGCAGGGCGCGGACCGCGGATTCCGGGCCCATGGTCACCGCCACGACCTCCTCGACCGGGATCGCACCCCCCTCCTTGATCTGCATCGCCGCCTCGAGGGCGTGGGTGTCGAACGGGTTGAGGTTTTTCTCTCCGCCACGATCCAGGCGCATCGTGCTGGGGTCGATGCGCTTCTGGACGGCGGCATCCGGTACCTCCTTGACCAGGACGCAGATCTTCAAGTTCGATCCTCCTTGGGGCTGGTTCTGAAGTCTTTTCGGGCAGCTGCTGGGCGTCTCGCCACCCCGTTGCGGCCGGGCATCTTATCGCTTGTGATCCGGCACTGATTGACGAGTCAATCAGGATCATACCCGAGAAACGGGAAACCTATGCACCGATCGGTGTAGAGAGAGTTTATTCGCTCTGGGAGTGGCGCTGGGCGGCGGCGCCACGGATGAACTCGACGATGTCGTCGGTCCCCGCCCCGGGCGTGAAGACCTCGGCGACACCGAGTTTCTTCAGCTCCGGGATGTCATCGGCCGGGATCGTCCCCCCGACAGTGACGAGGACGTCGTCGACACCCTGCTCCCGCAACAGCTCGACGACCCGCGGGACCAGCGTCATGTGGGCGCCCGAGAGGATCGAGAGACCGACCGCGTCGGCGTCCTCCTGGATCACCGTCTCGGCGATCTGCTCCGGCGTCTGGTGCAGGCCGGTGTAGATCACCTCCATGCCGGCGTCGCGCAGCGCCCGGGCGATGATCTTGGCGCCCCGGTCGTGCCCGTCGAGCCCGGGCTTGGCGACGACGACCCTGATCTTGCGCGCGGTTGCGGCCTCCATCCGGCTCGCAACCCTAGATGATCGGGAGCTGCGGCAAATCACCGCCAAACATGTGCCGCTGCACGGAAGGCGGCGCGGCCTGCGGCTGGAAACCTGCCGGTCAACCGGACCACCAGCGTCCGCAAGACCCTTCGGGAGGCAAAGATGCGCAAAGGACTTGAAATCGGCGGCGTGGTGGCGGCGATCGTGCTGATCGCCTTCGGCGTTGCCGCGATCGTGCTGGGAGCGAACGGCAAATCGACCGTCGAAGACAGCCTGACCCAGGAACAGATCGTCGGCACGCCGGACATGAGCCCCGCCGCGATCAAGGGCGAGGTGGCCGAATCCGGTCTGGCGAGCAAGGTCACGAACCTGCCCAGCTGCACGGTCGCGGAAAAGTCGATCGACAGCGGCGACCGGGCCCGCTGCTTCGCCGAGTACATGCGCGTCCACTCGCTGCTGGCGACCGGCGGTTACACCTACTCGCAGATGGGCCGCTACGAAGCCCTGCCGAACACCCCCAAGTCCGAACTGGCGCCGGGCGGCGGAACCGAAAACGAAAAGTTCGCCGCGATCGATCCGGAAACCAAGCAGCCGGTCGAAAACGGCGCCCGCCAGGTCTGGGTGACCTCAACCGCCCTCTCCACCGCGCTCAACGCCAGCTACATGGCCGACCAGACGGCGCTGTTCGGGATCGTCGTCGGCATCGCCCTGCTGCTGACCGGGATCGGGTTCGCGGTTCTCGTCGCCACCGGCGCGGTCCGCACCCCCGACACGGCGCTCAGGTTCCTGCGCCGCCACGGCCACGGCGACGCCCAGGCCCAGCCCAGCTAGACGCAGCGCGGCCGCGCCTCGCGCTCGCGACGTCGACCCCCTTCGGGTGTGGTCGACGTCGCGAGCGCCGTGGCACGGCGATCCAGGCGCGGGCTCTCATCTGCGCGGCGGAGCGGAGAGCGGGAAGCGGCGCGCCGGGGGCCGGCGGCGGGCGACGACCCGCGAGGCGCTGAAACCGGCAACGGTCGCCAGCAGCGTCACCGCCAGGGCGACCAGGCGCCGGCCGAGTCGCTCGAAGCGCAGCACCTGCCAGCCCTCGGCGCGGGCGACCTCGGCCAGCGGCGGGTCGGGATTGACCGCGACCGGGTTGCCGACCGCGCGCAGCATCGGCAGGTCCGAGAGCGAGTCCGAGTAGGCGTAGGAGGCGGCTAGGTCGATGTCATGGCGCGCGGCGAAGGCCCGCATCGCCTCGACCTTGCCCGGCCCGTAGACGAAGGGCCCGTCGAGGTGGCCGGTGAAGTTGCCCTCGGCGTCGACCTCGTAGCGGGTGCCGATCCCGCCCTCCATCCGCAGCACCCGGGCAAGCGACTCGACGACGTCGTTGCCGGCCGCGCTGACGATGAAGGCGGGACGGCCGGCGTCCTGATGAACGCGGACCTCCTCGAGCATCTGCGGGTAGACCCGCGGCAGGATCGCCGCCATCACCTCCGGCTCCATGCGCGCGATCGTCACCTCCGGGACACCCTTGATCAGCTCGCGCGCAACCCGCAGGACCTCGGCGGTGCGCTCGTCGGTGGTGCCGCGCAGCCGGTAGCGCAGGTGCTCGACCCCCCAGCGGGCGAGCTGGCGGCGACCGACGATCCCCTGGCGGGTGGCGACGCGGGCGAACTGCATCCCGCTCGACCCCGCGATCAGGGTCTTGTCAAGGTCGAAGAAGGCAGCTGCCCGCATCATCTGCCCCGTGCCACGAACGGCCGCGAAAACCAAGCGGGTCGGGGGACGCAGGGAGCGCGGTTAGGGGAGCGCACCGTTTGGTGCGTGACCCGATCCGCGCGACCGAGGACCCCGAGATGCGCCGGTTTGCGGCGGCCGCCTACGCGGAAACCTCCAACACGATCGCGTCGCCCTGGCCGCCGCCGGAGCAGATCGCGGCGACGCCGAGGCCACCGCCGCGGCGGCGCAGCTCGTGCAGGAGCGAGCCGACGATGCGGGCGCCCGAGGCGCCGATCGGGTGGCCAAAGGCGATCGCGCCGCCGTTGACGTTGACGTTCTCCTCGTCGATCCCGAGGATCCGCATCGAGCCGATCACGACCGAGGCGAAGGCCTCGTTGATCTCCCAGAGGTCGACGTCCTGGGGGGTCTTGCCGATCTTGTCGAGCGCCTGCAGCGCCGCGTTGCCGGGCGTCCGCGCCAGGTAGGCGAAGTCGTCGGCGACGGTGCCGTAGGAGAGCACCCTGGCCAGCGGCTGGCGGCCTTCCTTCTCGGCCCACTCCGCGGAGGCGACGACGATCGCCCCGGCGCCGTCGTTGACGCCCGGCGCGTTGCCGGCGGTGTGGGTCGCCCCCTCGCCGCCGACCGCCTTCAGCTTCGAGAGCACCTCCAGGGTGGTGTCCGGGCGCGGTCCCTCGTCGACCTCGACCGTGGTCTCGCCCTTGCGCGACCTGACGGTCACCGGGACGATCTCCTCGGCGGTGCGGCCCGCCTCGATCGCCTCGCCGGCGAGGTGCTGGGAGCGCTCGGCGAAGCGGTCCATGTCGACGCGCGTGATCTCCAGCTCGTTGGAGACCTCGCTCGCCTCGTTGATCATCTGCTTGCCGGTGAAGGCGTTGGTGAGGCCGTCGTGGGTCATCGCGTCGAGCGCCTGCACGTCGCCCATCCGGAAGCCGAAGCGGGCATCTGGCAGCAGCCACGGCGCCTGGCTCATCGACTCCATGCCCCCGGTGACGGCGATCTCGAGGTCGCCGGCGCGGATCGCCTGGTCGGCGAGTCCGAGCGTGCGCATGCCCGAGGCGCAGACCTTGTTGACCGTCTCGGAGGGGACCTCCTTCGGGATCCCGCCCTTGATCTGCGCCTGGCGCGAGGGGATCTGGCCCTGACCGGCCTGCAGCACCTGGCCGAAGATGACCTGCTGGACCTGCTCGGCGCCGACGCCGGAGCGGTCCAGCGCCGCCTCGATCGCGGTGCCGCCGAGCTCGGTCGCGTCGACTGAAGAGAAAGCGCCACCCATCTTGCCGACGGGGGTGCGCGCGGTTCCGAGAATCACTGAGCTGGGCATCTACTGCCTTTCCTTTCCAAGATCGAGTGGCCCTGGCCCCTGTCCACCGGGCTCAGGCGTGACGATAGCGACACCTCGTAGACTCGCGCCCCGATGAAGGTCGTGGTCACCGACACCGAGCCGTCCGCGATCGACGCCGACCTGCTGGCGATCGGCCTGCTCGAGGGCGGTGAGCTGCCGCAGCCGCTTGCCGCGGCGGGCGGCGCAGGGGACGCGAAGGGGAAGTTCAAGTCGCTGACGACGCTGTACCCGGGGTCGCCCGGCCGGATCCTGGTCGTCGGGCTCGGCGAGCGGGGGGATCTCGACCCCGAGCGACTGCGCCGGGCAGCGGCCGTCGCCGCCAAGGAGGCGGCGCGACTGGAGGTGACCTCGCTCGCCTGGGAGCTGCCGGGGAGCGAGGACGAGGCGGCCGCCGCAGAGGCGGTCGTCACCGGGACGATCCTCGGCTCCTACCGCTTCGACCGCTTCCGCGGCTCCGCCCCCGAGGACCCGCCGCCCCCGCGCCTGGAGTCGCTGACCCTGCTGGCGCCAGCCGCGGTGAAGGAGGCGGCGGAGGCCGCCCGGGCCTGCGCCGAAGCCCAGAACCGAGCCCGCGACCTGCAGAGCACGCCGGCCAACGTCGCCACCCCGAGCTTCCTCGCCCAGCGGGCCGAGCAGATCGCCGCCGGCTCGCAAACGCTCAGCGTCGAGATCCTCGACCGCGAGCAGATCGCCGCCAAGCGGATGGGCGGCCTGATCGCGGTCAGTCAGGGCAGCGCCCAGGAGCCACGGTTGATCGTCCTGCGCTACGCCGGCGGCGGCTCGGGGCCGACCCTGGGCCTGGTCGGCAAGGGCGTCACCTTCGACACCGGCGGCATCTCGCTGAAGCCCGGAGCCGGGATGCAGGAGATGAAGATGGACATGTCGGGCGCCGCGGCGGTGCTCGAGGCGGTGGCGGCGATCGCCGAGCTCGAGCTGCCGGTCGAGCTGCTCGCGGTGATCCCGGCGACCGAGAACATGCCCTCCGGCAGCGCGGTCAAGCCGGGCGACGTGATCACCCAGCACAACGGCAAGACGGTCGAGGTCAACAACACCGACGCCGAGGGGCGGCTGATCCTCGCCGACGCGCTGTCCTACGCGATCGAGCTGGGGGCCGAGCGCATCGTCGACCTCGCCACCCTGACCGGCGCCGTGCTGATCGCGCTCGGCTCGACCTACGCGGCGGTGGTCTCCAACGACGACGCGCTGGCCGCGGAGGTGATCGCCGCCGGGGAGCGGACCGGCGAGCTGGCCTGGCGCCTGCCCCTGCACCCGGAGTTCAAGGAGCTGATGAAGGGCACGGTCGCCGACCTCTCCAACCTCGCCTCGAAGCGCAAGGCCGGCACGATCACCGCCGCCTCCTTCCTCGAGGAGTTCGTCGAGGAGGTGCCCTGGGCTCATCTCGACATCGCCGGCACCGCCTGGGACGTCGGTCGCGAGTACACCGGCAGCGACGCCAGCGGTTACGGCGTGCGGCTGCTGGTCGAGCTCGTTCGGCATCTGAGCAGCTAACCCTCTTCGCCGAAGATCATGCAGGTCGCGGCTCCGTGCGCGAGCAGCTTGCCGCCCGCGGCCGCGGTCAGGCGCGCCTCGGCGCTCGCCTGCTTGCGCCCGCGGTAGAGCACGTTGGCCTCGCACAGCACCCGGCCGGTGTCGCGGGTGAGCGGGCGCACGAACTTGGCCTCGAGGCCGAGCGAGGTGTAGGCGACGCCGGCCGGCAGGGTGGTGTGGACGGCGCAGCCGAGCGCCGAGTCGAGCAGGGTCGCCGCGTAGCCGCCGTGGACCACTCCGATCGGGTTGTAGTGCTCCTCGCCGGGCTCTCCCTCGAAGACCACCCTCCCCTCCTCCAGTTCGACGGGCCGCAAGCGCATCGTCACCGCGATCGGCGGCGGCGGCATCTGGCCGGTGACGACCGCGGTCATGTACTCCATCCCGGTCATCGTCGCCCCGGCCGCCGCCGTCGGCACCGGGTCCTGCCAGGTCAGCGTCCGGCTGCGCGAGCTCTCGGGGCTGGAGACGGCGAACGCCTCCGCAAGCTCGGCGGCGCTTCCCTCGGGAGCGACCACCACCCCGTCTTCGCTCACCTGAGCCCCGGCCTCCGGGAGTCGGTCGCGCGCCGGGACCGTGGGGCTCGCGCCGGGTAGTGCAGGTCGGCGCTGATCTCCGCCTCGCTGATCGCGATCCGTGGCCCCTTGGGGCGCCGGTGGTGCCTGTGCCTTGGAATCAGCCTCATCTTCGGCCTCCGATCGACTTGGTTGCATGATGCAACCTAGGACGCTCGCGAGCCTATCGCAGTAAGTTGCTTGATGCAACCAACTGTGCGAAGATTCACACGTGCTGCGCCACGACTATCCCGGCCTCGACTGCTCGGTCGCCAAGGCGCTGGAGGTGATCGGCGAGCGCTGGTCGCTGCTGATCGTCCGCGCGGTGATGCACGGCAACCGGCGCTTCGGCGAGATCCAGGAGTCGCTTGGAATCGCCCGCAACGTCCTCTCGGCGCGCCTGCAGCGCCTGGTCGACGAAGACATCCTCGAGCGCCGCGCCTACCAGGAAAACCCGCCCCGCTGCGAATACTTCCTGACCGAGAAGGGACTCGACCTCTGGCCGGCGCTGATCGCCCTCCTGGACTGGGGCGAGCGCTACACCCCCCGCCCGCAGGGCCCGCCGCGGGTCATCGTCCACAAGCAGTGCGGCGGCCGGGTCAACGGCCGCGGCATCTGCGAGGCCTGCGGCAAGGTCCTGCACGCCCGCGACGCCAAGCAGGTGCCAGGGCCAGGCTGGGGGCCGGCGGTGGCTTCGGCTGCCGCGGCGGACTCTCGCGGCTAGCCGGACCGCACGGTTTTATTCCTGATCGGGCCTGACACGATTCGCCAGCTCCTTGTACTCCAGCACCATCAGCCGGTCCTTGACCCGGTTGGCGGCACGCTTCATCGCGATCAGGTGGTCGATTGAAGCGACCCTGATTTCGAGTCCGTCGTAACTCTCGATCCGCGCCTCGCGTCGCAAATCGTCGTAGTCGCGCACCCCCGAGAGCTCGCCGAGGACGTCGAAGTGCCCAAACGGCGTCGTGAAGGTGAAGTTGGCACCGTTGTAGAGCATCGCCGCGTCGAGCTCTATCGGGAGATCGGGGGGGCCGCCCCGCCAGCGCGCCTTCAGCTCGACCAGTGCCGCGGCGAGTCGCTGGAGGTTGCCGCGATCGCGAGCGTAGGCGACATCGAGGTCATAGGTCGGATATGCCGAACCATGAACCCAGCCAGCGACGCCGCCGACGACGACGAAGTCAACCCCGTGCCGGACCAGTGCCCCCAGTAGCGGATGCAGCTCGAGCCCCTCGCCAAGGTCGGTTTTCGCCATGTGTCTCTGAGCCGCGAGCGAGGGATTGTCTCCCCCCCGATCGGCTCGCACCATGTCCGCAAATCGGAGCCCCCTCTCCAGTCGCTCCGCGACGCTCAGACGCAGGTTCCCGTCGTTCAGTGAGAGATCGATGCCCGTATCGGGCCGCTCCGAAGCAATGCTGAGTTCCTCGCCGAGCAGGTCCAGCAACGATCGCATGGTCTCGAAAGAGGGCGAGACCTGGTCGCGCTCGATGCGGGAAATCGCGGACTGAGTCGTCCCGGCACGGATCGCCAGGCGCCGCTGGCTGATGCCGTAGCGCTTTCTGGCTTCCTGGAGGAGCTGACCCGGGTCCACGCGCAAATCATAGCGGATCTGCGATCATCGCCTTTACGCTATTTCCGTGAGTTTCACCTGGGCGCTAGCTTTGGTCGGGCGAAACGGGAGCTAACGAGAAGGAGTGGAGATGGCGACGGCAGCTGAGCTGCAAGCAAAGGACAAGGTCTTCATCGGCGGTGAGTGGGTCGAGCCGAGCGGCGGCGAGCCGATCGAGGTGGTCAACTCGACCACCGAGGAGGTGATGGGGACGGTCCCCGCCTGCTCCCCGGAGGACGCCGACCGCGCCGTGCGCGCCGCCCGCGAGGCCTTCGACTCCTGGTCGGCGACCCCGCGCGAGGAGCGCGCCGGCTACCTGGCGGCGATCGCCCGGGGCCTCGGCGAGCGGGCCGAGGAGATCGCGACGACGATCTCCCAGGAGCTGGGGATGCCGCTGAAGCTGAGCCAGATGATCCAGGTCGGCCTGCCGACCGCCCAGTTCGCGGCGATGCCGGGACTGATGGAGGAAATCGCCTGGGAGGAGGAGATCGGCAACTCGCGCGTGCTGCGCGAGGCGGTCGGCGTGGTCGGCGCGATCACGCCCTGGAACTACCCGCTGAACCAGATCGCCGCCAAGGTCGCGCCGGCGCTGGCGGCCGGCTGCACGGTGGTCCTCAAGCCGAGCGAGGTGACGCCGCTGAACGCGTTTCTGCTGGCCGAGGTGATCGAGGCCGCCGGCCTTCCGGCCGGCGTCTTCAACCTGATCACCGGCACCGGCCCCGTGGTCGGCGAGGCGATCGCCGCCCACCCCGGGGTCGACATGGTCTCCTTCACCGGCTCGACCGGGGCGGGGCGTCGCGTCTCCGAGCTGGCCTCGGCGAGCGTGAAGCCGGTGGCGATGGAGCTCGGCGGCAAGTCGCCCAACGTGATCCTCGACGACGCCGACCTCGCCCAGGCAGTTCCCGACGGCGTCGCCAAGTGCTTCCTCAACTCCGGCCAGACCTGCAGCGCCCTGACCCGGATGCTCGTTCCGCGCCAGCAGCTCGCCGAGGCGGAGGCGCTGGCGACGGCGGCCGCCGAGTCCTTCACCCCCGGCGACCCCTTCGACGAGGCGACGCGGCTCGGCCCGCTGGTCTCCGACGTGCAGCGCCAGCGCGTCCGCGGCTACATCGAGCGGGGCCAGGCCGAGGGCGCGAGGCTGCTGACCGGCGGCGCCGAGCCCCCCGAGGGCCTCGACCGCGGGTACTTCGTCCGCCCCACCGTCTTCTCCGAGGTGGCGCCGGAGATGACGATCGCCCAGGAGGAGATCTTCGGGCCGGTCCTCGTCATCCAGCCCTATGAGGACGAGGAGGACGCGGTGCGGATCGCCAACGACACCGTCTACGGCCTCGCCGGCGGCGTCTGGTCCGCCGACCAGGACCGGGCGATCGAGGTGGCGAGGCGAATCCGCACCGGCCAGATCGAGATCAACGGCGGCGCCTTCAACCCCCTGGCCCCCTTCGGCGGCTACGGCCAGTCCGGCCACGGGCGCGAGAACGGCCGCTACGGAATCGAGGAGTTGCTGCAAGTGAAGAGCCTGCAGCTCTAAGGAGCTCCGGCGGGCGGGTCCTGTCGCCGCAGGGACCCCCCCTCCCCTGCGGTAGCTAAAGCTTCCTCGGGGAG
>DATAEW010000126.1:0-20875 GCA_036257815.1 Solirubrobacterales bacterium
CGGGTTATCCACGCACGCGGATGACGCCGCATGCCGTCGCTGGATCGCCACCCACGGCCTCGCGGGTAGCAACCGCTACCCGCTTCGTCCGCGTGCGGCGCCCAGCTCGGCCTGCGACGCCCCCGCGCACCCGCCTACCCCGCATCAACCCTCTAGCTGGCTTGGCTGGTCGGGCGGATCAGCATCTCGTTGACGTCGACCCCGCGCGGTTGCTCGAGCGCGAACATCACCGCCCGGGCAATGTCGTCGTCGCGCAGCGCCCAGTCTCCGGGGCGGTTCTCGAAGAACGGCGTGTCGGTCATCCCGGGCTCGATCAGCGTCACCCTGATCGCCTGGTTGTCGTGCATCTGCCGCAGCTCCTGCCGCAGCGCCTCGCCGATCGCCGTCGTCGCCCACTTGGTGGCCGAGTAGAGCGAGCCGGGGAGGGCACGGCGACCGGCGACCGAGCTGGTGATCACGAAGTGACCCTCGCCGCGCTCCAGCAGGTGGGCGAGGGTGGCGCGGATCGTCAGCGCCGTCCCGTAGACGTTGGTCAGGACCATCGAGCGCCAGAACTCCGGCGACTCCTCGAGGAAACCCCGCGTGGCGCCGAAGCCGGCGTTGGCGAAGACCGCGTCGATGCGGCCGAAGCGCTCCAGCGCCGCCGCAACCAGCGCCTCGACCTGGTCCCACTCGGTGACGTCGCAGCGCACCGGCAGCGCCCGCTCCTCACCGCCCAGCTGCGTGGCCAGCTCCTCCAGCTTCTCGAGCCGCCGCGCCGCCAGGACCAGGCGGTGGCCGGAGGCCGCGGCGCGGGCGGTGGCGGCGCCGATGCCGCTGCTGGCGCCGGTGATCAGCAGGACGGGGTGGTCGCTCGTCGCCATCGACGCCCGATTCTGCCAGGTGGTGTCGCGATGTTCCCGCATAGCGGCAAGAAGGCGCCACAAAGCCGGTCGTGGAGGGGGATTGCGATAATCGCTTTGCCCGTGGACCCCCAACGCAAGCGCAAGATTCGGCTAGTGGTCGCGCTCAGCGTCGCCGTGCTCCTCGCGGTGGCACTGATCTACACCTCGTTCTCCGCCGCGACCGAGGCGAAGGAGCCCTCGCAGCTGATCGGCGCCGCGCCGGGGACGAGCTACGAGATGACGGGGAAGGTGGTGCGCGGCTCGGTCCGCCACCACGGCACCGAGAGCATCCGGTTCCGGGTGGTCGACCGCGACGGCAAGGGGCAGAGCCTTCCGGTCAGCTACACCGGCACGATCCCCGACCCGTTCCGCGGCGGCCGCGAGATCGTCCTCACCGGCAGCCTCAGCGGCGGCACCTTCGTCGGCGAACCGGAAACGCTGATCACCAAATGCCCCTCGAAGTACACGGCCAGTAATGGCTAGCCTCGGCAGCGTCCTGCTGGCGCTGGCCTTCCTCGCCGCCGTCGCCTCCGCCGGCCTGGCGCTGGCCGGCCGCCACGGCGACCGCCGCCGGATCGACGTCTCGCGCCGCCTCGTCTACGCGCTCTTCTTCCTCCTCACCGCCTGCGTGGCGATCATCGAGGTCTCCTTCGCCAGCGACGACTTCTCGTTCAAGATCGTCCAGGAACACTCCTCGCTCGCCACCCCCTGGTACTACAAGCTGGCGGCGATGTGGTCGAGCCAGGAGGGCTCGCTGATGCTCTGGGCCTGGGTGCTCTCGATCGCCGCCGGTGCCGCCCTCTATGCGACCCGCGACAGGCTGCGCGAGCTGGTGCCCTACGCGACCGCGGTGATGATGGGCGTCGCCGCGTTCTTCACCGGGCTGATGCTGTTCGCCCCCGGCGTCGACCCGTTGGCCACGCTGAGCCCCGCGCCGGCCGACGGCATCGGGCTGAACCCGCTGCTCCAGCACCCGAGCATGATGATCCACCCGCCGATGCTCTACTCGGGCTACGTCGCCTTCACGGTGCCGTTCGCCTTCGCGATCGGCGCCCTCGTCACCCGCAGGCTGGACGCCGAATGGATCCGTGCCACCCGGCGCTTCGCGCTGATCGCCTGGACCTTTCTCGGCTTCGGCCTGCTGCTCGGCGCCCGCTGGTCCTACACCGAGCTGGGCTGGGGCGGCTACTGGGCCTGGGACCCGGTCGAGAACGCGGCGCTGATGCCATGGCTGCTCGGCACCGCCTTCCTGCACTCGATCATGGTCCAGGAGAAGCGCGGGATGCTGAAGGTCTGGAACGCCTGCCTGGTCGTCGGCACCTTCTCGATGGCGCTGCTCGGCACCTTCCTCGTCCGCTCCGGCGTCCTGCAGTCGATCCACGCCTTCGGCGACAGCACCGTCGGCCCCTACATCCTCGCCCTGATCGCCGCCGTCGTGCTCGGCTCGACGGCGCTGATCGTCTCCCGCCTCGACGACCTGCGCTCGCCGAAGCGAATCGACTCGCTGATCTCGCGCGAGGCGGTCTTCCTGGTCAACAACCTGCTGCTCGTCGGGCTCACCGCGGTGATCTTCTGGGGCACCTTCTTCCCGCTGATCTCGGAACTGTTCACCGGCAGCAAGGCCTCGCTGGCCGCCCCCTGGTTCGACCGCTACACGACCCCGCTGGCGATCCTGCTGGTGCTGTTCACGGCGATCGGGCCGCTGCTCGCCTGGCGGCGGGTCACCTGGGCGACCGCGAAACGGGTCTTCCGGATTCCCTTGGCGGCCGCCGCCCTGACGGCGGTCGCCCTGGCGACCTTCGCCGACGCCGCGGCCAGGCCCTGGGCGCTGGCCCTGTTCGCCTTCGCCGCCTTCGCCCTGGCCGGGCTGTCGCAGGAGTTCTGGACCGGCGCCGCGGCCCGCCGCAAGCTCTCCGGCGGCTCGATGGCGGGGGCGCTGATCGCCCTCGTCGCCCGCAACCGGCGCCGCTACGGCGGCTACATCGTCCACATCGGAATCGCCGTGCTGCTGATCGGGATCGCCGCCTCCTCGAGCTTCCAGACCAATCGCCAGGTCGAACTGAAGCCGGGCGAAAGCGCGGCGATCGACGGCTACGAGGTGACCTACGTGCGCCCGACCGCGAGCATCGACCAGCTCGCCTTCACCGCCGGGGCGCTGCTGCGGGTGGAAAAGGACGGCAAGGTCACGACCATGCACCCGACCCGCAACTTCTACCGCTCGACCGGAGCCCCAGGCTCGGGAACCATCGCCAGCTACTTCGCCGGCGAATCGGACAGCAACGTCGCCCTCGAAGCCGGTCTCGGCCACGACTTCTGGGTCGCCGAGAATCCCAGCATCGCCGGTTCGCAGAAGCACGCCCGGGCGGCCGACAAGGCCTTCGGCCTCTGCCTCTCCGGGGCCCCGGGCACGCCGCCGCAGTGCAAGGCGGTGGGGGAGATGATGATGGCCGCCGCAGCCAACCCGGCGCTGCGCCCCGCCGCCCTCGCCCAGATCGCCAAGCTGCGGCTGGCGACCGCGAGGCAGATCGCCGCCGGCTACGTGGGTGAAGGCGCGGCCGCCTCCTTCAAAGTCATCGTCAACCCGCTCGTCACCTGGATGTGGATCGGCGGCCTGATCGCCCTCGCCGGCGCCCTGATCGCGCTCTGGCCCGCGCGAGGCCGCCGCCGCGGCGTGCCGGTGCGGACCGCCGCCGACGCGATCAAGGAAGCGAAGTACCGCGAGATCCGCGACGCCGAGCTCGACCACGCTGCCGGCAAGCTCTCCGACGAGGACTACGCGATCCTCGACGCCGAGCTGCGCCGCGAAGCGGTGGCGATCCTCGACCGGGTGGAGGGCCGGGCGAGCGGGAACGGTGCCGTCGCCAACGGCCACCGGAACGGCGATGGCGGCGCGTCGGTCAGCGATGCCGGCGCGGCCGATCGGCCCGAGCGCAGCTACACTCCCTGACCGTGTACACGTTGCTCAGCATCATTCAGGTGATCGTCGCCGTCGTCCTGATCTTCCTGGTGCTCCTGCACTCGGGCAAAGACGCCGGCCTCTCCGGCGCCTTCGGGATCGGCGGCGGTGGCAGCTCGATCGGCGGCGGCTCGATGGTCGAGCGCAACCTGGACCGGGCGACGGTCTTCTTCGCCGTCGTCTTCGTGGTCAACACGCTCGTCCTGCTGAAGATCTAGCGGCACGGCCCTATTTCATCTGGCCAGCTCGCCGTCCTTTGCTTCGCCCAGCGCGGCGAGCAGCGCGTGCGGTACGCCGAGGCCGCGGGCGACCCGCTTGGTCGTTCCCCAGCTCGGGTTGGCGGCGCCGCTCTCCAGGCGCCCGACCCAGGTCAGATGGACTCCCGCGCGGTTGGCCAGCTCTTCCTGCGACAGTCCTTTGGCCGTCCGCAGCTCCCTCACGGCACTGGCCAGGCCGGGCTGCGGATCCAGTCGGGGCATCCGGCAGTACTCAAATCACCCCGCCTGGCCAGGTCTATAGCGGTACCGCTGTATCGAGCGGGAGTCTCGACGGCGGCGCGCCCAGTCGTACACCGATGCGGTCCCCGGGGGCGGAAGCAAACACGGCGGCGAGTAGCCAGGAAGTGGTGGATCGCTTAGCGGGGGCCTGCTGTGCCGGATGCGGAACACGAACGTATGTTCGCATCAAGTGAGCGGCCGATTCAAGGCCGACCGTCCCCGGAATTTGCGCCGAAGGCCTTTGGACGCCGTGGTAATGGATGTTTGCGAGCTTGACAAATGGTGCTTGTTTGTCAATACTGCGGATCCGGCGACCAGCTTTGACAAGGAGGAGGGCCATGGAGGCGCACGCGGAGCACGCGCACCACCACCATCACCACGACGACGTCGATCTCAACCCGGCCGCTTGGAGCGACGGCAAGCGCTACGCCTGGCTGCTGGGGATCGTCGTCCCGATGGCGCCGTTCCTCGCCTGGGGCTGGGTGGCCCTGACCGGGTTCGGCGGCTTCTGGTTCCTCGGCCCGGTGCTCGTCTTCGTCGGCTTCCCGCTGCTCGACATCGTGGTCGGGATGGATGCCGCCAACCCGCCCGACAGCGTGCTCAAATGGCTCGAGCAGGACCGCTATTACCGCTGGTGCACCTACCTCTTCATCCCGATCCAGTACGCGGGCCTCGTCTTCGCCTGCTGGATGTGGTCGCAGGGCGACCTCTCGGCGCTCGAATCGATCGGGCTGGCGCTGACGATGGGGGTGGTCGGCGGGATCGCGATCAACACCGCCCACGAGCTCGGCCACAAGCGGGCCAGCTCGGAGCGCTGGCTGAGCCGGGTCGCGCTGGCCCAGACCGGTTACGGCCACTTCTTCATCGAGCACAACCGCGGCCACCACGTCCGCGTCGCCACCCCCGAGGACCCGGCCAGCTCGCGGCTCGGCGAGAGCTTCTGGGCCTTCCTCCCGCGCACCGTCTCCGGCAGCGTGCGCTCGGCCTGGGGCATCGAGACCGCGCGCATGGACCGCCTCGGCAGGTCGCACTGGGGCATCCACAACGACATCCTCGGCGCCTGGGCGATGACGGTCGCGCTCTTCGCCGCGCTGGCGATCGGCTTCGGCCCGGTCGTCCTGCCCTACCTGGTGGTCCAGGCGGTGATCGGCTTCTCGCTGCTGGAGGTCGTCAACTACCTCGAGCACTACGGCCTGCTGCGGCAGAAGAAAGAGGACGGTCGCTACGAGCGCTGCCGTCCGGAGCACAGCTGGAACAGCAACAACGTCGCCTCCAACGTCCTCCTCTACCACCTGCAGCGCCACAGCGACCATCACGCCAACCCGACGCGCCGCTACCAGGCCCTGCGCCACGTCGACGAGGCGCCGCAGCTGCCGACCGGCTACGCGGGGATGATCGTTCTCGCCTGGGTCCCGCCGCTCTGGAGGCGGGTGATGGACCCGCGGCTGATCGAGCACTACGGCGGCGACGTCAGCCGCGCCAACATCCAGCCGCGCCGGCGGGCTCGCGTCCTGGCGCGCTACGGTGCGGCTTCGTGAGCCGCTGGCGCTGCCCCTCCTGCGGCTACGTCTACGACGAGCAGGCGGGACACCCGCGCGAGGGCTTCCCGCCCGGAACGCCCTGGGGCGAGGTCCCTGACGACTGGGCCTGCCCGGATTGCGGGGTCCGCGACAAGGTCGATTTCGAGCCCGACGAGGCGGCGGAGGCGAGCGACGGTTGACCGTCGGCGCTGCGACGATTGGGGGGATGGCCGCCAGCCGGACCCCCTACCCGCAGGCCGCGCGCGAGCTGCTGCGGCAGACGCTGTTCGGCGCCGCGCGCGACCAGCTCGCCGAGCGGGCCTGGTCGGCGATCACGATGTCCGACATCGCCGCCGCCGCCGGCGTCAGCCGCCAGACCCTCTACAACGAGTTCGGCAACCGCCAGGAGTTCGGCCTCGCCTTCGTGATCAACGAGGGGGAGCGCTTCCTGGAAGAGGTCGAGGCGGCGGTCAAGCAGCATCTCGATGACCCGCGGGCGGCGATCGGGGCGGCGCTGGAGCTGTTCCTGCGCACCGCCCGCGAGGACCCGCTGATCCGCATCCTGCTCAGCGACGACGGCACCGGCGGCATGCTGCCCTTCGTCACCACCCAGGGCGTCCCGGTGGTCGAGTGGGCGACCGCCCGCCTGGCGGCGGTGATCGAGGAGGGCTGGCCGCAGGCGCCCCAGACCGACGTCCGCCTGCTCTCGGAGACCCTGGTGCGGCTGGCGATCAGCTACGTGACGACGCCGAGCGAGTCGCCCGCGACGACCGCCGCCGCAGTCGCCGACCTCCTGGGGCCCTTCATCGACCGGGCGCTGGGCGAGGGCGGCTCCGGGCCGCTCAGCTGAGCTGCGAGCAGGCTCGGGTTGCGGGCGCCGCCTCGATCCGCGCGGCCAGCCGCGGATCGGCCGGCCGCTACTCGTCCAGCTTGTCCCGCTTCGGTTCCTCCCAGCGCTCGGCGGCCTCGGGGTCCTGCGACCCGGAAGACGGAACTGCTCGTTACTGGTTTTCAGGATTTGACCCGGTTGGCGCAGGGACAGAGCCAGAGCGACAAGCTGAGAAAGGCGCAGGGGCTGGTAGCTAAAGGGCAAATAGATCGAGATAGTTGGCGAATCCGATTTCGTCAAGTTGCTTGCCGACCGCTGAGAGCAGGGACCTATCGGATGATGTCTCGCGCCCGCCGACACAATGTAGCTGCTAGGCTCCTCTTATGACGCTACCTCAGCCCGGGAGCGAAGTCGGTGTTCGCGAGTTGCACGATCGTCTTAGCGAGTATCTAGAGCGAGTCGAGGGCGGGAGCGAGATCGTCGTTACCCGTCGCGGACGGCCCGTAGCTCGCCTGAGCGGACTCGGCGAGCGGCCGCTTGAGGCGCTCGCGCAGCGCGGCCTAGTACGGATGCCGCAGGGCGAGCGATCATCTCGCTCTGCTCGAGTGCAAAGCGCCGGCTCAGTGTCCGACCTCGTCTCCGAGCAGCGGGCCTGATCCTCTACTTCGACACCTCGGCGTTGGTCAAGCTCGTGGTCGTCGAGGACGGGTCGGAGGTGGCGGCCGAGCTTTGGGGGAGTGCCTACCCGGCGGCGTCGAGCATCCTTGCCTATCCGGAGGGCCGAGCGGCCCTCGCGGCTGCCCGTCGACTGGATCGGCTCGGGGCGGATGACCATCGCAAGGCGCTCGCAGACTTTGAGGATCTGTATGCGGACCTGGCCACGGTCGGCGTCGATCAGGAGCTTGCGGTTCGGGCTGGCAGGTACGCCGAAGATCAAGGACTGCGTGGTTACGACTCGGTCCACTTGGCAACCGCGCTCGAACTGGGGGATGACGAAGTTGTGGTGGTGACCTGGGACCGAGATCTCGCGCGGGCGACGGAAGAAGTCGGCTTGGGTGTCGCCGGCTCCAGAGGGGACCTGGCTTAGCGGCCTGTCCGCTTCGCCTTTGGGCCGGATCACTCATGAGCGCAGAGCCTTTTTCGCGCCGCAAAAGAGCACGATTTGCGGCTACATCGGCCACCATAATGGCCACCAGATGCCAGGTGCGGTGACGCCGCCGGCGAGCCTCCCGAACGAGAAAACCCCCGCTTTGCGGGGGTTTTCTATGCGGCTGAATGGAGTCGAACCATCACGGGTGTTTCCACCCACAAGGCCCTCAACCTTGCGCGTCTACCAATTCCGCCACAGCCGCTCGAGGGCCCGATTCTAGATGCTCGGCCGTCTCGGGAGCCGGCGGCTTGCCGATGTCCGGGGCGACCGGTAGTCTACGAACAGGTGTTCGAATGGAATCGAGCCCGGGCCAGCGGCCCGGCATATGGAGGGAAGCGAGACCGAGATGGTTGACCTCGACCTGACCAAGCGGCAGAAGGAGATCTTCGACTTCATCCGCAAATACGCGGCGAAGACCGGCTATCCGCCCACGGTGCGGGAGATCGGCAAGGCCGTCGGCCTGCATTCCTCCTCGACCGTGCACGCGCACCTCGCCAACCTGGAGAAGATCGGCCTGCTGAGGCGCGATCCCTCGAAGCCGCGGGCGATCGAGCTGCTCTTTGACAAGGCGAAGAAGACGATCCGGCCCGAAAGCGGTCTGCCGCTGATCGGCCAGGTCGCCGCCGGCCAACCGATCCTCGCCGAGGAGAACGTCGAGGAGTACCTGGAGATTCCGGACGTGATCGGCGGCGAGGACGGGGACTACATCCTCCAGGTCCGCGGCGAAAGCATGAAGAACGCCGGCATCCTCGAAGGCGACTACGTGGTCGTGCGACCCGCCGACGACGCCGCCAACGGCGAGATCGTCGTCGCCCTGATCGGCGAGGAGGCGACCGTGAAGCGCCTCTACCGCGAAGCCGACCACATCAGGCTGCAGCCGGAGAACGAGGAAATGGAGCCGATCCTCACCACCGAGGCCCGGGTCCTGGGTCGCGTGGTCGGGGTCTTCCGCAAGGTCTGACACCCGCGCCCCGGCGCGCCCCGGCGCGCCCCGGCGCGCCCCGGCGCGCCTCAGGGCCACTTGCCGGCTTCGATCAGCTTCTTGTAGCGCCGCTGTTTGCGCTCGGCGTCGCGCATCAGCAGCGGCAGCAGGCGCAGGCCGAGGCGCGGGAAGGCGTCGACCAGCCGCAGCAGCGGGCCGCGCCAGCGGGGGACGATGAGGATCGGGCGTGGCCGCTCGGTCAGCCTGCCGACCGCGCGCGCGACGTTCTCGGCGGTCTGCAGCTGGCCCGAGAAGGAGGCGGCCGAGTCGGGATCGTCGAGCTTGTCTTCGAGCATCGGGGTCCAGATCCCGTCCGGGCAGACCGCCGAGAGATCGATCCCCCTGATGCCGGAGCGGCGCAGGTCGAACAGCGTCCCCAGGGTGAACGCCATCGCCGCGTGCTTGCTGGCCGAGTAGGCGACCTCGCCCGGGGCGGCGACGATCCCGGCCAGCGAGACGACATTGACGATATGCCCGCGGCCGGCCTCCTTCATCGGCGCCAGCGCCGCCAGGGTGCCGTTGATCAGCCCGTAGAGGTTGACCTCGAACATCGTCTGCCGCAGCTCCGCCCCCTGCTCCCAGGGGAGGCCGCTGAAGAAGACGCCGGCATTGTTGACCCAGAGGTCCAGCGAGCCCGCCCGGGCCGTCGTCGCCGCCAGCGTGCGGCAGGCGCCTTCGTCGCGCACATCCAGGGCGGAGGAGCGGGAGCCGGCCCCAACCTCCTCGGCGACCCGGGCCGCCGCCTCGGCGTCGAGGTCGCTGACGTGCACCCTGTAGCCGCGCCGGCCGAGCTCCAGGGCGATCGCCCGCCCCAGCCCGCCACCGCCGCCGGTCACCACAGCCGTGCGCATGCCAGCCACCATATCCCCGCTCCGGCTTGGCGGCAGGCGACTCCAGAGCTACCATCGGTGGGCGGGCTGAGCGACCGCGGGGGGAGAGAAAACCCCTCGAGGAAAGTCCGGACACCGAAGGGCAAGGCGGTGGGTAACGCCCACCCGGGGAAACCCGCGGGAAAGTGCCACAGAAATGACACGGCCGATGGCGCGGCCTCACGTGAGCCGCGTACAGGCAAAGGTGAAATGGTGCGGTAAGAGCGCACCGGCGTCGCGGTGACGCGGCGGCCAGGCAAACCCCGCCCGGTGCAAGGCCAAGCAGGACCGTCGACCCGGCCCGGCGAGGTCCAGGTGGGCCGCACAGATAGATGGCCGCTCACGACAGGATCCGGCTTATAGGCCCGCTAAAGGAAAGGCCCCGCGAGGGGCCTTTCCCATTCCTGGAAATCCGCTATTTGCGGCAGGAAACCGCTTTCTCGCGCTCTGCATCGGGTTTCTGTCTTAGCGTTTGCTAACCTGCCGCCAACTTCCGCTGAATCTCCGCCACATACCGCGGGGAGCGGGGGGCCCAATCAGTTGGGGCGAGTCGCGACCTCTGTCGCGTAGCGCAGCTCTTTCAGCGCGAGCCCGTCAGCTAACCCCGCAAGCGCCTGGAAAGAGAAATGCGAAACAGCAAACACCTTCGTCACGCCGTCGCGCTTGCCGCTCTCGCGGTGCTCGCTCTCGGCGGCATTCCGGCCGCCCGGGCGGCCACCGGCGGGGCCGAAATCGCCGCCCCCGCGCCGGCCGGCGAAGGCCTGACCTTCAGCACACCGATGCGGGTCGCCGGCGCGAGCTGGTACGGCGGCCCCGGCATGTGGGGCCGCCAAACCGCCTGCGGCGAGACCCTGCGGCCGGAAACCCTCGGCGTCGCCCACCGCACCCTGCCCTGCGGCACCACGGTCAAGTTCGTCTATCACGGTCACGTCCTCGTCACCCAGGTGATCGATCGCGGCCCCTATGTCAGAGGCCGCGCCTGGGACCTGACCAGCGCCGGCGCCGAAGTCCTCGGCCTGGAAGGCGTCGGCCGGGTCCGCTACGCGGTCGCCGAAACCGACGCACGGCGCTAGACCTAGAGGGTTGATGCGGGTTATCCGCGCACGCGGAGGACGCCGCATGCCGTCGCTGGATCGCCACCCACGGCCTCGCGGGTAGCAACCGCTACCCGCTTCGTCCGCGTGCGGCGCCCAGCTCGGCCTGCGACGCCCCCGCGCACCCGCCTAACCCGCATCAACCCTCTAGACGCAATCCCCAGCGCACCGTTGCCGTCTCCTTCCGGAGGATCGTGGTCTCAAAGCGGGTTCGACAGCCGCTCCGCGGGCTAACCTGCCGGGTTCACTCAGGGTCCGTAAAGCACGAGAGGAGCAGCGCTTATGTCGAGGTCTTCCCAGGGAGCACCCACCGCGGCCGCGTCGCCACGGGCACGCCGGCTGGCACTGGTGTCGGCCGCCTGCTCTCTGGCGCTCGCGGCCGGGCTGACGGCCGGCCCCTCTGCCGCCGGGGTGGCGCCGACCACGGTCGTGCTCGGCAGCACCGCCACCACGCCGGACCCCTCGTGCCCGAACCTTCCCTGCCAGGCGATCGGCAGCGTGACCGGCTTTCAGGTCGACAACGGCCAGACCAAGCTGCCCTTCGCCGTCCCCCACGACGGCACGATCAGGCACTGGTCGCTGACCCTCGCCCAGCCGACCAACAGCCAGCGGGCGTTCTTCAACGGTTTCTTCGGCACCCCGCCGGAGGCTCGGCTGGCGATCCTCAGGCGGGTCCCCGGCACCAACCCGCCGCGTTACAACCTGCGCAGCCAGGGCTCGGTCAAGGTGCTGAGCCCCTACCTCGGGCAGACGGTCCAGTTCGGCAGCTCGCTGCAGGTCGAAAAGGGCGACATCGTCGCTCTCACCGTGCCCACCTGGGCGCCCGCGTTCGCCCAGGCGCTCCCCTCGACCAACGTCTGGCGCGCCAGCCGCGCCCCCGGTGCCTGCACCAACCCGACCGACATCCGCCAGGGAGAACCGCAGCAGAAGCCCGGCGCCCGCGCCACCTACGGCTGCAAATACGCCACCGCCCGCCTCCTCTACACCGCCACCCTGGTCGAGGACGGGTAGGCCGGGCGGAGGGGAGGGGCACAGTGCCCCTCCCCTCTTACGCCGCGCTCGGCAGGACCCGCGGCGTCGCCTGGTCCTGCGGCAGAGCCGCCGCGCTGGCGATCAAGCTCTGAAACTCGTTCAGCGCCAGGTGGCCGACCGCCTCGAGGATCTCCTCGTCGCTCCAGCCGAGCTCTCGCGCCTCCTCGTGCAGGTGCAGGGGCGGCGGCCCGTCGGCATCCAGCGCCTCCTTCAGGTAGAGGAGGAGCGCGGCCTCCTTCGGGTCGGCGGAGCTGAAGCTCCGCGCCCGCGAGACCTCGTCGAGGCCGAGGCCGGCGCGCCGCGCGGACTTGGCGTGCTGGGCGATGCTGTAGTTGTCCTCGCGGTGCTCGGCGACGGCCAGGGCGATCCGCTCCCGGGTCGCCTGTGGGAGGACGCCGCCGCGCAGCTCCGAGCGCATCCGGGTGTAGGCGCGGAGGACGGCCGGAGCGCCGGCGAGGACGCCGACGAACTTGGTCACCGCGCCGCCAGCGGCCTGGATGGTTTTGATCAGCGGGGCGCTCTCTTCGGGCGCCGTCAGCTCATCGTGGATCTGGAATCTGCTTACTGCGGTTTTTACCGTCACGATGCGTCTCGTCTCTGGCTCTTCGCTTCTCTTTTCGCTTTACAGAGCCTTTACGGGGCCTTTACTTTACTTTGAGCCGCTTACTTACGTGTCGTAAGTTATACCTGCTTTTCAACCGCGGTGCAAGCTGCCGGCAGCGCGGCTCATCTACCCGGTCTACGGCTTTCCGCACCTGTCCAGTTCATTCGCCTATGGTTGCGGCCTCTCGCAGACCCAAGGAGGCCGGAATGGCAGATCAACCCCGCAGCGCCGCCGACGTCGCCGCGATCGTCAAGGAAAACGACGTCCGCTTCGTCCGCCTCTGGTTCACCGACGTGCTCGGCCAGCTGAAGAGCTTCTCGATCAACGCGGCCGAGCTGGAGGACGCGTTCGACGGCGGCATGGGGTTCGACGGCTCCTCGATCACCGGCTTCAACCCGATCGAGGAGTCGGACATGATCGCGATGCCCGACCCCGGCACCTTCGCGCTGATCCCCTGGCGCCCGGCCGAGGAGGGCAACGCCGTGGCGCGGATGTTCTGCGACGTCCGGGTCCCGGGCGGCGGCCCCTACGAGGGCGACCCGCGCTGGATCCTGCAGCGAGCACTGAAGCGGGCCGAGGAGATGGGCTTCGACGCCTACAACGTCGGTCCCGAGCTCGAGTACTTCTACTTCCGCTCGGCGCGCCCCGACGGCGGCGTGCCGGAGGTCCTCGACGAGGGCGGCTACTTCGACCTGACGACCCTCGACGCCGGCGTCGACGTGCGGCGCGAAACCGTGCTGGCACTGGAGAAGATGGGCATCCACGTCGAGTACACCCACCACGAGGTCGGCCCCTCCCAGCACGAGGTCGACATGCGCTACAAGAACGCCCTCGAGATGGCCGACGACTGCATGACCTACCGCATCGTCGTCAAGGAGTACGCGATGAAGCAGGGCTGGCACGCGACCTTCATGCCGAAGCCGCTGTTCGGCGAGAACGGCTCCGGGATGCACGTCCACCAGTCGCTGGCCAAGGACGGCCGCAACGCCTTCTACGACCCCGACGATCCCTACTTCCTCTCGCCGGTGGCGAAGTCGTTCATCGCCGGCCAGCTCAAGCACGCGCGCGAGATCTCGCCGCTGTTCGCGCAGTGGGTCAACTCATACAAGCGACTGGTCCCCGGCTACGAGGCGCCCGTCTACCTGGCCTGGTCGCGGCGCAACCGCTCGGCGCTGATCCGGGTCCCGCTCTACCACCCGGGCAAGGAGGGGGCGACGCGGGCCGAGCTGCGCTGCCCCGACCCCGCCTGCAATCCCTACCTCTGCTTCGCCGGGATGCTGCAGGCCGGCCTGGAGGGGATCGAGCAGGGCTACGAGCTGCCGGAGCCGATGGAGCAGAACCTCTACCACCTCTCCCAGGAGGAGCTCGCCCACCAGGGGATCGAGCAGCTGCCGGCGACGCTCGGCGAGGCGATCGAGGTCGCGGCCGAGTCGGAGCTCGTCCTGCGCACGCTCGGCGAGCACACCTTCCGCCGCTTCGTCGAGATCAAGCGGCAGGAATGGGACGACTACCGCGTCCAGGTCACCCCGTACGAGATCGAGAACTTCCTGCCGATCCTCTAGGCGGGGCCTCAGGGGCGGTCAAGGCAATGGCAACCCTCCACGTCCTCCGCGTCTTCGCCGACGAGGCGGGCCGCCACGGCAACCCGCTCGGGGTCTTCCTCGACGGCGCGGCGGTGCCCGAGGAGCGCCGGCAGGCGGTCGCCCACGAGCTCGGCTTTTCGGAGACGGTCTTCGTCGAGGAGGCGGCCAGCGGGCGCTGCCGGATCTTCACCCCTGGCCTGGAACTGCCCTTCGCCGGCCACCCGATGGTCGGCACCGCCTGGCTGCTGGCGCGGGAGGACATCGCGGTTCCGGTGCTGCGACCGCCGGCCGGCGAGGTGGCGGTGCGGACCGAGGGGGAGCTGACCTTCGTCGCCGCCCGCGCCGAGTGGTCGCCGCCGTGGGAGCTGATCGAGCTCGCCGACCCGGCGCGGATCGACGCCCTGGACGGGCCGCTCGATGGCCGCGAGGACGAAATCTACGTCTGGGCCTGGCGCGACGAGACCGCTGGCACGGTCCGCTCGCGCTGCTGGTCGCTCGCCGATGGCGTCGGTGAGGACGAGGCGACGGGCTCGGCGGCGATCATGCTCGCCGCCGAGCTGCGGCGCGACATCTCGATTCGCCAAGGCCAGGGCTCCCGCCTCCTCGCCCGCTTCCTCGGCGACGGTCGCGCCGAGGTCGGCGGCCGCGTCGTCTTGGAGGAGGTCCGAGAGTTCGAGGCCTGACGCTGGATGCATTTTCCCCTCTATAAGGGGGAAAATGCATCGTTCGCCAACTGGCGGCGCAGGTCCTCCGCGTCGGTTGCCGGCAGCTCGCAGGTGAAGTTCTCGCAGACGTAGGCGGAAGGGTGGCCGTCGACCGCCGTCCGCCCCTCCAGCAGCGGCGGCTCGGTGGTTCCCTCGGGGCCACCCGCGAGCACGAGGTGCGGCCGGAATGAGGCGCGCACCACAGCGGTGAGTTGGTCGAGGCTGCCGGCGTCGCCGGGCGCCACCAGCGCAACCTCGCGGGTGGGGGAGAGGTGGAAGTCGAGCGCCCGCAGGAGATGGGCGAAGGACTCGGGATGGCGGATCGCCGGCTCGGCGAAGAGGCGCAGCACGCCTTCGGCCTGCCGCGCATAGCCCCGCTCGCCGGTCAGGGCGGCGAGTCGCAGCAGGCCGAACGCGGCGGCGGAGTTGCCGGCGGGGATCGGGTGGTCGCCGATCTCCTTGCGGCGGGCGATCAACTCCTCGTGGTCGGAGGAGGTGGTGTAGAAGCCGCCGCGCTCGGGGTCGCCGAAGCGTTCGGCCGTCGTCGCCGCCAGCTCCACCGCCGCCGCGAACCAGCGCCGCTCGAAGGTCGCTTCGTACAGCGTCAGCAGTGCCTCCAGCAGGAAGGCGTGGTCCTCCAGGTAGGCGTTGAGGCGGGCCTCACCGTCCTTGTAGGTGCGCAGGAGGCGGCCGTCCGAGTCCCGCATGGTCCCGAGGACGAAGTCGGCGCACCGGCGGGCGGCCTCGAGGTAGTCGTCGCGTCCGAGCACCGCGCCGGCGTCGGCCAGGGCGGCGATCGCCAGCGCGTTCCAGGAGCAGAGACGCTTGTCGTCGAGGCCGGGCCGGGCCCGCTGCTCGCGCGCCTCATAAAGCGCCCGGCGCGCCTCCTCGAATCCCGCCGGGGGCGCAGCCGTCGCCCCCTCGGCAAGATGCAGGACGTTGGCGCCCTCAAAGTTGCCCCCCTCCGTCACCCCGTAGAACTGCATCAAATTTTCTACTTGCTGGGGAGGAAATTTGATGCAGTTCGGGTGGGTGGAGAGGGCGTTGCGGATCTGGGCCGGCGTCCAGACGTAGAAGCGACCCTCCTCGCCCTCGGAGTCGGCGTCGTAGGCGGAGAAGAAGCCGCCCTCGGGGCCGCGCAACTCGCGCAGCATCCAGTCCAGCGTCTCCTCGCAAACCCGCCGGTAGCGCCCGTGCTTCAGCCGCTGCCAGCCGTGCAGGTAGGCGCGGGCGAGCAGGGCGTTGTCGTAGAGCATCTTCTCGAAGTGGGGGACGAGCCAGGCGCCGTCCACCGCGTAGCGGGCGAAGCCGCCGCCGAGCTGGTCGTAGATACCGCCCGCCAGCATCCCGTCGAGCGTCCTCTCGACCGCCGCCAGGGCCTCGCTGCTTGCCGGCTCGGCGCCCTCCGGAGCACGGGAGAGCAGCAGCTCCAGGGCCGAGGCGGGCGGGAACTTGGGGGCGCCGCCGAAGCCGCCGCGGAGGCGATCGGCGCTGCTCAGCAGCCGCTCCACCGCCTCCTCGAGCCCGCCCGGACCGGGCAGGCCGGCGCTCGGCTCGATCGCCCCGATCGCCCCCAGGCGCGCCCGCACCTCGGATGCGCGTGCGGAGATCTCCTCCCGTTTGCGCTCGAAGGCGTCGAGGACCGCTTCCATCACCATCCGGAAGCTCGGCATGCCGCGGCTCTCGTCCGGGGGGAAGTAGGTGCCACCATAGAAGGGCACCCCGTCGGGATCGAGGAAGACGGTCATCGGCCAGCCGCCGTGCCCGGTCATCGACTGCACCGCCTCCATGTAGATCGCGTCGACGTCCGGCCGCTCCTCGCGGTCGACCTTGACGTTGACGAAGTGCGCGTTCATGTAGGCGGCGGTCTCGGGATCCTCGAAGGACTCGCGCTCCATCACGTGGCACCAGTGACAGGCCGAGTAGCCGACCGAGAGCAGGATCGGCCGGTCCTCGCCCCGCGCCCGCTGCAGCGCCTCGGGGCCCCACGGGTACCAATCGACCGGGTTCTCGCTGTGCTGCAAGAGGTAGGGGCTGGTCTCCCGGACGAGGCGATTGGCCATGCTTGAGACACTACCCGCGAGGCTGCCAAGCCCTACCCCAAGGCTGCCAAGCCAACTATTTGCAGTTGGCGGTCGCTGAAATTCGAGTGCGCTGACCCCTTTACCTCAGGGGTGGTGGCCCTGGCGAGGGCGACTCACTACCTTCTAGGGCGGTGACGAATACCGGCGTGTCAAATGGGCGAGATCCGTCGGTGGAGGCCGTGCTCGCGAAGCTGGCCCCGACGGATCGCGACGTCGTCGAGGGGGCGCTGGCGCGGGCGGAGAAGACCGAGACGGAGCTCCGCTACCTCGCCGACCACGATCCCCTCACCGGATTGTTCAACCGGCGGTGGTTCCGCGCCGAGCTCGACCAGCAGGTCTCCTTCACCGCCCGCTACGGCGGCCAGGGGGCGGTGATGATGATCGACATCGACGCCCTCAAGGAGGTCAACGACCGGTTCGGCCACCAGGTCGGCGACAACTTGATCCGCGCCATCGCCGGGGTCCTGCGCGACCGGGTGCGGGCGACCGACCTGGTCGCCCGCCTCTCCGGCGACGAGTTCGCGGTATTGATGCCGCAGACCGACACTGTGGGCGCGCTGCGACTCGGCGAGGACCTGCGCGCGCAGGTCGCCGAGCAGGCGGGCTCCGGCCCGGAGGCGGAGGGGGCGACGATCAGTGTCGGGGTCGCGATCTTCGACGGCCGGGTCGGCCCGGAGGCGACCCTCGCCGGCGCCGACCGGGCGATGTACCGGGCGAAGGCGGAAGGGCGCAACCGGATCGCCCTCTTCGAGGGGCTGGAGCCGGACCTGGGCGAGCTGCGGTCCGGCAAGCCGACGAGCGCGCGGATCCGCGACGCCTTGACCCAGAATCGGCTCAGCCTCGCCACCCAGCCGATCCGCAACCTGGCCTCAGGCGGGGTCGAGCGCTACGAGCTGCTGCTGCGGATGCTCGACGAAGATGGCGAGCTGCTGCCGGCGGCCTCCTTCATCCAGGTGGCCGAGCGCTCCGGGATGATTCAGGAGCTCGACCGCTGGGTGGTCGGCCGGGCCCTGCAGCTGCTCGCCGAGCGGGATGCGGGCGGCGAGCCGCTTTCGCTCCACGTCAACCTCTCCGGCGCCTCGCTGACCGATCTCTCGGTCCTCGACTTCATCGAACGGAGCTTCGACGAAGGCGATGCGGACCCCGCCCGCTTCACCTTCGAGATCACCCAGACGGCGCGGATCGAGGACTACGACGCGGCCGCCGGCTTCGCCGACCGCCTGACCGAGTTCGGCTGCGAAGTCGCGATCGACGACTACGGCGCCGGCTACGGCCCCTTCCAGTACCTGAAGCGCATTCCCTTCGACGTGATCAAGATCGACGGCGCCTTCGTCCGCGACATGGCGCGCAACGACGCCGACCAGCTGACCGTGAAGGCGATCGTCCAGATCGCCCACGGGCTCGGCAAGCGGACGATCGCCGAGTTCGTCGAGGACGAGGACACGACGCGGATGCTGCGCGACTACGGCGTCGACATGGCGCAGGGATTCCACCTCGGACGGCCGGTGGACGCCGCCGAGGCGCTCGCTGCCTGAGACAGATTTCACGTGGCAGAGGTTGCCGTCCCTATGGAGCGGAAACCTCTACCGCAGCGGCGAGCGCAGCTCGGCGCGCCTGATCTTGCCGCTGCTGGTCTTCGGCAGCTCGGCGACGAAATCGACCTGGCGGGGGAACTTGTAGGGGGCGGTCTCGCGTTTGCAGTGCTCCTGCAGCTCGCGGGCCAGCGCCTCTCTCGAGGTGCGGTCACCGACGGTGTCGCGGAGGACCACCACCGCGCGGACCACGGACCCGCGCTCGGGGTCGGGCGCGGCGACCGCCGCCGCCTCGGCGACGGCCGGGTGGGACTGCAGCGCCGACTCCACCTCGAAGGGGCCGATCCGGTAGCCGGAAGAGAGGATGATGTCGTCGTCCCGGCCCTCGAAGAAGAGGTAGCCGTCGGCGTCGGCGCGCACCAAATCGCCCGTCGACCACCACTCGCCCGCGAAGCGCTCGCCATCCAGGTAGCGGGAGAAGAAGGTGGGGGAGGTGGCGATACGGAGTTGCAGTTCGCCGGTCCCGCCGGTTGCCGCCGCGCCGTCGGCTCCGGCGATCCGGACCTCGATCCCCGGCAGCGGTTTGCCCATCGAGCCCGGGCGCACCGGTTCGCCGACCGGGTTCCCGGTCACCTGGCCGGTCTCGGTTTGGCCATAGCCGTCGGCGGGCTCGAGGCCGGTTGCCTGGCGGAAGGCGGCGATCGTCTCGGCGTCCAGGGGCTCGCCGGCGGAGACCATCCGGCGCAGGGCCGGCAGCGGGCGCAGCGCGGCGCGCTTGGCCAGCATCCGGTACTCGGTCGGCGCCTGGCAGAGGACGTCGACGCCGAGCGTCTCGGCGTAGTCCAGCCGCTGCGCCGGGTCGAAGCGGCCCTCGTGCAGGACCGCGGCGGCGCCGGTGAGCCAGGGCGCGAGGAAGACGTTGCGGGCCGACTTCGACCACCCGGTGGCGGTCGTGCACCAGGCCAGCTCGTCTCTGCGCGAGCCGAACCAGTGCTCGGCCTGGGCCCGCTGTCCGAGCAGGTAGCGGTAGGCGTGGACGACGCCGCGCGGCTCGCCAGTCGTCCCGGAGGTGAAGACGATCAGCGCCGGGTCCTCGGGGTCCATCGCTTCGACCGCGGTCGGCGTCTCCTGCGGCAGGTCCTCGTCGAGGACGCGGGCGACCTCGGCCATCGTCATCGCCGGCACGCCGCCAGGAAGCTCGGCGAGCAGGGCTTCCTCGCCGACGCAGAGTTTCGGGTCGGCGGCGGCGATCCGGTGTTCGAGGTCGTGCCGGCGCAGCTGGGTGTTGCAGGGCAGCGCGACCGCGCCCATCCGCCAGCAGGCGAGCAGAGTCAGCACCCACTCGATCCGATTGCCGACCAGGGTCATCACCACGTCGCCGCGCCGCACCCCGCGGGCCGCGAAGGCGCCCGAGAGCCCGGCCGAGCAGGCGACCAGTTCGCCGAAGTGCCAGTCGCGCCGGTTCCCCTCGGCGTCGACGGCGACGATCCCCAGCCGCGAGGCCGGGGATCGTTCCATCAGGTCCTCGATCAGGTTCAAAGCTCTCGGCAGTCTGCCGTACCGCGAGGGTGTGGTGCTCCTCCCCGGACACTCAGCGCGGCGAAGCCGTCGCGTCCGGGGAGGGGTACCACACCCTCGCTACCGCAATTCGGACGAGTTCTTGCCGAGCAGCTGCCGGGCGACGATCAGCAGCTGGATCTGCTGGGTTCCCTCGAAGATGTCGAGGATCTTCGCGTCGCGGGCCCACTTCTCGAGCAGCTCGCCCTCGCCGTAGCCGACGCTGCCGCAGAGCTCGACGCAGCCGAGGGTGACGTCGACGCAGGTCCGCCCGGCCTTCGCCTTCGCCATCGAGGCCTGCAGCGAGTTCGGCTTCGCGTTGTCGGCCATCCAGGCCGCCTGCAGGGTCAGCAGCCAGGCCGCCTCGTAGTCGGCCTCCATCTCCAGGAAGCGCGCCGCGGCGGCGGGCTGGGAGAGGGCGGGGCGGTCGTAGTCGATCTCCACGCCGGCCTTCTTCAGCCGCTTCCGCGTCTCCTCGAGGGCGGCGCGGGTGACGCCGACGGCCATCGCGGCGACCAGGGGTCGCGTGTTGTCGAAGGTCTGCATCGCGCCGCCGAAGCCCTGCTTGCCCTTCTCGCCGGCGTCGGTCTCGATCTCGGAGCTGCCGAGCAACGCCTCTTTCGGCACCCGGCAGTCCTGCAGGGTGAAGTTGGCGGTGTCCGAGGCGCGGATCCCGAGCTTGTGCTCGAGCCGGTCCAGCTTCAGCCCGGGGTTGTCGCGCTCGACGATGAAGGAACGAATCGCCGCCCGGCCGACCGAACGGTCCAGCGTCGCCCAGACGACGATCAGGTCCGCCCGGTCGCCCGAGGTGACGAAGATCTTCTCGCCGTTCAGCACGTACTCGTCGCCGTCGAGCTCGGCCGTGGTGCGGATCGCGGCCGAGTCCGAGCCGGCTTCCGGCTCGGTGATCGCCATCGCCGCCCACTTGCCGCCGTAGCGCTCCAGCTGCTCCTCGGTCGCCACCGAGGCGATCGCCGAGTTGCCGAGACCCTGCCGCG
>DATAEW010000026.1:0-8564 GCA_036257815.1 Solirubrobacterales bacterium
GGCGGGTGCTGGCGCGGCGGCGCGCGGCGTCGGCCGCCGGGTCGGCGAGGGCGCCGGGCGGTGCTCGGTCCGGGCGGTGTCGCGCCCCATGTGGCGGGTGGCGGCGGTCTCGCCGCCGAGCACCCGGGTGGCCGAGGTCCCCTCATCCAGCGGCAGGGTGACGTCTTCGCCTTCCAGGCCCAGCCGCAAACCGGTCGCCAGCTCCTCGGCGCTGGCGTAGCGCCGGTTGGGGTCGCCCTCCAGCGCTCGCTGCACGGCGGCGCTCAGGCTCGCCGGAACGTCGTCGTTGTAGGTGCTGGGGGGCAGCGGCTTCTCGTTCTGCTGGCGCACCGCCAACTCGGCCAGCGAGGAGCCCTCGTAGGGCAGGCGACCGGTGAGGAACTGGTACAGGACGACGCCGAGCGCGTAGACGTCGGTTGCCGGGGTCGCCTCCTCGCCCCGCACCTGCTCGGGAGCCAGGTAGGCGGCGGTCCCGACCACCGAGCCGACCTGGGTGATCCGCGTCTGCTCGATCGCCCGGGCGATCCCGAAGTCGGTCAGCTTGACGGTCATCTCGCCGCCGCCGACCGCCCCCCCGGTGATCATCAGGTTCCCCGGCTTGACGTCGCGGTGGATGATCCCGCGCCGGTGGGCATAGTCGAGCCCGGCGCAGGCCTGGATCCCGATCTCCGCCGCCCCCTCCGGGTCCACTGGCCCCTGGCGCTGGAGGAGCTGCGCCCCCGAGCGCCCGGCGACGTACTCCATCACGATGTAGTGCCGGCCCTCGTCGAGGCCGGTGTCGTACACCTGGACGATGTTGGGGTGGATCAGCTTCGCCACCGCCAGCGCCTCGCGGCGGAAGCGGGCGACGAAGCGCTCGTCGTCGGAGAGGTGCTCGGCAAGGATCTTCACCGCGACCGTTCGCTCGAGGATCCGGTCGGTCGCCTTGTAGACGTTCGACATGCCGCCGGAGCCGAGCCGCTCGCCGCACTCGTAGCGGCCGGAGAGGGTGCCCGCCTCCATCAGTCGCCTTCCACCGGGGAGCCGGGGCCGATGCCGCCCGAGGACCCGCCGCCCGCTTCGACCGGCGGTCCTTCGCCTTTGCCCTCTTCGTCGCCTTTGCCGTTGGAGTTCGGCGGCAGGGTCGGTCCTTCATTTTCGCTTGGCACTTCTTCTTCAACTTCCTTTTCGGCCTTGTGCTTCGGCGGCTTTTTGGTTTTTTCCGGCTCGGCTTCCTGTTCTTCCCGTTCGGCTGCTTCGGCTTCTTCGAGCGCTTCCGCTTCCTCTTCCAGCGCCGCTTCTTCTTCGCATTCGCCGACCACCACGTTCAGCCTTTCGGCCCCTTCGCGCAGCGCCCGCTGCAGCTTGGCGTCGACGTCTTCCAGCGCTTCGATCTCTTCGTCGACGCTGGCGGCGGCGTTTTCCGCCCCGATGCAGTCTTCTTCCTCGACCAGACGGCGGACCTGGTCGAGGTTGGCGTTGATCTGGTTCGCGGTGGTCCCCGGCAGCAGCTTCGCGTCTTCGCCGCCGCCGCAGGCGGCCAGCGCCAGCGCCGCCGCGGCGAGCAGGGCAAGGGCGAGTGGAGCTCTGAGGGAGCGGTTCAAGCGACCCACGATGCTAGACAACCCTTGCGAGCGCATATTTCCCCTGCAATTCCCGTCAGCGGCCGACTGCGAGGCGTTCCGCGAGGGAGGGCGGCAGGCCGCTGGCGAGGATCGCCTCGCTGGCCGCCGCGACGTCGTAGGGCAGGCGGTGGAAGCGCGCCGTCCACGCGTCGGTGTCGAGCTCCAGCCAGGCCGCCCGGGGATCGGCGTCGCGCGGCTGGCCGACGCTGCCGGGGTTGAGCAGCCATTCGCCGCTGTCGAGGTCGAGCAGCGTGCCGTCGGCGGCCTGGGCGCCGTGGGCGTAGCTCGGCCGGGCGGCCTGCGGGCGGGTGAAGAAGAGGGCGATGTGGGAGTGGCCGATCAACCCGATCCGCTCGAGCTGCGCGTCGAGACCCGCTTCGGCCTGTTCGATCGAGAGCACGTACTCCCAGATCGCGTCGCGCGGCGAGGCGTGGAAGAGGCCGAAGCCGGCGTGACTCGCGGTTGGCTGCAGGGTTCGCAGGTACTCGAGCGTCTCCGCGGATGCGTTCTCGCGCGTCCACTCGACCGCTGTCGCCGCGGTCTCCGAGAAGGTGCCGACGTCGATCTTGCCCAGCACCGCGAGGTCGTGGTTGCCGACCAGGCAGAGGTCGCAGCGTGCGCGGACCAGCGCCGTGCAGGCGTCCGGGTCGGCTCCGTAGCCAAGCAGGTCGCCGAGGCACCAGAGCTCGTCGACCCCGGCCTCCTCGATCGCCGCGAGGACCGTCTCCAGGGCGGGCCGGTTGGCGTGAACGTCGCTGAGCACCCCTACACGCAAGCGGCCAGCGTACCCGGGACGGGCCGCGCTCCATACGATTGCCGCGTGAGCGCCACCGATTCGATCGCCCAGCTGCGCGACGCCGTCGCGGGCGCCGCCCGTGCCCTGCGGAGCGGCGAGCCGACCCAGCCGGCGCCGACCCTCGACCGGCCGCCGAAGCCGGAGCTGGGCGACTACAGCTCGAACGCCGCGATGCTGCTAGCCGGGCCGCTCGGCGAAGCGCCGCGCGAGGTCGCCGCGCGGCTGCGGGAAGAGCTCGAGCGCGCGCTCGGGGCCAGCGGCGCGCTGGAGCGGATCGAGGTCGCCGGTCCGGGCTTCGTCAACCTCTTCCTCGCCGACGCCTGGTACCGGCGGGCGCTGACGGTGCTGGTGGCGGCGGGGGAAGCGCTGGGGCCGGCGCCGATCGCCGCGCCCGAACGGATCAACGTCGAGTTCGTCTCCGCCAACCCGACCGGTCCGCTGCACGTCGGCGGCGGCCGCCACGCCGCCTACGGGGACGCGATCGTGCGTTTGCTGCGGGCGGTCGGCCACGAGGTCGAGCGCGAGTACTACGTCAACGACGCCGGCGCCCAGGTGGAGCGGTTCGCCGACTCGATCGCCGCCCGGATGGCGGGCGAAGAGCCGCCCGAGGACGGCTACGCCGGCGAGTACGTGGTCGAGCTGGGCGAGCGGATCGCCGCCGAAGGGCTCGACCCGAGCGACCGCGAGGCGCTCGGCCGGCGCGGGGTCGAGCTGGTCCTCGAGGGGGTGCGCGGCGCCCTGGGGCGTTTCGGGGTCAGCTTCGACACCTGGTTCCACGAGCGCGACCTCTACGCGCGCGGCGAGGTCGACCAGGCGGTGGGCGAGCTGGAGCGGCGCGGCCACACCTACCGCAGCGAAGAGGCGCTGTGGCTGCGGACGACCGAGTTCGGCGACGACAAGGACCGGGTGCTGATCCGCTCCAATGGCGAACCGACCTACCTGACCGCCGACATCGCCTACCACTGGGACAAGCTGCAGCGCGGCTTCGAGCGGCTGATCAACGTGCTCGGAGCCGATCACCATGGCTACGTGGCGCGGCTGCGCGCCTCGATCGCCGCGCTCGGCGGCGACCCGGAGCGCTTCGAGGCGCTGATCATGAACCTGGTCCACGTGATCGAGGAGGGGGAGCGGGCCCAGATGTCGAAGCGCAGCGGCGAGTTCATCGGCCTCGACGAGCTGCTCGACGACATCGGCGTCGACGCCGCGCGCTGGTTCATGCTCTGGCGCAGCCACGAGACCACCGTCGATCTCGACCTCGACCTGGCCCGCAGCCAGTCGAGCGAGAACCCCGTCTACTACGTCCAGTACGCGCACGCCCGGATCGCCAGCATCCTGCGCAAAGCCGGCGCCGCGGCGGAGGAGGCGGCGAGCGGGCCGGGGGAGGCGGCGGCGCCGCTCGACCCGAGCGAGAAGGCGCTGATCAAGCGCCTGCTGGAGTTCCCCGAGGAGGTGCGTGAATCGGCGGCGCGGCGGGCGCCGCACCGGATCTGCGCCTACTCGACCGCCGTCGCTGCCGACTTCCACGCCTTCTATCGCGACTGCCAGGTGGTCGGCGCCGAGGGGCAGGGGGTCGAGCGCTCACGCCTGGCGCTCTGCCTGGCGACCAAGCGGACGATCGCGGGGGCGCTGAACCTGCTCGGCATCTCCGCCCCCGAGCGGATGTGATGCGTGCTCGCCGCGGCAGGCTGCCGGTGCTGGCGGAGATCTCGGCTCCGACGGCGGCCGACGGGCGTGCCTGGTCGCTGCGGCGCGAGGATTTCAAGCAGGTCGCGGGCCTGGTCGAGCGCCTGCGTTCGCAGCGGGCTGTGCTGGTCACCGGCGCCGCCGACGCCGCCGCTCCGGTCGCGGTTGCGCTGGCCGGCGTCGCCACCGCCACCGGCCGCCGGGTGGCGCTGCTCGACTGCGACCTCGGGCGGCCGCGGCTCGCCGCCGACCTCGGGCTTGCTGCGACGCCGGGGCTGCACGAGTACCTGCGCTGGGAGGCCGAGCCGCGGGACCTGCTGCAGCCACTGGCGCTCGGCGGCGCCGCTGCCGGCGGCGCGACCGAGCCGCTGGTCTTCATCGCCGGCGGCCGGCCGGCGACCGATCCGGCGCCGCTGCTCGGCCTGCAGAGCTTCGGTCATATGACGGCGAAGCTGCGCAGCGCCTACCAGCTGCTGGTGATCGCCGGGCCGCCGCTCGCGGCCGAGCCGGAGGAGCTGGCGCCGGTCGCGGCCCAGGCGGACGCGGTCCTGATCGCGGTGACGCCGGCGCAGACCAAGGGACGGCCGGGCCGGGCGGTCGCGGCGGCGGTCGGCGGGCTGCCGGCACCGCCCCTCGGCCGGGTCGTCGTCGCCTCCGAGCCATAGCCGGCTGCTGCATTTTGTAACCCCTAGGGTGACAAAGTGCAGGGGGCGCCTCAGAGGTCGTACTTCGCGAGGTCGGCGGCGAGGCGTTCGCTGTCCTCGCCGGTCGGTCCGGCGGGCGGCGGGGTGGGACGATCGCCGTTGGCGCCGCGGCCACCCCCGGATCGCCGCCAGCGCCTCACCCCGAGCGCCAGGGCGATCAGGGCGATGAGGAAGGCGACGATCGGCACCAGGTAGGCGGAGAGGCTGAAGCCGGAGCCCTGCGGCAGCGCCAGCACCTCCTCGCCGTACTGGGCGACCAGCGCTTCCTTGACCTCGGCCTTGCTGCGGCCTTCGGCGACCAGCCTGGCGATGAACGCCTTCTCGCGCTGCGCCTGCGGCGATTCGGCGAGCTCGAGCAGCGTGCCGCAGACCGGGCACATCACTTCGCCCTCGAGCTCGGTCAGCGAGGCGGGCGGTTCGGCGGGCTGGGCGGCGAGGCCCGGCGCCGCCGGCAGCAATGCAAGCGCCAGCGCGGCGGCGATCGCTCCCAGCGCCCTCACGACCGTGCTCCCGGGAGGAGCGGGGCGACCGCTTCGCGCAGGTACTCCGGGGTCACCGGCCCGCGCTGCAGCAGCCTGACCCTGCCGCGGGGATCGACGAGGAAGTTCTCCGGCACCCCGGTGGTGCCGAATTCGTGCGCGGCCTCGCCGTTACCGTCGCGCAGTTGCGGATAGCTCAGCCGGTACCTCTCGACGAAGGTTCGCCCATCGCCCTCGAGGTCGCGGCTGTCGACCCCGAGCACCGTGAAGCGGGGTCCGCCGTGCCGTTGCTGGAAGCTCTCCAGCGCCGGCGCCTCCTGCTTGCAGGGCACGCACCAGGAGGCCCAGAAGTTGACCAGCACCCAGCGCCCCCGGTATTCGCTCAGCGAGCCCTCGCCGCGGCCCTCCAGCCGCGGCAGCGCCGAGGCCGGCGCCTCGTCGCCCAGCGCCACCCCCGAGGAGCCCTTGCTGGCCAGCCCGTAGACCAGCAGGCCGACGACGGCCAGCACGGCAAGCACGGCGATCGAAGAGCGAACGCTCACGGGCCTGAAAGATTAGATCCCACGCCTCGGCGGCCGCCGCCCGCGATGCCGATCCGTGCGGCGCGCACACCCAGGCCCGTGACCGGTCAGTCGATCGAGCCGGCCGGAGCGACCCACTGGCTGGTGAAGGTGAGCACGGTCGCGAGGGCGTCGAAGTGGTGGTCGTAGTGCAGTACTCCGAATCCCCGCTCCGCTGCCGCCGCGGCAATCAGGGCGTCGGGGACCCTCACCCGGTGGGCGCCGGCGGCGCCGCGCTGGGCCAGCTCGCGCATCGCCCAGGTCGCGGCGTCGGTGACCGAACGGCTGATCGGCGCCTGGCGGAAGCCCGCCATCGCTACCGCGACGCGCTCGACGGCGTCGCGATTGGGCGCGTCGAAGATCATCTCCATCGTCACCGGCGCGCAGGCGATCAGCTCACCTGCGTTCACCACCTTGCGCCATTGCGACGCGACCTCTTTGGCACCGGCGCGCGCCCAGGCAGAGGTGTCGGCCACCCATGGGCCCTTGGACCAGCTCACCGTCTCCAGGCGCGCTCGCGGGCGCTCCGCAAACGATCGAGGTCGAGACCGGAAGTTCCGTCGGCGACGCTGAGCGCGAACTCCATGGCGTTTCTCCCGGCCGCTTCGTCCCCCTCGAGGGCCTCCGCGCCCCGCAGCGCCAGCTCCCGCACGACCTTCGAGGTCGGCGTGGAGGGGTCCATCCCGGCGCGGCCCTGCCTGATCGCGCGATCCAAGGCGGGGTCGCGGGGAACCTGCACACGATCGTTGCGTTGTTTGCGCTGAGCAGCCATGACGGCAGTGTACCCGCTGGCGGGTACCAAAGCAGGGCCGCGGAGGTGAAGAGCAGCTCGAGAATGGGAAATCCTTCGATTCCCGGCAGTCGTCGTGAGCCCGATAAAGTGGAGCCGAATCCTCCACGCGGACGTAGCTCAGTTGGTAGAGCGCAAGCTTCCCAAGCTTGAGGTCGCGGGTTCGAGACCCGTCGTCCGCTCTCTTATTTTGCTTCCCAAGGGAACGGTACGAGACGGTACCGCCCAAAATCGACGTACCGCTATTCGACCTCGGTGACCAGACGGCGTCGGCTGGCTCATAGATTCTGAGAATCGAGATTCGCCGATAGAGGGGGCCTGGTCTCCGGGGGTTGGCTGCCGGAGCCGAGCGCGGGTTATGGGCCGCGTAGGTCGATGACGTGACAGGGCAGTTCGTCGGCACGGTCGAGAATCTCTGGGTCGCCGGTCAGCAGCTGCGCGCCCTCCTCGGCGGCTAGCGCGATGGCGAAACAGTCGGCCAAGGCGATCGGATTGTCCGCCTCGATGTTGGCGACGGCGCGCATGGCATTTACGCCTGGCAGGTGCTCGGTGACCCGTGGGCGCAGTTCCGAGAGCACCTGATCGGCTTCCTCGCGGCCGTGGTCGCGAATGGTTCGGTAGTGGACCTCGATCAGGTTGATCCAGCTGATCGCCGGCCGTTCGCGTACGAGCGTCTCGTCAACCACTGCCGCCGCCGGCTCGTCGCCGTCGAGCCAGGAGAGCACGGCCCAGGAGTCCAGACACGAGTCCACCTGGCTATCGCGGCTCGCTGCGGCGGTCCGCCAACAGCCGCTCAGCCATGCCGCTGCTGGCGAATCTTCCTCGCAAGCTCACGCGCCGATCTGCCCGCCGGACGACGATGCCGTCATCGTCGAGGGGTTCAAAGGACACGTTTGCGCCCGGGCCGAGTCCTGCCCGATCGCGCAGCTCCTTGGGGATCACGACTTGTCCTTTGGCACCCACCTTCTGAGTCATACTGCCCAAGTATAACGGTCCTGCCGCGAGCGGGCGAGGATGTCGATGCGATGGGACGAGCTCGGCTACCGGGCGCCGACCGGCTCGCGGTCGACGAAGCGGCTGCCCCGTCTGCTCTCGCGCACCTGCTCGATCGGCAGCCGGTAGAAGTGCTCGGTGGCGCCGCGCACCTGCCGCTGGTCGACCAGTTCGATCAGCTCGGATTTCGCCAGCTCGGTGACGTGGTAGTTGGTGTTGCTGAGCGGGATCTGCAGCTCGTGGCTGAGATCGCTGGGGGAGAGGGTGCGCCCCCCTTCGATCCCGAGGATTTCGAGGATCGAGACCCGCAGCGGATGTGCGGTGGCTCTTGCCAGGCGCTCCCAGTCGACCGGGACGGAAGCCTCGCCGCGCCCGTTGGAGGCCTGCCCGTTTTCAACCGCGGCGACGCCGCCGTTGCCGCTCGATGAGGAACCGTCTTGGGGTGGCATGGGCACGATATTACCAAGAATTATTGTCTTAGATCATCAAAAGTGGGTAATGTGCCATCGGGATGTTTCCTTGGAGGGGAAATCGGGACGCCTGGGGTGGCCGCGCGGTCGTGATTGCGTTCGGGCTGGCCACCCTCGGCGCTCCCGTGCTCCCCGGCCTCGCCAGCGCCGACACCGGCGACATCATCGCCCCCAGCGACGTCCGCCACCCGGAAGTCGATTCCGGCTGGCAGGCCGGCACCTGCAGCGAAGAAAAAGCGGAAGCCGGCAGCTACTGCTCGGTTGAAACGCCGCCCCAGTTCTTCGAACGGGCGGCCGCCCACCCGAATTGGGGCTTCACCCAGTTCATCATCAAGCACTCGACCACCGAACTCGCCGGCCAGAAATTCGAAAAACCGGAAGGGGAACTGAAGACGGTCCGGGTCGAGCTCCCGGTCGGCCTCAGCGTCAATCCCGGCGCGACGGAAAAAATCTGCACCCAGGCGCAGTTCGACGCCGATGCCTGC
>DATAEW010000034.1:0-87939 GCA_036257815.1 Solirubrobacterales bacterium
CGCGGGTAGCAACCGCTACCCGCTTCGTCCGCGTGCGGCGCCCAGCTCGGCCTGCGACGCCCCCGCGCACGCGCCTAACCCGCATCAACCCTCTAGGTCGGAGCGTCGATCGTCGCGCCGCCCAGCGTCGACTCCCGCACGACGAGGTTGGTGGGGATGAAGCGGTGGCGCGGCCGCGGCTCGATGCCCTCGACCATGTCGATCAGCATGTTCGCGGCCTCCTCGCCGATTCGCTCTGGGTTGAGGGCGAGGCTGGTCAGCGGGGTTGAAGCGTGGCGGGCGGCGTAGCTGTCGGTGCAGCAGGCGATCCGCAGCCGCTGCGGCACCGTGATGCCGCGCGTTTCCGCCGCCATCAGGACGCCGATCGCCAGCCGGTCGAGGGAGGCGTAGATCGCGTCCGGGGGGTTGGGACCGTCGAGCAGCACGGCGGCGGCCTCGAACCCCGCCGCTTCGCTCAGGTCGCCGGCCATCACGATTCGCTCCTCGGCCCCTTGCTCGGCGCACCATTTGCTGTAACCGCGGTGCATGTCGACGACGTAGGAGGCCGGGTACTGGGGCAGCATCATCGCGATCCGCCGCGCGCCGGCCTCGGCCAGGTGGTCGAGCACCGCGCGGATGCCCTCGAGGTGTTCGTTGTCGATCCAGTAGTCGTCCGCGGCGCCCTCGGGCCCGTCGACGGCGCGACCGGTGGTGAGGATCGGCGTCCCCTGCCCGCGCAGGTAGGCGAGCGAGGGGTCGCCGTGCACCGGGTCGACGACGATCGCTCCGTCGACCGGGATGCGGCGAAAGGTCTCCTCGTTGTCGGCCACCGGAGGGAGCGCCGCCAGCGCGTAGCCGCGATCGAGCGCCGCCATCGTCGCGTAGCGGATCAGCGATGCGAAATAGTCGAAATCGCCGAGCTGGAAGGCCAGCTCGGGCTCCTGCGAGACGGCCAGCGCGATCAGCCCGGTGCGGCCACCGGCGAGGTTGCGGGCGTTGACGTTGGGCCGGTAGCCGAGCTGGTCGGCGACTTCGCGAACCCGGTGTCGGGTCTCCGCGGGAAGCCTTCCTTTACCGTTCAGGGCATGGGAAACGGTGGTGATCGAGACCCCTGCCGCGGCGGCGACGTCCTTGATGCCGATCTTCCCGCTCACAGTGGAAAAGTTACCTCAAGGGGCTTGACAGGAAAAAGCCTTTGCCCATAAGCTGCTTTAGCGGTTGCAAAAGCGCTTTGTCAGCGGAGTTTCTAAACCGTTGCCGGCCGAAGGAGACCAAGATCTTGATTAAAGAGAGCAGATCTTGAACCGAGACACCCCTGACCCTACGATGTGGGGCGGTCTCCTGCATGCCGGCATCGCCGGCTCCTTCATGGGATTTTCACACGTCGCCCCGCGCGCCGAGGCGTTGCGCGAGGCCGGCGCCAAGGCGGCGATCTACGGGATTCCCTTCGACGCGACCTCGGTCAGCCGCAGCGGCGCCAACTACGGCCCGCGGCGGATGCGCGAGATCTCCTGCCAGTTCCTGACCTACAACGCGACCCTCGACTTCGACCTCGCCGCCGCGCTCTCACCGGTCGATTGCGGCGACTGCCAGCTCGCCCTCGCCAACCCGGCGGTCACCTTCGAGCGGGCCAAGGCGGACCTGCTGGAGATCCTCCGCGCCGGCGCCCTGCCGGTCACGCTCGGCGGCGACCACTCGGTGACGATCCCCGCCGTCTGGGCGGTCCGCGAGCACTTTGCGAACCCCGGCCTGGTCCTGATCGACACCCACCTCGACACCGCGGCCGACGTCGGTGGCGAGGAGCTGAACCACAGCTGTCCGATCGCCCGCGCGATCGACTGCGGCTTCGACCCGGAGCGCACGGTGCTGATCGGGATGTCCGGCTGGATGAACCCGCGCAGCGAGATCGAATACTGCCGCGAGCGCGGCATCCGGGTGATCTGGCTGGAGGAAATCTGGGAGCGGGGGACCGCCTGGGCGGTCGAGACCGCGAGCTCGATCGTCCGCGACGGCACCGACGGGGTCTACCTCACCTTCGACGTCGACTCGATGGACGCGGCCCATGCCGCCGGGACCTGCGCCCCCACCCCCGGTGGGCTGAGCAGCCGCGAGGCGATCGAGCTGGTCCGTGGAATCTCCAGCGGCGGCCTGCTCGGAGTCGACGTGGTCGAGGTCGCCCCCAGCCTGGAGACGACCGCCAGCTCGGCGACCAGCCTGATCGGCGTCCGCATCGCCCTCGAGGCGATGGCCTTCCACGCGGGAGCCTCCACCTAGGTGGTGGCGCTGCTCGCACAGCTCTGCCCGGCGCCGGCGGCGCCGATCGCCAATGCCGCGCGGGCCGCGCACACGATCGGCGAGTATCCCGAGGCCGACCTCGCGGTCTTCCCCGAGCTGTTCGTCAGTGGCTACCGGCTCGACCACCTCGACCAGGTCGCGGTCGAGATTGACGGGCCCGAGCTGGGTTTCGTCGCCCGGGCGGCCGCCGAGGCGGGGACGGCGGCGATCGTCGGCTTCGTCGAGCGCTCTGGGCGCGACTTCTACAACGCCGTCGCCTGCTTCGACGAGCAGGGGGAGCTGGCGGGCGTCTACCGCAAGCTGAAGCTGTTCGGGGAGGAGACCGCGGCCTTCCTGCCGGGGCGCCGGATGCTGCTGGTGGAACTGGCCGGCCGCACAGTCGTGCCGATGGTCTGCTTCGACATGGAGTTCCCGGAGCTGGCGCGCGCGGCGGCGCTGGCCGGCGCCGACCTCTTCGTCACCGTGGCCGCCAACATGGAGCCCTACGGTCGCGAACACCGGGTCCACGCCCTCGCCCGGGCGCTGGAGAACCGCATCCCTCATCTCTACCTGAACCGCGTCGGGCAGGAAAGCGGGTTCGCCTTCACCGGCGAAACCTGCTCGATCGACGCCGACGGCGTCGTCCTCGCCCAGGCCGACGGCCGCGAGGAGCGTTTCCTGCTGGCCGAGGTCGGTCGCGCCGGCGCGACCGACACGCGCGTTGAGTACCTGGCCTTCGAACCGTCCCGTCCCAGTGTTGAAGTACAGGCGAAGAGTCACTCTCGAGGAGGAGCAAGATGAGCAATGGGGAGGCAGGGGTGCTGGGCAGGTCAGCGCCCCAGGTGTTCACGAGGAAAGCGACCGGGCTGGTCCGCGAGGGGCGGACCGCCGACGCGCTCTTCTACAACGTCATGTGGTCGAGCGTGGCGCTCACGTTCGCCTTCTTCTGGCTCCTCTACTCCTTCTACTACAACGGGTCCAACGCGATCCTCGCCGCCCTGATCGCGGCGCTGCTGGGCCTTCCCGGCGCCTTCCTCTACGCGATGCTGGCCCAGACGATGCCCCGCACGGGCGGCGACTACGTCTTCAACAGCCGCGCCCTGCACCCGGCGATCGGCTTCGCCGCCAACGCCAGCTACTGCTTCTGGCTGGCCGTCGTCTACGGCCTCTACACGACCCTCTTCGCCACCTACGGGATCGGCGCCTTCGCCAACATGATGGCCGGCTACACGGGCGCGCACGGATGGATCTCCTTCGGCGAATGGTTCTCCACCGACGCCGGCCTGTTCATCACCGGCACCGCGGTGATCCTGATCTCGGTGGCGGTCTTCGTGCTCGGTGGCCTGCGCCTCTTCTTCCGCCTTCAGGTCGGCGGCTTCGTCCTCTACATGGTCGGCGCCTTCCTGCTGCCGATGCTGATCGGCCTCTTCGGCTCGGAAGCCGGCTTCATCTCCAACTTCAACGAATACGGCGCCAACCTCGGCGTCCCCCACGCCTTCGCGGCGATGCAGCGCTCGGCGACCGAAATCGGCTTCGAGCCATCGGGATTCAGCTTCGAGGCGACGCTGAAATCGGTCTCGGTCTTCTGGTTCATCTTCGGCTTCGTCTACGCGAGCAACTACTTCGCCGGCGAGGTGAGGCTGAAGAAGCGCACCCACATGCTCTCGATCCCGGGGGCGCTGGCGATCGCCCTCCTCGTCCTGCTGATCCTCACCCCGCTCTACAACCATGTCGTCGGCTACGGGATCAACGGCGCGCTCGGGTTCGCCGAACCGTCCTCCTACGGGTTCGCCGAATACCCCGCCTACCCGGAGCTGATGGCGATCGCCTCCGGCAGCCCGGTCCTGGGCGGGATCACGATCCTCGGCTTCTCCGTCGGCCTGCTGCTCTGGTTGCCGCAGACGATCCTGCTGATCAGCCGCAGCATGTTCGCCTGGTCGTTCGACCGGATCATGCCGCAGCGGCTCTCCTACGTCGAGCCGCGCTCGCACTCGCCGGTTGTGGCAATCGGCATCGTCACGGTGCTGGGCATCGCCAGCACCGCGATCTACGCCTTCACCGATTGGTTCAGCACCCTCTCGATCCTGCTCGGCCTGACCTTCACGCTGGTGATCACCGGGATCGCCGGGATCGCGCTTCCGTTCACCCAGAAGGCGATGGTCGAGAACTCCCCCTACAACCGCCGGGTCGCCGGCATCCCGCTGCTCTCGCTGGTCGGCGGGCTCTCGGTCCTCGGCTTCTGCGGCGCGATCGCGATCCTGCTCTGGGACCCGGGGTCGGGCACCAGCCTCGCCCACAACCCGGGCAAGCTGTGGCTGGCGATCGGCGTTTTCGTCGTCGCCTTCGCCGTCTACTTCATCTCCCGGCAGGTCCGCCGCGCGCAGGGAATCGACATCGAACTCGCCCACGCCGAACTGCCGCCGGAGTAGGTGCCGGTCCGGATCGGCGACCGCTGAGCGATGGGCCTGTTCGGGAGGAAGGGAGACGGCGAGCAGGGGGAGCGGCTGCGGCTCTACTACGCCTCCGACATCCACGGCACCGAGGTGCTGTGGCGGAAGTTCCTGCGCGCCCCGGAGGTCTACCAGGCCAAGGTGCTGGTGATGGGCGGCGACCTCACCGGCAAGGCCGTGGTGCCGCTGGTCGAGGCGGGAGGCGAGCGGCGGCAGGCGCAGCTGTTCGGCGAGACGGTCACGGTCGAGGGCGAGGAGGAAGCGCGGGCGCTGGAAGACCGGGTGCGGGCCAACGGGATGTACCCGTACCGGATGAGCGGCCCCGAGCTGGAGCGGGTCTGGGGGCTGGCCGAGCCGGAGCGCGAAGCGTGGTTCGAGGGCGTGATGCTCGAGACCCTCTCGCGCTGGCTCGCCCTGGCCCCGGAGCGTCTGGCCGGCAGCGCGGCCCGCTGTTTCGTGATGCCCGGCAACGACGACCCGCTGGGGGTCGACGGGGCGATCGAGGAGGCGACCGGAATCGAGGCTTGCGACGACCGGGTGGTGGAGTTCGGCGACTACACGATGCTCTCGCTCGGCTACTCGAACCCGACGCCGTTCGACTCCCCGCGCGAGCTCTCCGAGGAGGAGCTGGGGGAGCGGATCGAGGCGCTCGCCGGGCAGGTCGAGGAGATGGGTCGCTGCGTCTTCAACCTCCACGTGCCGCCCTACGACTCCGGCCTCGACACTGCGCCGGAGCTCGGGGAGGACCTGACCGTGGTCACCGTCGCCGGGCAGGTGAGCATGGCGCCCTGCGGCTCGACCGCGGTGCGCGAGGCGATCGAACGCCACCAGCCGCTGGTCTCGCTGCACGGCCACGTCCACGAGTCGCGCGCCGCCACCCACATCGGCCGCACCCTCTGCATCAACCCCGGCAGCGACTACCACACCGGTCGCATCTCCGGCTGCCTGGTCCACCTGAACCGCGAGAAGGCGAACTACCAGTTCGTCGTCGGGTAGCGCATGGGCGCCCCCGGCGACCCCCTGGTGCTGGATCATCCGGGAATGGAACCCGAGCCGGACCTGGCCGCGGAGGCGCTGCGCCTGCTGGCGAGCATCGAGGCGGCGGAGATCGAAGCGCGGCTGATCGGCGGCATGGCGATCCGGCTGCTCGCCGGAGAGCGCTTCGACCCCATCTTCGAGCGCGAGATCGCCGACCTCGACTTCTTCTCCGTCCGCGGCGCGGGCCGCCGCCTGGGGGAGCTGCTCGCCGGCAACGGCTACGAGCCCGACGAGCGGTTCAACGCGCTCAACGGCGCCCGGCGGCTGCTCTTCCTCGACCCCGTGCACGGTCGCCAGGTCGATGTCTTCGTCGGCAGCTTCGAGATGTGCCACACGCTGCCCCTGGCCGAGCGAATCGCCGTCCGTCCCCACACCCTGCCGGCGGCCGAGCTGCTGATGACCAAGCTGCAGATCGTCGAGCTGAATGAGAAGGACCGCGGCGACACCTTCGCCCTGCTGCTCGCGCACGAGGTCGCCGAGGCCGACCTCGACCCGGCCGGCGCCGACGCAATCGACGCCACCCGGATCGCCGCCCTGACCTCGCGCGACTGGGGACTGCAGCGGACCTTCGAGCTGAACCTCCAGCGCCTGCGCGAGGCGGCCCCGGGGCTGCCGCTCGGGGAGGATCGGCGAGCGGCGATCGCGGACCGGATCGATCGCCTCGCCGCGACGATCGAGACGGCGCCGAAGAGCCGCAGGTGGAAGCTCCGCGAGCGGGTCGGCGAGCGGGTGCGGTGGTATGAGGAGCCTGAAGAGGTGGACCGGGGCTGAGCTGAGAGCCGAGTCGCTTCGGCGGACCTGGGAGGCCGGTCCCGGCAGGGGTTCCGCTTAACTTTTCCGAGGATTGCCTCCTGCTAACGCCCGGAGCGCGACGGCGGAAAAGTACAAGACGCTCCACCCCTGCCGGGACCGGCCTCCCAGGTCTTCCAGGGACCGGCTCGGGTCGGCGCGGGGCCAGAGCTTGTGCCTGGGGGCGGAATTCAGCGGGCGCTGAAAAGGTGCCGCTATAGGGGGCAAATTTCAGCGGGCGCTGAATTTTCCCTGGCGTCGCTCAGGCGAGTGCGGTCCAGAGGGCGCGCTCGGCGTGCTCGACGGCCCCCGCGTTTTCGGCTACCGCCTGCCATAGCCGGGGCTCGGGGTCGTCGTCCTCGCTTGCCGCGCGGAAGGCCTCGGCCAGCTCGGTCCAGCGGGCGCCGGCCTCGCTGGCCAGGGGGGCGTTGGGGTTGTCGACCTCCTCCAGGAAGCGCGCGTACATCGGGCGGAAGGCGCCGCCGCCGGTGCCGCGGCGCTCGATCACCTGATAGGCGAAGCGGGCGCACCACTGCCAGTCGTCGGCCGTCTCGGGCCAGGAGCCTGCCTCGGCGGCGAGGCGGGCCAGTGCCGGCAGGCCGGCGAACTCGCCCCAGATCGGTTCCAGCATTTCCTTCGCCGCGCGGGCGATCGCCCTCGGCGCGGCGGCCAGCAGCCGCTCGCGGTCGACCTGGTCCGCGACGGTGAACATGTGGCCTTCCATCGGGTAGGCGGGGTGGCCGCTGTGCCGGGCCTTGGCGAGGTGATCGAGCCGGGTCGTCTGCAGCTCCTCGAAGGCGGTGTCGGAGAGGTAGGCGACTTCGTCGTCATAGCCGGCGAGGACGACGGCATGGCCCGGAAAGTGGGCCGAGTTGCCGTAGTGATCGAGGTGGTAGAGGTCGGTCAGCAGCAGCGCCGGGCTGCCGCCGTCGACCTCGGCCCGCGCCGCCTCCCAGGCCGCGCCGTCGCCGGCGGCGAAGGTCCGCATCTCCAGCGCCGCGCCGGTCAGCTCGCGGAAGCTCTCCTCGAGCCGGGCGGTGCGGCCGTTGAACCAACGGCTCGGCGAGGAGTCGGGCATCGTCAGGTAGTAGAAGCAGGCGCCGGCGCCGAGCCCAAAGGCCAGCTCCTCGCTGACCTCGATGCCGTGGAAGGCGAGCAGGTTGCGCAGCGCCGTCGAGCCGCAGTGGTGGCCGGGCGTGTGGACGTATCCGGGAACCGTTGGCATCGCAGGCAAATTATCCTGGCCCGGCGATGCGGAGCCTCGACCTCAAGCTGCTGCGCCTGCTGCGGACCCGCGGCCACTCGCCGGGGCTCGAGGAGGCGGCGAAGGCGCTCGGCAAGGCCGGCAACAACGGGCTGATCTGGCTGATCCTCGGGCTGGCGCTGGCGCTGATCGACTCCGAACGGCGCGAATCGTGGCTGATCTGCGCCGCCCTCGGCCCGGTCGCGATCGCCCTCAACTACGGGATCAAGCTGGTCGTGCGGCGCCCGCGGCCGGTGCTCGAGGGCCTGCCGCCGCTCGGCGGCGCCCCCAGCTCGCTCAGCTTCCCCTCCGCTCACGCCCTCTCCTCCTTCGCGGTGGCGACGGCGATGTTCCGGGTCGACCCGGCTACCGCGGCAAGCTTCGCGGTCGCCCTCGCGCTCTCGCTCGGCCGTCCCTATCTCGGGATGCACTACCCCTCCGACGTCCTCGCCGGCGCCCTGCTGGGCGTCGTCCTCGGACTGATCGTTCCTCTCTCCCTGTGAGCGGCATCTTCGAGAACGGCGGGGAGGGGCGATGAAGGTCGGGATCGTCGGGTTGCCGAACGCCGGCAAGTCGACCCTGTTCAACGCGCTGACCAAGGGCGGTGCCCAGACCGGCGACTATCCCTTCACGACGATCGAGCCCAACGTGGCGATCGCCCAGGTGCCGGACGAGCGCCTGGAGAAGGTCGCCGAGACGGTCGGCAGCTCGAAGCTGGAACCGGCGACGATCGCCTTCCACGACATCGCCGGCCTGGTCAAGGGGGCCTCGGAGGGGGAGGGGCTGGGCAACCAGTTCCTTGCCTCGATCCGGGAGACCGACGCGATCTGCCACGTCGTCCGCTGCCACCAGGACGGCGGCGTCCCGCACCCCGACGGCCGCGTCGATCCCCTGGCCGACATCGAGACGATCGAGACCGAGCTGGTCCTCGCCGACTTCGAGCAGCTGGAGCGGCGGCTGGGACGGGTCGGCAAGGGCGCGAAGTCGGGCGACAAGGAGGCGATCGCCGAGCTGGCCTGGCTGGAGGCGGTCAAGGAGGCGCTAGCCGGCGGCCGCCCGGCGCGCTCGATCCCCGTGCCCGACGCGGCCCCCGACGCGGCCCGCAACCTGCAGGCGCTGACCAGCAAGCCGATCCTCTACGTCGCCAACGTCGACGAGGGCGACGCCGAGCCGCCCGCCGACGTCGTCGCCCACGCGGCTTCGGTGGGGGCGGGGGTGGTCGCGGTCAGCGCCCGGATCGAGGGCGAGCTGGCCGAGCTCGACCCTGCCGAAGCGGAGGAGATGCGCGAGTCCTACGGGGTCGAGGGCTCGGGCCTGGCGCGCCTGGTCCGCGCCGCCTACGACCTGCTGGAGCTGATCACCTTCTTCACCGCCGGCGAGGGCAAGGAGGCGGTGGCGCGGCCGCTGCGCCGCGGCGCCACCGCGCTGGAGGCGGCGGGGACGATCCACACCGAGATCATGGAAGCGTTCGTCAAAGCCGAGGCGATCGGCTGGGAGCAGCTGGTCGAATGCGGCGGCTACGCTGCCGCCCGCGACCGCGGCCTGCTGCGGATCGAGGGGCGCGATTACGTAGTGCGTGACGGCGACGTGATCACGATCAAGGTCTGAGTCCAAGGTCTGAGTCGCCGATGATGCGTTTTCCCCGGCCTACCGAGGAAAATGCGTCGAGCGTCCTCAGTCGAGCGGAAGGCCACGCCGCCCGGCGTCGAGGACCATCGCCTCGTGTTCTTCGACCGAGCGGTGGGCGTCGCCGTCGAGCCGCCAGGCGATGCTCTGGCGAGGAAGCGCGGCGCGCCCGCCGCCTCGGCGGCGGCCAGCAGGTTGCGCGTCCCCTCGGTGCGGATGCGCGCGTTGGCGGCGCTCATCTCCGGGATCCGCTCGACCTCGTCGGGCAGGTCGGTGAGCTGGTGCATGAGCAGGTCAGGCTCGAAGGCGACGGCGGCGTCGCGCAGCGCCGCGGCGTCGTAGACGTCGACCACGATCGGCTCGGCGCCCAGCTTGCGCAGCAGCTCGGCCTTGCCCGGCGAGCGCGTCATTCCGGCGACCCCATGCCCCTGCGCGGCCAGCAGCGGAACCAGCCGCGCCGGCCGATCACACCGCTCGCTCCCGCGAGGAAGATCCGCACCGTCTGAACCTAACGAACCGAGCCTCCCCACCCCGCACCCCCATCGGGTGGTAGCCGTTTGGGACGGATAGCGACCGAAATGACAACCACCGGGGTTCCGGTTGGTCGGGGTCACAACTCATCTAGAGTCCCCGCATGGATGAAGGGGCGCGGTTCCCCAAGGTGGCCGCCAAGGCGGGCCACTACGAGAGCTTCTACGTCAAGGCCTGCGAGCCGGGCGGCGGGCGCGGGATCTGGATCCGCCACACCGTCCACAAGCGCCCCGGCGCCGAGCCCAACGCCTCGATCTGGTTCGTCCTCTTCGATCGCGCCGCCGACGGCCCGCGGGCGACCAAGGTGACGGTGGCCGCCTCCCAGCTCTCGGTCCCCCAGGGGTCCTGGATCCGCGTCGCCGACGCCGAGATCGGCCCCGGCCGGGCCGAGGGCTCGCTCGACACCGACGCGCTCAGCGCCGCCTGGTCGCTCAGCTTCAGCGGCGACGCCGAGCCCTGCCGCTACTTGCCAGCGGACTGGCTGTACGAGGCGCCGCTGCCGCGGACCAAGTTCGTCGCCCCGTTCCCCGACGCGCGTTTCGGGGGACGGCTGGAAATCGACGATGAGGAGACGATCGAGTTCGACGGCTGGCCGGGGATGATCGGCCACAACTGGGGTAGCGAGCACGCCGAGCGCTGGGTCTGGCTGGAGGGGACCGGCTTCCCCGACGCCCCGGGCACCTACTTCGACGCCGGCGCGGCCCGGGTGCGGCTCGGCGGCTGGACCAGCCCCTGGATCCCCTCGGGGATGCTGATGCTCGACGGCGAGCCGCACCGGCTGGGCGGGCTGGGGGCGATCCGCGGCGCGCAGATCGACGAGCAGCCCTCGGTCTGCTCCTTCGTCCTGCCCGGCAAGGACATCCTCGTCCGCGGCCGGGTCAGCGCCCCGGTCAAGGACTTCGTCGGCTGGGTCTACGCCGACCCGAAGGGTCCCGAGCACAACACCGTCAACTGCTCGGTCGCCGACCTCGAGCTGACCGTCGAACGCCCCGGCCTGCCGGCCCGCCACCTCACCCTTCCTGCCGGCGCCGCATACGAGCTGGGGATGCGCGAGACCCCAGACCATCAACAAGGCCACGGCATCCCGATCCAGCCCTATCCCGACGGCTGAACGACCTTCTGGAACGTCATCCAGGTCGCGTAGGCGCCGAGCGCGACCTCGAGCTGTTCGCCGCTCACCGTCGTCGTGCCGCGACTGCCCACGAGCCTGGCGCTGACGATCCGCGGCACGGCGCCGGTCTTGGTGATCACCACTCGCCGCAGCTTCCCGTCCAGGTAGGCACTGAGCCGCGAGCTGATTTCCGGGCCGGTGAAGTGCAGCGTCCAGGTGTGCAGCGGGCAGTAGTAGTCGAAGGGGTCGGGGACGCCCTGAAGGTAGGGGAGCGCCGGGCCGCCGAAGACGTCCTGGATGTTTTCGGTGTGGCCGCCCGAGCAGGCCGAGAACAGGGTCTCGGCGACCTTCCCCTGGTATTCGACGACCTGGCCGCGGGTCGATGCGGCGGCCTCGTTGCTCCGCGGGTACTCGCTTTCCAGGCCCCTGTAGACCTGGCTGCGGGTGTCGGCGTAGAGGTCGAAGCCGTGGCCGCCGACGCCGGCGGTGAGGGCGAAGGAGCGCGAGGCGACCGCCTGGGCGCGCAGCTCTTCCAGCGGCCAGGAGGGCGGCGACTCGTTTGGAATCACGCCCTTCACGTACTGCTCGACGGTCAGCGCGTTGACGGCGTTGAGCGAGCGCGGGTTGCTGGCGGTCGGCACCGCCTCCAACGCGCCGCGGTAGGTGCCCAGGCCGGCGATCGCGATCCTCCCGGCACCCGCGGCGCGCAGCTTCGGGCCGCAGTCGACGAGCACCTTGCCGTCGGCGCTGCGCAGGCTGACCGAGTCGCCGGCCCGGTGCGCCTCGTAGCGGCGCTGAGGGTCGAGCTGCCGGCCGCAGGCGCTGGTCGCGGCGCTGAAGCCGAGGTCGCCGGAGGAGATGTCGAGCAGCACGCGAACCACCCGCGGCCCCGGCAGCGTGCCAAGGGTCGTCCCCGAGTAGTAGTGGCCGAGGATGAACCGGTAGTCGCGCCCGTGCAGCGCGTAGCCGTAGGCGCCGTAGGCGCTCATCCCCACGCCGTGGCCGAAGCCGCGCCCGTGGACGATCCAACTGACCCCGGCCGAGGCCGGCGCGGAGGTGGCGAAGCTGAGGCCGCAGACGGCGGCGACGGTCAGGAGCAAGCGGTGGCGCAGGTTCATCCTCACCGGGCAGCGGTAGTTCGATACAACCGGTTCCGGGAACAGATTCGCCGCCGGATGGTCGCGCCCTGCGGCCGCTGAAGCCGAGCTTGCGGGGGAGCTAGGCTGGTGTAGAGCAAGAGGACACAGGAGGAACGAGCGATGGCTACCGAGACTGCCGCAGCGGTCGACCACAAGCTCCTCGTGGCGGGCGAGTGGACTGAGACCGGCGATTGGGACGAGGTGAGGAGTCCGTATGACGGCACCGTGGTCGGCCGGGTCGCCCAGGGCGACGCCGCGCTCGTCGACCGCGCGGTGCGCGCCGCCCACGAGGCCTTCGAGACCGCCGACTTCCCGCAGCACAGGCGGGCCGAAGTCCTCGACCGCGCCGCCCACCTGGCCAAGGAGCGGGTCGACGACCTCGCGCACTCGATCGCCGCCGAGGCCGGCAAGCCGCTGAAGACGGCAAGCGTCGAGGCGAGCCGCTGCGTCGACACGCTGACCTTCTCCGCCGTCGAGGCCCGCAAGCTGACCGGCGGCACGGTGCCGATGGATGCCGCGGCCGGGGGCGTCGGCAAGCTCGGGGTGATGCTGCGCGTCCCCTACGGCGTGGTCGGCGCGATCAGCCCCTTCAACTTCCCCCTCAACTTGGTCGCCCACAAGCTCGGGCCGGCGATCGCCGCCGGCAACGCGGTCGTCCTCAAGCCCGCCGGCCAGACGCCGATCACGGCGCTGAAGCTGGCCGAGGTCCTGCTCGAGGCGGGGCTGCCCGAGGGCTGGCTCTCGGTTGTCCCGGGGCCGGGCTCCTCGGTCGGCGACGCCCTGGTCTCCCACGAGCTGGTCGGGGCGATCACCTTCACCGGCTCGGCCAAGGTCGGCTGGGGCATCCGCTCCTCGGTCCCCCACAAGAAGGTCAACCTCGAGCTCGGCTCCAACGCGCCGCTCGTCGTCAACGAGGACGGCGACTGGGAGACGGCCGCCGACAAGGCCCAGGTCCACGCCTTCGCCCACGCCGGCCAGGTCTGCATCTCGATTCAGCGCATCCTCCTGCACGAAGCGATCGCCGAGCCGTTCACCGAGCGGCTCGTCGCCAACGTCGAGCAGCTCGAGGTTGGCGATCCGCTCGACCCCGAGACCGACGTCGGGCCGCTGATCACGCCGGGCGACCGCGACCGGGTCAGGGAGTGGATCGAGGAGGCGGTGTCGGCGGGCGCCGAGCTGTTGACCGGCGGCGAGCTGGTCGACGAGGGCCGCTGCCTGGCGCCGACCCTGCTCGCCCATCCCGCCAAGGATTCCAAGGTCTGGTGCGAGGAGGTCTTCGGCCCGGTGGCGACGATCGACACCTTCTCCTCCTTCGAGGAGGGGCTGGCGATGGCCAACGATTCGAAGTTCGGCCTGCAGGCGGGCGTCTTCACCCGCGACCTCGGCCGCGCGATGCAGGCCGGCCGCACCCTGCAGTTCGGCGGCGTGATGGTCAACGAAGTCCCCGCCTTCCGCGCCGACCAGATGCCCTACGGCGGCGTCAAGGACTCCGGCAACACCCGCGAGGGCCCGGCCTTCGCGGTCCAGGAGCTGACCGAGGAGCGGTTCGTTACCTTCCAGGGCTGAGGGTCGCTCGGCTCGCCTGCTCCTGCCCGGAGTTGATCCAGGCCAGCACGTCGGTCGTGGTCGTCCAGACCCAGAAGCCGAAGGAGACCAAGAGCTCCGCGGCCCAGATCTCGGGGTTGAACAGTTTCGCCACCACCTGGGTCGCCAGCCACGCCACTCCCCACCAGGTCGCCGTTTCGACGAGCAGGCGCAGCACGGCGAAGAGCCGACCCTCGCGGAACAGCTCGGTGACCACGCTGACGCACGAGACCACGGCGAGCGTCCTCCACGGTTCCCGTTTCACCCCATTCAAGATCGCGTCGATCGCGGCGCTCACCCTCGGACTCGACCGCAGCAGCGACCACACTCCGGTCGACATTTTCCCCTCCGAGAGCAGCGGCCCCAGCCCGATCGCCGCCACGAACCCGCCGGTCAGGTCCCAACCCACCTTCAGGACCTGCGGCGAAGGCAGCGACTCGTCGTCCACAGAATCGAGGCCGTATGCCCGAAGATGGTTCTCGGTTCCTGCCTGAGTGGGCTTGAGGAAGAGCGAGAACGCCGCCTGCGATCCCTGGGGATCGTTGCCGCTTGCGGTGATCGACCCGTCCATCGCGGCCGTGCACCACCCGGCGCCCGCGACCCCGAGGGCCACCGTCCCCAGCGTCGAGACGGCGGGCGTGAACACGGCCGGGGTCCCGCCGGCGATCACGTGGAGGGTCCCATCCGCCGCCGCGACCACGTTTCCCGCGCTGGTCGCCAGGGAGATCTGATCGGGATGGGTCAGCGACCAGCCGACGGTGAAGTCCGCCCCGTCCTGACGGGAGGTAGCGCTGGCCACCACCTTGCCGCTCGGGTCCACGGCCCAGAAATTGCCGTACCCGGTGGCGAGGGCGATCTTGTCTTCATTCGCCATCAGCCCTCCGATGGAGACGAGCGCGGGAACGACGTCCGGTTCGGCGGCCGTGATATCGACGTTGCCGTTCTCCGGGACCACCAGGTCGAGCGGTTGCTGGGGCCCCCAGCTGTAGGTCAGGGAGAACGACTTCCGCACGCCGGGCCAGGTGTCGCTGAAGGTGGCGTCGTTCGCGATCAGGTGCAGTTCGTTGTTCGTGATCAGAGGCGCGACCTTGGCGGTGACGTCGCCGCGGCCGTAGGCGGCCTTGATCAGGTTGAGGGCGCGCGGATCGGGCGGTGGCGGTTGTTCGGAAAGGGCGTCGGGGTCGTAGTCCACCGAGAGGGTTTCGCCCTCGCTGACGATCGCGAGCTGCGGCTGCTTGCCCTGATAGCGGTAGACGACGTCGAGCGACTTGCGCACGCCGACCCAGGTGTCGCCGAGGTTCGCGTCGGTCGCTTCGACCCTCAACGCTCGTCGGGAGACCGCGCTCTGGACCCTGGTCAGCACGTCGCCGATCCCCCAGGAGGCGCTGAGGATCTGGAGCGGAGGGCGGTACTTGAGGTTGTAGGTACCGCCCTCGGTGGTGATGTCGACGAACGGCACCTGACCTTTGTAAGCGGCCACGACGACGAGGGTCTTCACGTGTCCCGGGAACGGATCTCCGCCGAAGGTGGTGTTGTTGACCGGCACCGAGAGCGTCTGGGTGCTCTGGTCCACCATGCCCTGCACCTTCGAGGTCTCGTTCGCGGGTCCGTAGGTCGCGGCGAGGATCGAGAGGGTCGGGCCGGTCGTCTCCGCGGCTTCCGCTTCCAGCGACCCCTCCTGCTCCTCGGCGCCGATCGTCAGCGTTTGGTTCTCCGTCACGGCGGCGACCTGCACGCTGCCGGTGCTGCCGTAGCGGTAGGCGACGGTGAGGACCTTCACGTAGCCGGGCCAGGTATCGCCGAACACCGCGTTGCTGGCCTGGACCGAGAGCGATTGCGGCGTCGTCGTGCGGTTGACCAATTCGATCACCTTGGAGGTGACTTTTCCCTGGCCGTATGCGGCTCCGATGATTTGCAGTTCGCTGGCGTCAGCGGGTTGATTCATCGCGCTCACCGCTCCATGCTCGAAGGACTGAAGTCCCGGAGGTATACCCGATGTTGGCCGAATATACTAGGTAATTTAAAGTACACAACCTCCTTTCGACCGTGAGGGCGTTGGGCGACGCGAGGCTGCCGGCCGTGTGTTGTCCCGTGTTACTCGTGTGGCCGGTCGGCCACTACTCGTGAGGCCGGGCCATGCGGCGGTGGTCGAGCGCCTCCTCGAGCACCGCGGGCTCGACGCCCTGCTCGAGGGCGACCTCGCGCAGCGAGCGGCCGGACTCCGCCGCCGCCTTGACGATCTCGGCGGCACGGTCGTAGCCGATGTGGGGGTTGAGCGCGGTCGCGGTGGCCAGGGTCGCCTCGGCATGGCGCTCGGTCATCTCCTCGTTGGCCTGCAGGCCGGCGACGCATTTCTCGTTCAGCAGCCGCGAGGCGGAGGCGAGGAGCCTGATCGAGTCGAGCAGGTTGCGGGCGATCAGCGGCACCCGCACGTTGAGCTCGAACTGGCCCTGGCTGCCGGCGACGGTGATCGCGGCGTCGTTGCCGATCACCTGCGCGGCGACCTGGATCACCACCTCGGGGATCACCGGATTGACCTTGCCGGGCATGATCGAGGAGCCCTTCTGCAGCTCGGGCAGGCGCAGCTCGGCCAGCCCGGCGCGCGGGCCGGAGCCCATCAGCGCCAGGTCGTTGGCGATCTTGTTGAGGGAGACCGCGTAGACCTTGAGCGCGCCCGAGAGCTCGACCAAGGCGTCGCGGTTGCCCTGCGCCTCGAACGGGTCGAGCGGCTCGGAGATCGCCAGGCCGGTGTCGGAGGCGAGCTTCTCTCGCACTCGGGCGGCGAACTCGGGGTGGGTGTTGAGCCCGGTCCCGGTCGCGGTGCCGCCGAGCGGGATCTGGCCGAGCCGTCGCAGGGTCCCCTCGACCCGCTGCACCCCGAGCCTCACCTGGGCGGCGTAGCCGCCGAACTCCTGCCCCAGGGTGACCGGCACCGCGTCCATCAGGTGGGTGCGGCCGGCCTTGACGACGTCGGCGAACTGCCCCGACTTGCCCTCCAGGGCCGCCTCCAGGCCGCCCATCGCCGGCAGCAGGTCGTGCGTCACCTCGTCCAGCGCCGCCAGGTGGACGGCGGAGGGGAAGACGTCGTTGGAGGACTGGCCCATGTTGACGTGGTCGTTGGGGTGGACCCCCTCGCCGGCCAGGTTGGCGATCACCTCGTTGGCGTTCATGTTCGAGGAGGTCCCGGAGCCGGTCTGGAAGACGTCGATCGGGAACTGGTCGTCGTGCTGGCCCTCGGCGACCTCCTGGCCGGCGGCGGCGATCCGGTCGGCGAGGTCGGCGTCGAGCTCGCCCAGGGCGCCGTTCGCTTCCGCGGCAGCCGACTTGATCCGGCCCAGCCAGCGCACGACCGGCACCGGCACCCGTTGGCCGGACACCGGGAAGTTGTCTACCGCCTTGGTGGTCTCGCCACCCCAGAGCTGCTCAGTCAAGGAAAGCCTCCGTCGGGGAGTTTGGTGGTACCAGGCAGCGTATTCACCCCGAGGCGGCGACGGTGAGCAAGCGGGTCAGCGGTCTGGCTCCCCGCCTGAGCAGCCGCACGCGCGCCTCTCCTTGGCCCCGTGCAACGCCTCGATCCGCACGCCGGCTCTCCCGGCCGCCGGAAAAAACGCAACCAGGGGGCGTCCTGGTTGAGGTGGAGGATGCGCAGGCGCCCCAGTCGCCTGTTCGCGACAGCGGCTCCTCGGCGGTCAGGTTGGAGGCCGGCGACCCGCTGGACGGTGAGCGCGTGCGCGTCCTGCGCTCGCCGGCCACGCCGCAGCGCGCCCGCGACCGCGGTCTCTCCTTTGTTTGAGCGCTCGCCCCCGTCGCTGTCGCGGCCCACTGCGGACGCGGCTTCAGCCGCCGGAATGCCCGGCAGCGAAACCGCGTTCGTAGGCGGCGAGGAAGGCGGGGGAGAGAGGCCGGCGGTCGGGGCTGAAACGGGCGGCGATCGTCAGCCGGCGGATCAGGTCGCTGTGAATCCCTTCGGTGCCATCGGCCCCGCGCTGCGCGGCGCCGATCAGGTAGCCGAGCCGCAGCGCGGCCTCGGCCCCGTCTTCCGCCCGGGCTCGGGCGTTGAGCTGGGTCGCCGCCTCGACCGTCGCTTCGCCGAGCGTGGCGAGATCGCCGCCCTGCTGGTTGACGACCAGGCAGTCGGAGATCGGCGTCTCACCGGCCAGGCGGACCGCGCCAGGCGCCGATCGCAGCGCCTTCAGGTAGGTGCCCGTCCCTTCCAGGCAGGCGACCGGAGTCGAGTCGTCGCCGCGTCCACCGCCGCACCCCACAGCGAGCAGGGCGGAGAGGATCCCCAGGGCGATCGCAATGCGGGTCCGCATCGACCGCATCCTATGAGGCCCACCCCCTGCCTTTTGTAACCCTGTGGGTTACAAAAGGCAGGGGGGGGATGGGGGGTGTGGCCCCGGGAATTGCTCAGTCGCCGCGCGCGGCGATACCGCCGGTCGGGCCCTCGGTCCTCTCCCGGTAGCCGACGCCGCCGGTCGGCTCGCGCGAGATGCCGCCGGCGGGGCCAGGCGGAGGCGGCGGCGCGGGCTTCGGTGCCGCCGGGCCCTTCTTCTTCTTGCTGCGTGAGCGTTCGCCGGCTTCCCCGGGGCCTACCGGAAAGGCTTCGACCCATTCGGCGAGCTGGAACCGCGACGCCGGGGCGTGGTTCCAGGAGAGGTGGAGGTGGTTGCCGCAGCCGTGGCCCGCGTCGCCGTTGTAGCCGACCCAGCGGAACGGAGCGACCGGGTGGTTCTGGGTCGGCTCGGCCCAGAGGGCGAGTTCGGTGACCGGCGCCCAGGTCGCGTCGCAGGTCGTGCCGCCGTCCAGCGGAACGACGTCGACGGCGAGCCCGTTGTAGTGGTCGGAGCCGCGGGCGTGGCACATGTTGCAGCCGACGTGTTCGCCGTTCGGCAGCGGGCCGGAGTAGCCGTCGGTGATGTAGATCGGGTAGCGGGCGGCGATCCAGCGCAGGTCGGGAACGATCCGCCGGTCGACCATGTCGCCGGCTTCGTGCGGGATCGCGGTTGGGATCGGGACGATCTCGCCCGGCGCGTAGACAAGTCTGGTCGGCGCTGGCGGGGCGGCGGCGGCGCCGGAGGCGAGGCCGAGCAGGGCCAGCCAGCAGACCGCCACGGCCAGGGCGATGCGCGCCGAACCGCGCGCGCCGGTGCGGGTCTCCATCCTCACCCTCCGGGTATCGACGCGACCGCGCCGCCGGCTTGAACCGCGGACGCCGCGAGCCGCCGGATCCCTCTCCCTGCAACGGAAGTTGCGGATAGGGTTCGCCGATGCCCACCGTCCGCGAGGCGACCTTCGACCTCTTCCGCGCCCACGGGATGACGACGATGTTCGGCAATCCGGGCTCGACCGAGCTGCCGATGCTGGCCGAGTTCCCGAGCGACTTCCGCTACGTGCTCGGCCTGCAGGAGGCGGTGGTCGTCGGGATGGCCGACGGCTTCGCCCAGGCCTCCGGCAGGACCACGGTCGTCAACCTCCACACCGCCCCGGGGGTCGGCAACGCGATGGGGGCGATTTTCAACGCCCAGGCCAACCACTCGCCGCTGCTGGTGACCGCCGGCCAGCAGGCGCGGGCCCAGATCACCCTGCAGGCCAACCTGACCAACCGCGACGCGACCCGGATGCCGCACCCGCTGGTCAAGTGGTCCCATGAGCCGCCGCGGGCCGAGGACGTGCCGCTGGCCCTCGCCCACGGCGCCCACCTCGCCTCGCTGCCGCCGCGCGGCCCGGTCTTCGTCTCGGTGCCGATGGACGACTGGGAGGTGGAGGTCGACGAGGCCGACGCCCGCGCGGCGATCGAGCGCCGGGTCAGTGGACGCGCGGTCGCCGACCCCGAGGCGGTTCGCGCCCTCGCCGAGCGGCTCGACGGCGCCGCCGACCCGGTCCTGGTTGCCGGCCCGGACGTCGACGCAGCCGGCGCCTGGGACCTCGCCGTCGCCCTCGCCGAGCGCCAGCGGCTGCCGGTCTGGGCCTCGCCGGCCACCGGCGGAGTCCGCCTCGGCTTCCCCGAGGGACACCCCAACTTCCGCGGCGTCCTGCCGCCGGCGATCGGGCCGGTCGGCCAGACGCTCGAGGGGCACGACCTGATCCTGGTCCTCGGCAGCTCGGTCTTCCCGTACTACCCTCACATCCCCGGGCCGCTGCTGGCCGAGGGCTCGCAGCTGGTGGCGATCACCAGCGATCCGGACGAGGCGGTGCGGGCGCCGATGGGCGAGGCGATCGTCGCCGACGTCAAGCTGACCCTGGAGGCGCTGCTGGCCGCGGTCCCCGAGTCCAGCCGGCCCGCCCCGGAGCCCAACCCGGCGCCGCAGGAAATCCCGCCGAGCGACCCGCTCAACCCCTCCACGGTCCATACCGCGCTCGGCGAGGTGATACCGGAGGACGCGATCGTCGTCCTCGAGTCGCCGTCGAGCACCCTGGCGCTGCGCAACCAGCTGCGCCTCTCGCGGCCCGGCAGCTACTACTTCAGCGCCGGCGGCGGCCTCGGCTTCGGCCTCGCCGCCTCGGTCGGCGTCCAGCTCGCCGAGCCCGACCGACCGGTCGTCTGCGTCCTCGGCGAGGGCTCGGCCCAGTACGCGATCACCGCCTTCTGGAGCGCCGTCGCCTACCGGGCGCCGGTCACCTTCCTCGTCCTGCAGAACCAGGAGTACGCGATCCTCAAGTGGTTCGCCGAGGTCGAGCAGGTCGCCGGCGCCCCTGGCCTCGACCTGCCGAAGCTCGACGTCGCCGCCGTCGCCGAGGGCTACGGCGTCACGGCGCACCGGGCCCGCGACCGCGACGAGGTGCGCGGCGCCCTCGAGGCGGCGCTGGCCTCCTCGGGGCCGGAGCTGGTCGAAGTCCCGGTCAGCCCGGGAATGGCCCTCTTCTAGCCTGGAGAGGAGATGGCGTTGCTGACCCGCAAGCCCGAGGTCCCGGCTCCGCCGCCGGTCGAGCAGGCGGCCGACCGGGCGCCCGACGAGCTCGCCGGCGGAGTCGCCCAGCCGCTGCGCGGCGAGCTGGAGTCGCTGCTCGGCCCGGGCCGCGTCCTGGGACGGGTCAGTGACCTGGTCAGCTACGCCTCCGACGCCAGCCCCTACCGGCTGTTCCCGCGGGCGGTGGTGATGGCGCGCGACGGCGCCGACGTCGCCAAGGTCCTCGCCTTCGGCCGCGAGAAGGGGATCCCGGTCACCTTCCGCGCCGGCGGCACCAGTCTCAACGGCCAGGGCCAGACCGCCGGCATCCTGGTCGACGTGCGGCGCCACTTCCGCGGCGTCGCGGTGGAGGAGGAGGGGATGCTGGCCCGGGTCAAGCCGGGGACGATCCTCGGCCACGCCAACCGGGTCCTGGCGCCGCTCGGCCGCAGGCTCGGCCCCGACCCGGCGAGCACCGACGTCGCCACGGTCGGCGGCGTCGTCGCCAACAACTCGGGCGGCATGCGCTGCGGCGTCACCAAGGACTCCTACTCGACCGTCCGCTCACTCACCTTCACCCTGCCCTCGGGGACGACGATCGACACCGCTTCCCCCAACGCCGCCGAGCGCTTCGCCGCCGAAGAGCCCGAGCTGGTGGCCGGCCTGGAGGCGATCCGCGAGGAGATCCGCGCCGACGCAGAGCTGAGCGAGCGGATCCGGCGCAAGTTCGCGATCAAGAACACGACCGGCTACCGGCTCTGCGCCTTCCTCGACGCCGAGCAGCCGCTGGAGATCTTCCGCCGGCTGCTGATCGGCTCCGAGGGCACGCTCGCCTTCGTCTCCGAGGTCGTCTTCGAGACCGTGCCGCTGCCGGCGCGGACGACCACCGCCTGGGTCCACTTCCCGAGCATCGACGAGGCGATCGAGCCGGTCACCGAGCTGGTGCGCAGCGGCGCCACGGCGGTCGAGCTGATGGTCGCGCCGGCGCTGATCACCGCGGCCTGGAACATGGTCGGGGCGCCGGAGGAGTGGAAGGAGCTGCCGCCGGAGTCGGCGGTGCTGCTGGTCGAGTACGGCGGCGAGAGCGACGCCGAGCTCGACGAGCAGGTCGCCGCGGCCGGCGAGATCCTCGCCCCGCGCCAGACGATCCGGCCGATCGACTTCACCCGCGACCCGGAGGAGGTCGAGCTCGCCTGGCGAGTCCGCGAGGGCCTGCACGGGCTGATCGGCCGCCTGCGGCTGCCGGGCACGGCGCTGATCGTCGAGGACGTCTGCGTGCCGCCGGAGCGGATCGCCGAGGGGGCGCGCGACCTGCAGGCGCTGCTCGGCGAGCACGGCTTCCTGCCCGGGGTCGCCGGCCATGCCTCGGTCGGGAACCTCCACTTCATGCTGACCCCGGACTTCTCAAAGCAGGAGGACCTCGAGCGCTACGACGCCTTCATGAACGGCCTCGTGGAGCTGATCGTCGACAAGTACGACGGCCCGCTGAAGGCCGAGCACGGGACCGGGATCAACATGGCCCCGTATGTCGAGCGCGAGTGGGGCCAGAAGGCGACCGAGCTGATGTGGCGGGTCAAGGAGCTGGCCGACCCCGACGGCGTGCTCGCCCCCGGCGTCGTCCTCAACCGCGATCCCGGCGTCCACCTGCGCAACCTGAAAACGACGCCGGCGATCGAGCAGTCGGCAACGACCTGCGTCGAGTGCGGCTTCTGCGAGCCGGTCTGCCCGAGCCGCGACCTGACGACGACGCCGCGTCAGCGGATCGTCCTGCGGCGCGAGATGGCGCGCCAGCCGGAGGGCTCCCCGGTGCGGCGAGCGCTGCTCGAGGAGTACCCCTACGACGCGGTCGAGACCTGCGCCGCCGACGGCTCCTGCCAGCTCGCCTGCCCGGTGGGGATCGACACCGGCCGCCTGGTCAAGGAGCTGCGCCACGCGAGCCACGGCGAGGCCGCCGAACGGAGGGCGCTGAAGCGGGCCCAGCGCTGGGCCTCGCTCGAGGGCGCGAGCCGGGTCGGCCTGCGCTTCGGCGGCCCGCTGGCGCGACGCACGAAGCGCGGTCGTGGCCTCCCCCGGGCGGCCTCCTCGAACCTGCCGCCGACCCTCCACACCGGCGCCGCCGCGGTCTACCTACCGTCCTGCACCAACCGCATCTTCGCTGGCTCCGGCGGCGACGGCGGAGCCTGGGTGGTCGAGGCGATGGTCGAGGTCTCGGCCCGCGCCGGGCTGCCGGTCTGGATCCCGGAAGACGTCTCCGGCAGCTGCTGCGGTCTGCCCTGGAGCTCAAAAGGCTTCGCCGAGGCGCACAGCCACAAGGCGAACGAGTTCGTCGAGAAGCTCTGGACCTGGAGCGGCGAGGCGGCGCTGCCGGTGGTCATCGATGCCGCCTCCTGCACCAACGCCGCCGCCGAACCGGGTCCGGGGGTGCTGAGCGAGGAGAACGCCGAGCGCCTCACGCAGCTGGAGATCCTCGACTCGGTCGCCTGGGCCCACGACCGTCTGCTGCCCTGGCTCGAGGTCGCCGAGAAGGTCGGCTCGGCGACGGTCCACCCGACCTGCGCGACCCGCCGCATGGGCCTGGCGCCGCGCCTGCGGGCGCTTGCCACCGCCCTCGCCGAGGAGGTCTACGTGCCGCCGACGGCAACCTGCTGCGGCTTCGCCGGCGACCGCGGGATCTCCCACCCCGAGCTGACCGAGTCGGCCACCCGCCCGCAGGCCGCCGAGCTCGCCGCGGCCGAGCCGGCCGGCCACGACTTCGACGCCCACCTCTCCAGCAACCGCACCTGCGAGATCGGCCTGCAGCGCGCCACCGGCGCCCCCTACGAGTCGGTCGTAGTCCTGCTCGAGCGGCTGACCCGGCCGAGCTGAGGCCACCGGCGTGGTCTCTACTCCACCCCGCCCAGCGCCTTCGCGTCGAGGTCGCGAACCAGCGCCTGGGTCTTGGCGTCGTTCTCCATCCGCTTGTCGAGCAGGGGGTTGATCAGGCCGCGCAGGGCGGCGACGTAGCGCCACCATCTGGGGACGAAGACGCGGGGGGCGCGTTCTTCGATCCCGCGGAGCAGGCCGGCGGCCGCCTCGTCGGGGGTGATCCGTTTGAGCAGGAAGTCGGGGCTGAGATCGCGGACGCGCTCGGCGTCGGGCTGGGCGAAGGCGTCCTGGACCAGTTTGGTGTCGACCCAGCCGAAGTAGGCGACGCTGGCGCTGGCGCCGTGCGGCGCCAGCTCGACCCGCAGCGCCCGGCCCAGCGACTCGACCCCCGCCTTTGCCACCGCGTAGGGCGTGTTGCCGAAGCCGTTGGCGAAGGCGTAGACCGAGGAGACGACCACCATCTGGCCCCGGCGCTCGACCAGCTGCGGCAGCGCCGCCCGCACGGTCCGCCAGACGCCCAGCAGGTCGACCTCGAAGACGCGTTCCCATTCCTCGCCGGAGATCCCCCGCGCCGTGGCGAAGCTCTGCTGGGCGATGCCGGCGTTGGCGACCGCGACGTCGAGCCCGCCGAGTTTCTCCACCACCTCGGCGACCGAGGCCATCATCGCCCCCTGGTCGGTGACGTCGGCGCCGACGCCGATCGCCCGCGGGCCGATCCGCTCCGCCGCCTCGCCGGCCTGGCCGGGGTCGAGATCCAGCACCGCCACCGAGGCGCCGCGCATGTGCATCTGTCGCGCCGTCTCGAAGCCGATCCCGCGGGCAGCCCCGGTGACCAAGGCGACCTTTCCGTTCAGGTCATAGCGCTCCATCGGTCGCCACCCTAGTGGTCTCACCTCCTCGCCGCACCGACGGCTCGATCGACAGTCACGCTTTCATGGGCGCTCATAGAATCGTCAGCTTCATGCCCGGATTCGAGCCAGTCGATCCCAAGCAGTCGTTCCCCCAGATGGAGGAGCGGGTGCTGGAGCGCTGGCGCGAGGAGGACGTCTTCCGGCGCTCGCTGGAGAACCGCGAGGGGGCCGAGGTCTGGAGCTTCTACGAGGGGCCGCCGACCGCCAACGGCCGCCCCGGCTCCCACCACGTGTTGGCGCGCGTCTTCAAGGACGTCTACCCGCGTTACAAGACGATGTGCGGCTACCGGGTGCCGCGCAAGGCAGGCTGGGACTGCCACGGCCTGCCGGTCGAGCTGGAGGTCGAAAAACAGCTCGGGATCTCCTCCAAGCAGGAGATCGAGGAGTACGGGATCGCCGAGTTCAACGCCCGCTGCCGCGAGTCGGTCTTCGAGTACGTCGAGGAGTGGAACCGGCTGACCGAGCGGATCGCTTTCTGGATCGACCTCGACGATCCGTATGTGACCCTCGAGGACCCCTACATCGAGTCGGTCTGGTGGTCGCTGCGAAAGCTCTGGGACGAGGGCCGGCTCTACGAGGGCCACAAGGTCGTTCCCTACTGCCCGCGCTGCGGCACCGCGCTCTCCTCCCACGAGGTGGCGCTGGGCTACGAGGACGTCGAGGACCCCTCGATCTACGTGCGTTTCCCCTTGCTGGGCGAGGACGGGAGCGAGAGCGGCGAGGCGCTGCTGGTCTGGACGACGACGCCCTGGACGCTTCCCGGCAACGTCGCCGTCGCCGCCAACCCCGCGGTCACCTACGTTCGGGCGCGGTTGGAGGACGAGGTGCTGGTGCTCGCCGAGCCGCTGGCCGAGCGGGTGCTCGGGGAGGAGGCGGAGGTGCTGGACAGCTTCCCGGGGACCGAGCTGGTCGGCCGCCGCTACCGCGGACCGGTCTTCGCGCTCTCCGACGGCGGGCCGGGCGTCGGCGCAGCGGAGCCGTTCCCGGTCCTCGCCGGCGAGTTCGTCACCACCGAGGACGGGACCGGCCTGGTCCACATCGCCCCGGCCTTCGGCGAAGACGACTACACGGTTGCCGCCTCCAACGGCATCTTCGACCCGACCGACCACCGCAGCCTCTACAACCCGGTCGGCCTCGACGGCCGCTTCACCGCCCAGGTCAGCGGCTTTGAGGGCGAGTTCGTCAAGGCCCCCGAGGTGACCAGCGCGCTGATCGCCGACCTCGAGCGCCGCGGCCTGCTGTTCCGCGAGCAGGTCTACGAGCACGCCTACCCGCACTGCTGGCGCTGCGGCACGCCGCTGCTCTACTACGCGAAGTCGAGCTGGTACGTCGCCACCTCGCAGGCCCGCGACCGCCTGCTCGCCAACAACGAGGCGATCGGCTGGCACCCCGAGCACATCAAGCACGGCCGCTTCGGCCGCTGGCTGGAGAACAACGTCGACTGGGCGCTCTCGCGCGACCGCTACTGGGGGACCCCGCTGCCGGTCTGGGAGTGCGGCGGCGAGGGCTGCGAGGAGCGCTTCTGCGCCGGCTCGGTGGCCGAGCTCGCCGCGCGGGCAAAGGGCGAGGTTCCCGACGACCTGCACCGCCCCCACATCGACGAGGTCGTCCTCGAGTGCGCCGCCTGCGGCGGCGAGATGCGGCGCGTCGAGTCGGTGATCGACACCTGGTACGACAGCGGCGCGATGCCGTTCGCGCAGTTCCACTACCCCTTCGAGGGGCAGGCCGAGTTCGAGCAGCGCTTCCCGGCCGACTACATCTGCGAGGCGATCGACCAGACCCGCGGCTGGTTCTACACCCTGCTCGCCGAGTCGACGCTGCTGTTCGACACCTCGAGCTTCCGCAACTGCGTCTGCCTCGGCCTGATCCTCGACCCCGAGGGGCAGAAGATGTCGAAGAGCCGCGGCAACGTGGTCGACCCCTGGGACGTGATCGCCGCCCACGGCGCCGACGCCTTCCGCTGGTACTACCTGACCTCGCAGCAGCCCTGGTCGGGCTACCGCTTCTCGGTCGAGACGGTCGGCGAGTCGGTGCGCCAGTTCCTGCTCACGCTCTGGAACACCTACTCCTTCTGGGTGCTCTACGCGAACGCGGAGGATCTGGGGCCACTCGACCTTCGCGGCGAGCCGCAGCCCGCGACCGACCTCGACCGCTGGGCGCTCTCGCGGCTGCAGGCGACGATCGCCACGGTCCGCGAGCGGATGGATGCCTTCGACTGCACGACCGCCGGGCGGGCGATCGCCGAGTTCGTCGAGGAGCTCTCGAACTGGTACGTGCGGCTCTCCCGCCGCCGCTTCTGGGACGGGGACCAAGCGGCCTTCGCGACGCTGCGCCATTGCCTGCTGGAGACGGCGGCGATGCTGGCCCCGTTCACGCCCTTCCTCGCCGATGAGATCCACCTCAACCTGGCCGGCGGCGCCGCTGGCAAGGTCCCCTCGGACACCGGGAGCACCTCGCCACGCCCCCTCTCCGACTCGGTCCACCTGCGCGACTTCCCGCAGCCCGACCCGGCGCTCGCCGACCCCAACCTGGAGGCGGCGATGGAGGCCGTGCGGCTGACCGTCGAGCTCGGCCGGGCCGCCCGCGCGCAGGCGAAGGCCAAGGTGCGCCAGCCACTGCGCCGGGCGGTGATCGTCGCCAACGAGGCCGAGCGGGCGGCGATCGAAGCCCGCGCCGGCCTGGTCACCGCCGAGCTCAACGTCAAGGAGCTCGACTTCGTCACCGAGACCTCGGAGCTGGTCAGCTACACGGCGAAGCCCAACTACCGGGCGCTCGGGCCGCGCTTCGGCAGCAGGATGCCGCAGGTGGCGGCGGCGGTCGAGGCGCTCGACCCCGCGCACGTCGCCTCGGTGCTCGCCGCAGGGGGAGAGATCGGGATCGCGATCGACGGCGTCGACCACGGCCTCGGCCCGGAGGACATCACCCTCGCCCTGCAGCCGCTGGAGGGGTACGAGGTCGAGGCCGAGGCCGGCCACGCGGTCGCCCTGCAGCTCGAGCTCGACGACGAGCTGCGCCGCGAGGGCCTCGCCCGCGAGATCGTCCACGCCGTGCAGATCGCCCGCAAGGACGCCGGCCTGGAGATCACCGACCGGATCGAGCTGACGCTGGGCGGCGACCCCGACCTGCTCGAGGCCGCCCGCGCCCACGAGGACTACCTGGCCGGCGAGGTTCTCGCCACCGCCGTCGCCTACGAGGGCACTGGCAATGGCGCCGCGACGACGATCGACGGCCGTGACCTGCGGATCGCCGTCACCCGCGCCTGAGTTCGGGGAAAAATCAGCGCATGCTGAAAACGACCCCTCATAGGGGGAGAAAATCAGCGAGCGCTGAATTTTCGGGCCGGGTCGCCGCTCACTCCCCGGCCGGCTCGGGGATGATCAGGTCCGACTTCTTCGAGTCGGAGAACTTCACCCAACAGTGCTCGGGCGGGACGCCGGCGACCTCGCCGAGCGCCTCCTCGATGCGCTTGGCGATTTCGGCCTTCTGCTCGTCGCTGCGGCCCTCGTACCAGTGGATGTGGACGAACGGCATGGGGCGAGGAGGGCGTCGCCGCTCAGGCGAGCGCCGGCTCCAGCTCGGCCTCGAGGCGGCGCTTCGGCATCGCCCCGACGATCTTCTTGGCGATCGCGCCGTCCCTGAAGAGGATCATCGTCGGGATCGAGAGGACCTCGTACTGGGTGGCCGTCTGCTGGTTCTCGTCGACGTTGATGCTGACGATCTTCAAATCGGCGCGCTCGGCGTCGATCTCCTCGAGGACCGGATGGACGACGCGGCAGGGACCGCACCAGGGCGCCCAGAAGTCGACGAGAACGGGTCCCTCGGCCTCGAGCACGTCCGCCTTGAAGGTTGCGTCGGTTACGTCAGTCAGTTTGCCGGTCACTGGATATCGGTCTCCCGAGTCGAAGTTTCGTCCCTCAATACTTCAGAAAGTATAGCGCCGCCGAAGCGGAGGCGCGGCACCTGCCAGATCGCCTCGGCGACGATCGTGCCGTCCATCTTCGAGCTGCCCGCCTGGCGCTCGCGGAAGACGATCGGCACCTCGGCTACGCGGAAGCCGGCGCGAATCGTCCGGTAGGTCATCTCCACCTGGAAGGCGTAGCCGCGGGCCTGGATCGAGTCGAGGTCGATCGCCTCGAGGACCTCGCGGCGGAAGCACTTGAAGCCGCCGGTGAGGTCGCGAACGTCAACCCCGAGGACCATTCGGGCGTAGGCGCTGCCGCCGCGGCTGATCGCCCGCCGCAGCGGACCCCAGTCGCTGACCCCCCCGCCGGCCACGTAGCGGGAGCCGAGCACCAGGTCGGCGCGCTCGGCCGCCTCCAGCAGCCGCGGCAGGTAGGCGGGATCGTGAGAGAAGTCGGAGTCCATCTCCAGCACCAGCCCCGCCCCGCCGGCGAGGGCGCGGCGGAAGCCGGCGATGTAGGCGGGGCCCAGGCCTTCCTTGCGCGGCCGGTGCAGGACGCTGACGTTTTCCAGCCCCGCGGCGATCCGGTCGGCGATCCTCCCCGTGCCGTCGGGCGAGTTGTCGTCGACGATCAGCACCCGCGCCGAGTCGGGCAGCTTGGCCCGCGCCGCCGCGACGAAGGGCTCGATGTTGTCGGCCTCGTTGTAGGTGGGCAGGACCAGCCAAGCCGGTCCCCTGTCCGCTGACATCGGGAGGATGCTATTCCGGTTCGGAAAGCGGGCCTAAAGCGACCGGTTAAGTTGCTCCGGTGACCAACGCCGAGATCGCCGCCGCGCTGGAAGAGCTGGGCATCCTCTACGAGCTCGACGGGGCGGTCAAATATCGCGTCCTCGCCTACTCGACCGCGGCCAAGGCGATCCGCGAGAGCCCCATCTCGGTGGCCGAGCTGGCAGCGCAGGGCCGGGCGACCGAGGTTCCGGGGGTCGGCAAGACGCTGGCGGAAAAGATCGACGCGCTGCTGACGACCGGGGAGATCCCCGCCGCGGTGAAGCTGAAGGCGAAATTCCCCCCGACCCTGATCGAAGTCACGCGGGTCCCGGGAGTCGGCCCGAAAACCGCGCGACGCCTCTTCGAGGAGCTCGAGATCTCCTCGATGGAGGACCTGAAGACGGCGGCCGAGGCGGAGAAGATCCGCCACGTCAAAGGGCTCGGGCCGAAGGCCGAGGAGAACATCCTCGCGGCGCTCGAGCGGCTCGGCGAGCCGGGGGAAGGGCCCGGGCGGCTGCTGCTCTCGAAGGTCAAGCCGGTGGCCGAGGAGCTGGCGGCGGCGCTGCGCGAGCACCCCGCCGCCAACCGGGTCGAGGTCGCGGGCTCGGTGCGGCGCTGGGCCGAGACCTGCAAGGACATCGACCTGATCGCCACCGCCGAGGAGCCGGCCGCGCTCGCCGAGCACCTGGTCTCCCACCCGCTGATCGCCGCCGCCGGCAACCCCGGCCCCAACGGCGTTCGCGCCCAGACCCACAACGGGATCTCGGTCGACCTGCGGATCGTCCCGCCGGCCGCCTTCGGCAACCTGCTGCAGCACTTCACCGGCTCCCAGGCGCACAACGTGCAGCTGCGCGAAGAGGCGGTTGCCCGCGGCCTCTCGGTCTCCGAGCACGGGATCACCGAGGCCCGTAGCGGCGAGGTCGAGCTCTGCGAGAGCGAGGCGGCGGTCTACGAGCGGCTCGGCTACGCCTACGTGGAGCCCGAGCTGCGCGAGAACCGCGGCGAGCTGAAGGCGGCGCGGGAAGGCAAGCTGCCCGAGCTGATCGAGCTGGACGACGTCCGCGGCGACCTGCACTCCCACACCACCCTCTCCGACGGCCGCAACACGCTCGAGGAGATGGCCGAGGCGGCCCGCGAGCGCGGCTACGAGTACCTGGCGATCACCGACCACTCGGCGACCCACGGCTTCGGCGACGACGTCAGCGCCGAGCGGCTCTGGCAGCGGATCGAGGAGGTCGGCGCCTGGAACAAAGGCAGACGCGCCTTCCGCCTGCTCGCCGGCTCGGAGATCAACATCGGCCTCGACGGCTCGCTGGACTACCCGGACGATCTCGTCGAGGCGCTCGATTGGGTGGTGGCCAGCGTCCACACCTCCTTCGCGATCTCGGAAAAGGCGATGACCGAGCGGGTCCTGACGGCGATCGAGAACCCGCGGGTCAACTGCATCGGCCACCTCACCGGCCGGTTGATCGGCCGCCGCGAGCCCTACGGCATCGACATCGAGGCGGTGGCCGAGGCGGCGGCCCGGACCGGCACGATGCTGGAGATCAACGGCAACCCCAACCGCCGCGACCTCTCCGACCGCCACGCCCGGCTCGCCGCCGAGGCCGGCGTGACGATCATCCTCAACACCGACGCCCACGGCGTCGACACGCTCGCCAACATGGCCTACGCGGTGGCGACCGCCCGGCGCGCCTGGCTGACCGCCGCCGACGTCGCCAACACGCGGCCCTGGAGCGCGTTCAAGAAGCTGCTGCGATCTTAGGCCCCGTAGGTCAGCCGGTCGCTGCGCAACCCCGGCGTCCGCACCAGCTCGATCGGACGCAGGGCCGAGCTGGGCACGACGTAGAACTTGACGCCGTCACGCTGCTCGATCCCGAGGACGGCGGCCTCGCGGGTGTGCCAGGCCAGCGAGACGATCAGGGCGTAGCCGGCGCCGATCACGGCGACGCCTGGGAAGAAGACGCCGAGGCCGCCGGCGATCACCGCGGTGACCCCGATCGGCCAGAGGCGGCCGAGGGCAATACGGGACGGCGACTCGGCCGGCAGCGAGGTCGCGGTGCGGGCGTGCGCCAGGGCGTCGCGGACGCCGTCGGGGGCACGCGAGGGGCGGCCGAGGTAGAGGCCGGTCGCCAGCGAGGCCAGCCACCAGGCGGCGGCGACGAGGATCGTCGTCGCGTCGTCGTTACGGCCTGCCGCCAGGGCGCCGATCGTCCCGAGGGCGGTCGCCTCGGCGCCGGTGAGGAAGACGGTGACTCGGAGCAGATCGGTGTAGGGCACCTATGCAGCCAGCCACTCGAGGATGCGCAGCCAGCCCGCCGGTCCCTCGACCGTCAGGTCCGACTCTTCGCCCAGCTCGGCCGGCGCCTCGGAGGAGACGATGCCGACGCAGACCGTGGCCGCCAGCTCGTCGCGCTCGCGCAGCTCGCGCAGGCGGCGGAAAGCGTCGAGGTCGGTGCGGTCATCGCCCGCGTAGACCACGCGATCGACGCCGTCGGCGGCCAGCAGCGCGGCGACCGCCTGGTCCTTGCCACCGCCGCCGAGCGGGCGCAGCTCCAGCACCTTGCGACCCCAGCGCGGCTCCAGCCCCGCCTTGCCGGCCTCGACGGCGATTTCGTGCGCTCGCTTCTCCGCCCTCGCCTCGTCGCCGGCGCCGCGCCAGTGCAGCGCCTGGATCGGTCCCTTGTCCTCGCGCCGCAAGCCGGCGGCGCCGAGGCGGTCGGCCGCCAGACCCTCGAGAAAGGTGGAAGCGTCGCGCTCGCGGCCCGCCAGCGAGGGGTCCCGCTGGGGCTCCCGCTCACCCGGGAACAGCAGCTCGAGGCCGTGGTTGCCCGCGTAGGCGAGGCCGTCGAGGCCGACCAGCCGCCGCGCCTCAAGCGCCTGCCGCCCGGAGACGCAGCCGACCAGGCCGAAGCGCTCGCTCAGCGTCGCCAGCGCCTCGCGCGCCGCCCCCGGCACCGTCGCCTCCTCGGCCCGCGCGGCGATCGGCGCCAGCGTCCCGTCGACGTCGGTGAGGACCGCCGCCCGGGCGGGGGCGCTGCGCAACGGCTCGAGCAGCGTGCGCCAGGCGCCCTCCCCCGTCTCAGCGCGCTCAAATTCGCGAGGCACAGCACTTAGTATCGCCGCATGTCGTCCCTGGCCGGCGCGCAGCGATCGCACCAGACGCTGAAGCTGGCCGCGATCGGCAGCCTGGCCGGCGCCTTCAGCGGCCTCTTCGGGGTCGGGGGAGGCACCGTGATCGTCCCTCTGCTGATCTTCTGGTTCGCCTACGGCGAGCGGCTGGCCACCGGGACCAGCCTGGCGGCGATCGTCCTCATCGGGCTGCTCGGCGCGCTCGCCCAGGGCGGCATCTACGGCAACGTCCACGTCCTCACCGGGCTGCTGCTGGCGATCCCGGCGATCGGCGGCGTCGTCCTCGGCACGGCGATCCAGCAGCGCATCCCCCAGCGTGCCGTCTCCTACCTCTTCGCCGGCCTGCTGGTCGCGATCGCGATCGAGTTGATCCTCAAATGAGCGAGCTTGCCGCGGCGCTGATCGCCGCTGCCGGCGGGCTCGCGGGCGGGCTCGTCGGGGTCGGCGGCGGCGTCCTCTTCGTTCCCGCCCTGACCGTCTGCCTCGGCCTCAGCCAGGTCGAGGCAGAGTCGACCTCGCTGCTGATGATCGTGGTCGTCGCCCTGGCCGGCGCCTACCGGCAGAACCGCTACGGCAACGTGCGGATCCGCGAGGCGATCGCGATCGGCGCTCTCTCACCGCTCGGAGTGCTGGTCGGCGTCGGGATCGCCAACCACGTCTCCGAACGCGTCCTGCAGCTCTCCTTCGCCGCCCTGGCGCTGTTCATGGCGATCCAGCTCGTGCGCCGCGCCCGGGCGGCTCCCTGAAGGGCCTTCGGTCGCGAGCCGCATGCTCTACGCTCAAAAGCGTGGATTCGCTCACCTGGGAAGGCGACCTGCCGCACCTGCGATCGCCCATCCTGGTCTGCGCCTTCCGTGGCTGGAACGACGCCGCCGCGGCCGCCTCGACGGCGCTGGCGACGGTTGCCAACGCGCTCGATTCCGAGCTGATCGCCCACGTCGACCCGGAGGAGTACTTCGACTTCCAGTCGACGCGGCCGACGATCAGCATGGACGAAGGGCAGACGCGGCGGATCGATTGGCCGGAGAACAACCTGATTGCGGTTCGCGTGCCGACCGCCGACCGCGACCTGGTGCTGCTCGACGGCACCGAGCCGAACCTTCGCTGGCGGACCTTCTCGGAGACGATCGCCACCGCGGCCGACGCGCTCGGGGTCGAGCTGGTGATCACGCTCGGCGCCCTGATCGCCGAGGTCTCCCACACCCTGCCGGTTCCAATCACCGGCCTCGCCACCAGCGCGGAGCTGGTCGAGGAGCTGGAACTGGAGCGCTCGAGCTACGAAGGCCCGACCGGGATCGTCGGCGTCGTCCACGACCTCTGCCGCCAGGCCGACATCGACTCCGCCTCGCTGTGGGCGGCGGTTCCCCATTACGTCGCCGCGGTGCCGAACCCGAAGGCGGCGCTGGCTCTGCTGCGCCGGCTCGAGGGGTTGACCGGGATCGCCGTCGAGGCCTCCGAGCTGGAAGAGGAAACCAACGACTACGAGGAGCAGATCGGCCGCGCGGTCGCCGCCAACCCGGAGATCGAGGAGCTGGTCGCTCGGATCGAGGCCGAACAGGCCGACCTGCTCGGCGACGAGGGCGAGGAGCTGCCCTCCGCGGACACGATCGCCCGCGAGTTCCAGCGCTTCCTCAAGCAGCGCGGCGACGGCCGCTGAGGGCCGGCGTCACGGCCTCCCCGGCTGAGCCTCGCGGAGGCCGACCCAGAAATCCGCGTCCCCTTGGTCGTCCGCGTATTCAACGGAGACGTCGAGGACGTTGCCCGTCATCAGGTCGCGCGGCAGCTTCGTTACCCAGGTCCCGCGTCGTGGCGAAGCGGGGTTGGACCTCAACCTCGCGAGGGCATCTTCAGCTTCACCGGCAACGTGGAGGAGCGAGACCGCGACCCGTGCCGCGGGGGCCCCGATCCGCAGCGACACCCTGTCGCCAGCCGAAACGCTGAGCCGCTTGCGAACCGGCAGCGGATAGCCGGCGTCCAGGCATAGCGCGGAGGAGGAGCCGTTCCAGCAGTAGGTGCCCAAGGATGCCGTCACGGCCGCATCGCCCCGCTGGGCCGAAAGCGGCGGCGGGCTGCCCGCCCTCAGGTCCGATGCCGATGCCCCACTCGAGAAGGCAAGCAGGCATCCAAGCGCGATCACAACCGATCTTCCATATCTCGTCATGCCCGGCTGGTACGTCAGGCGCCCGCCCCGAGTTCAGGCCGAACTAAGACTCGGCGGCCGGGCAGATCAGCCGGTAGTCGCACCAGCCGCAGACCGTGGGGGAGGGACGGGGCTCGAAGTCCTGGCCGAGGATTCCCTCGCCGACCTGGAGCACGGTGCGCTCGACCCGCTCGGCGTCGTCGGGCTTGGTCGGCGCGACGACCTTGTCGGCGTCGAGCACGTAGTAGTAGCTGCCGCTGGCCGCCTCGACTTCCCAGGCCTCGCGGGCGGCGAGGCGGTAGAGCGCCAGCTGCAGGTCGCTCTCCAGCTCGACCTCGCTCTTGCGCTCGCCGGTCTTGTAGTCGATCAGCTCGTAGTCGCCGTCGGGCAGGCGGTCGACCCGGTCGACGCGGCCGCGGACGTGGTGCTCGCCGACCTTGAAGTCGAACTTGCGCTCCAGCCACACCGGTTCCCCCTCGGCGATTCGCTCGCGCTCCCAGTAGAGGCGCAGCGCCTCGCGGGCGCGGTCGCGGAACTGCAGCTCGTCGTCGCTGGAGCCGAAGCCGCTGCGACGCCAGCCGGCCTCGAAGAGCCGGTTGAGCTGGCGCAGACCGTCGTCCTCGTCTCCCGGCGGCTCCTTGTGAAAGCGCTCGAGCACGTTGTGGATCAGGATCCCGAAGCGCTGGTTGATCGTCGGCTCCTGCGGGATGCCGAAGACGCGCGCGAACTTGTACTTCAGCGGGCAGGTCAGGTAGAGGGTCAGGTCGGAGGCCGAGAGGCTGAGCCGGCCGTCGCCGCGGCGCGGCAGAAAGGCCTCCAGCGAGGGCTCCTCGCGGGCGGCGATCAGCTCCAGGCGGCGGCCCCGCTCGTGCTCGGAGTCGAGCAGGTAGGCGTCGAGTGAGGAGGCGTCGAGCTCGGCCTGCTGCTCGGGCGTCGCGACCTGGCGCAGCAGCCCGTTCACCGCCGCGATCGCCTCCGCGGTCGGCTCGTCACCCGGTCGCTGGGCGAGCGCCGCCAGCTTCAGCAGCTCCAGGTAGCGGGCGATCGCCCGGTTGACGTCGATCGCCGTGTCCAGGCGCGGCTCGGAGAGCTCGCGCCCCGCCCGCCAGGAGGCCTCCAGGACCTGCTCGCGCAGCGTCCGGTAGGTCGCGTGCAGGCCCTCCGCCGGGCCGAACAGCTCCTCCTCGTGGATCTCCTCATCGACCCCGGCGGCCGCCAGCGCCTCGGTGTAGAAGCGCGAGGGCACCGCCTCGCCCTCCTCGCCGCGGGCCAGCCGCGAGAAGACCAGCCCGCTGCGCGCCGGCCAGCCGATCCGCGACCATTCCCCCTCCGCCTCCAGGCCGAGCACGAAGACGTGGTCGAAGCCGATTCCCTTGACCGCGTCGGGGGCCATCGCCTGCACCGCCCCGACCGAGCGCGGCTCCTCGCCGCCCGCCGGCTCGACCCCGGCCTCGGCCACAGCGCTCAGGTAGGCGACGAAGCCCCGGGTCGAGCCGTGGGGTTCGCGGCGCGCCCAGGCGGTCGCCAGCTCGGCCAGGCGCGAGAGTCCGAGCAGCCGCTCGGCGACCTCCGGCTGGGCGGCGAAGAGCCGCTGCCGGCGCAGGCCGACAGCCTCGATCAGCCGCCGCACGAAGACGTCCGCCCGCCGCTCCTCCATCACCGCCGAGGCGGTGTTGTAGAGCTTGAGGAAGGTCCCGATCCGCTCGCGCGCCTCGGGTTGAAACTGCGGGCTGTCGAGCGCCGCCTCGCAGGCCGCGACCATGTCGAGCTTGCGGCGCCGGGCAATCGTCGTCAGCCGTGCGAGGTCGCCGGAGCGCAGCTCGACCGGCGGCCGGGTCAGCGCCCGCGCCGAGGCGGCCGAGTCGTCCGGATCGGCGAGGACGCGCAACCAGGCGACCGCGTCGCGCACCTCCGGCCGCTGGAAGAGCGCCGCCGAGCCGGCGAGGTGGAAGGGGATCCCGCGCTCCTCCATCGCCGCCGCAACCGCTCCGCCGTCGCGGCCGGGGTCGCCGACGACGACGCAGATCTGCTCCGCGGCGGTGCCGCTCGCGACCAGGTGCTCGACCTCGCGGGCGACCGCCTGCGCCTGCGCCCGCTCGTTGCCGCAGCGCCAGAACCGCTGCGCGGGGACCCGGAAGCGCTCCTCGAGCCGGACCGCTCGGGCGCCGGGGTGGAGCTCCTCGAACCAGGATTCGAGGAGCGGCGCGGCCTCCTCGAGCGCGTAGAGATGGTTCGGGTTGTCGGCCGCGAGCGTCTCGAGGATCGCCCGCTGGGCCCTCGTCGTCTCCTCCAGCTCATCGACCATCAGGTGCTCGAACCGGGTGGCGATCTCCGACCGCACGTCCGGCCGCTCGACGAACAGGCAGTCGAGGGCGAGGAAGACGTCGCCGCGGTCGAGGCTGCCCGCCTCGGCGAGGATCCGGTCGTGGGTCGAGAAGAACTCGGCGAACTCGAGCTCGCGCCGCGCCGCCTCGCGCTCGGCCTCCTCGGTGGCCGCCTCCTCGCGGGCTTGGGCGCGCCCCTGCAGCGTCGTCGGACCGACCGATTCGGCCTTCAGCCCATCGATCCGGGCCAGCAGCCGGGCCAGCAGGCCGGCCGGGTTGCCGCGGATCTCGTGCCGGCGCAGCGGCAGGCCGTCGAGCCGGTCGAGCATCATCGCCAGCCGCTCGGCTGGCCCGAGGACGTCGAAGAACGGGTCCAGGCCGGCGGCGTCGCAGTACTCGCGCAGCAGTCGCTCGCCGATCGTGTCCCAGCTGCCGATCCACAGCTCCTCGAACGGCCCCTCCAGCATCGCCTCGGAGCGTTCGCGCAGCCGCCGCGCCGTGGCTCTCGTCGAGCCGATCGCCAGGACGCGCTCCGGCCCCGTGCCGCGAGCGGCGAGCTCGGCCAGGCGGCGGGCGATCAGCTCGGTCTTGCCGGTGCCGGCGGCGCCGAGCAGCAGCAGCGGGCCGGCGTCATGGACGGCGACGGCATCCCTTCGCTGCGCCCGCGAGGCGGCCTCGGTGGGGTGGTCGGGCATCTGCCCAACGCTAGCGCGCCATACGATCCCGCCGATGGACGTTTTCTCCGCAGACTGGCTGGGAATCTGCCGCCGCGCGGTGGCGGCGCAGCGGGCCCTGTTCGCCGCCACGGCGAGCAGCGAGGAACGCACGGTCTACGACGGGATCGGCGAGGGGGGCGACCACACCCTGGTCGTCGACCGCCAGTGCGAGGACATCGTCTTCGCCGAGCTGGAGGGGCTGGCGGCCCAGGGCGCCTCCTTCGTCGCCGTCTCCGAGGAGCGCGGCGAGGTCGCGTTCGGCTCCGGCGGCGAGACGCGGGTGGTGATCGACCCGATCGACGGCTCGCTCAACGCCCGCCGCACGATCCCCTCGCACAGCCTCAGCATCGCCGTCGCCTCGGGGGCGACGATGGCCGACATCGAGTTCGGCTTCGTCCACGACTTCGGCGCCGAGGAGGAGTTCACGGCCCGCCGCGGGGACGGGGCGAGGCTCGGGGAGGCGCCGGTCGGGGTTGCCGCCGAAGCCGAGCGCCTGGAGGTGGTGGGACTGGAGTCGGCGGAGCCGAAGCGCGCGCTGCCGGCGCTGGCGGCGCTGGCGGACCGGGCCTACCGGTTGCGGGTGGTCGGCTCGATCGCGCTCACCGCCGCCTACGTCGGCGCCGGCCGCTTCGACGCGATGCTGAGCCTGCGCGAGTGCCGCTCGGTCGACGCCGCGGCGGCGCAGCTGATCGTCCGCGAGGCGGGGGGCGTCGTCGCCTTCGGCGAGCTCTCTCTGCCGGAGGCCTCGCTCGGACTCGACGCCCGCTATCCGATTGCCGCCGCGCGCGGCGAGGCGGCCCTGGCGACGGTGCGGTCGGCCCAGACCGCCTGAGCGGGGCTGAACCTGCGGGGCTGGCCCTGCACTTTGTAGCCCAGAGGGTTACAAAGTGCAGGATGGGGGCCGGCGGCGGCTGTAACCCGGCTCGCGGAGGGGTTTACAAACATGTGTTCGCAGAGAACGTATGTTCGTTAGACTCGGGCTCGCCGAGGAAGCCCACGATCAAGGGAGTCTCACCCCATGGCATCGCATAACAGCAGCAGCAAAGACAAGGCGCAAGCCAAGCGCGCCACGACCGAAGCGAAGACCTCCGCCAGCGCCACCGCCAGTGCCGGCAAGCGCGCGGCGACGAAGACCGCCGCCGCGGAGAAGAGCCAGGTGCTGAGCGCCGCCGAAGCCGCCGTCGACTTCCCGGTCGGGGTCGTGCTCACGGTCAGCGACCGGGTATCCGATCTGGTCGAGCCGTGGACCGATCGCGGCAGCGCGGAGAAGCAGATCAAGGCGTACCGCACGCAGCTGCGGAAATCGATCAAACGCACCGAGCGCCGGGGCGCCAGCGCCCGTCGCCGCGCCACCAGCGAGGCCCGCAAGACCCGCAACCGCGTCGAGCGCGAAGCCCGCAAGCGGCAGCGCTCGGTCGAGACGACGCTGAAGCGCAACCGCAGCGAGGTCGAGCGGCGCGTGCGCCAAACGATCGACGAGCAGACCTCCCGTGCCCAGGGCCTGGTGGAGACGGTTACCGATCAGCTCGCGGCCCTGCGCTGAGAGCACCCAGAACCGGCGCGGATGCGCCACCTCAAAGGGACCCGCATGCAACCAGCATGCGGGTCCCTTTTCGTCGTCGCCCCGCTTGGTTCTGAGCACTCTCAGCTTCAGCGATCGCCGATTCTCTAGCGACCGGTGACGAAGACGGGGCGGGAGATGCCGGTTTCGTAGGGCCAGCCCTCGGCGCTTGGGGCGACGGCGCGGAACTGGAAGCGGACGTCGCGGCTGTCGTCGTCGGTGAAGGCGTAGGCATAGCGGAAGCGGCCGTGGGCGTCCGTCTGCACGGTGCGGAATTCGCTCCAGGGCATTCCCGGGACCCGGAACTGCAGCTCCACCGGCCGGCCGCCGGACGGCAGCCTCGCGCCGGGTCCCTCGACGCGGCCACTGAAGAGGACCGGCCGGCCGCCGACGGTCGCCATGGCCGCGGAGGCGCGCATCCGCACCGCGGCGAGGACCGCCAACCGCAGGAGGGGTCCGGCGGCTCGCGAGAGGGACGGGCCGCCGGCGAAGACCGCCTCGACGCGCCGGTTCGGCCCAGGCGCCAGCCGGGTCGCAAAGCCGCCCTCGGAATCGGTTCGGACCGTGGTCGTCCGGGTCTCCGCAAGCGAACCTCGGTCGAAGGTCTCCACGACCTCGACCGCCATTCCGGCGAGCGGCGTGCCGGTGGCGGAGAGCAGGCGCCCGGAGACCGGGATCGCGTGTCCGCAGCGGATCGACCGCGCCGTCGGTCGCTCGCCGAAATCCTTGATGGTTCGGCGCCGGCAGCGGTGCCCGGCCGCGGTTCGCCTGCACAGCCGCGACTGCAGGCGCCGCCCTCCGTAGCCGAACTCCAGCTCCGCCGGCTGCTTCAGCGGATTCGGAAGGATCATCCGGGCGCCGTCGGCGCGGCGCGTGCCGGCGGCCGAGTTACCGACCCGGTCGTAGCCGGTGGCGCGGAATTCGTAGCTCCCGGGCGGGAAGGAGCCGGAGTCCCAGATCGCGGTCAGGCGCCCGGCCGCGGTCATGGTTGGCAGAGGCTGGAAGGCGGCTCCGGAGCCGGCCTGCCGAACCGCGATCGCGCCGCGGTCGGCGCTGGGGCCGGAGAGCGAATCGCCGATCAGCACTTCGATCCGCTCGGGTTCGCTCGGGTCCTGTGCCTTGGCGAAGAGGACCTGGGGCGGGCTTTCGTCGATCCGCACCAGCGCCACGGCGGGAGCGGGTGCGCGGTCGTTGCCAGCGCTCGAGTTGCCCGCCGCGTCGCGCGCCCAGTAGGCGACGCGGTGAGTCCCGTCGCCGCTCACCGTGGTCGTCACCGAGTCCCCGTTGGCGACGGCCGCGGCGCCGCCATCGACGGCGATCGTCGTGCGGGGCCCCGGCGGCCCGGCGGCCGCCATGCCGGACAGGGCGTCCCGTGCCTTCGCCGTCAGTCGCACCGGTCCGGCGGCCCAGCCGGCGGGCTGTCCCAGCAGCTCAACCGACGGCGGCGTCAGGTCGACGCGGACCTCGACCGCGGTGTTTGCGGCGGAGCGAACGCCGGAGCCCGACACCGTCGCGACCCGGATGGTGCTCACTCCCTCCGGCAGGGCGCCGAGGCGGACCGCTCCGGGCGCGGCGCTCGCCGGCAGGTCGATCTCGGAGTCGGCGCAGCGGTCGCTCAGCGAGCAGGGAGAGCTGGCGCCTTCTTGATCGACGGAGACCGCGTAGCCGCGAAGCCCGGAGATCGGGGTCGGCTGATCGGCCCCGGCGATCGCGATCCGCGGTTCCGTGTCCCCGCCGAACCAGCTCTCCGGGACGGTGACGCGCGGCGCACCCGGTCGGGCGCCGTCGAAGAGCAGGGGCGCGGTCACGTGCGGGCCCTGCTCCCCGGTGCTCGCCTCCAGCCAGATCTCCGCGGTGTAGCGGCCGGGGACGGGGGGCACCGGCAGCTTTTCGAGGAAATCGCCCACCCAGCGCTGCCCGCCGGCTGGGATCACGACGTCGCCAGCCGCGTCGCGGACCAGGTAGACGATGGTCGCCGGCTTTGGTTCCGATGCGGTGCCGAGCATCGTCCGCGTCCAGCTGACCCCGAACTCGGGGTCGGGATGCCATGCGTCCGCTCCGCCGGCGACTTTGACCTCGCGCGGTTCGAGGAACTGGGGGTCGAACGCGAGTGCTCGGAAAGGGCCGAGGAGCGAACAGCCCACCAGGATCGCCAGCGGGGAGAAGAACAGCAGCCGCTTCACGGGCCGAACTCCCCAGCCGCGTTGCCGCTGCCGGAATCGCCGCCGGCGGAGGCGCTGCCGGAAGGCGCCGCCGCGGGTTCCGGTTCGGGCGCCGGGACGTATTCGACCGCGCCGCCTGAAATCGGTGGGGCGGTGGCCGCCGGCGGCGCCGGGTGGGCCGCTTGGTGGTCGGGGCTGGGCTTCGGTTGCGGTTCTGGATCGTTGGCCGGCGGGGCAGCTTCGTAGTCGACGACGGGCGCTTCCGCGCTTGCGGCCGCCGCCGGCTCACCCGCCCGCTCGAGTTGGTGCCGGGTTGCCGGGTCGGTGCCGAGCCCGAGCGGCGCCGGCACGACACCGGTCGCCACGCATGCGGCCGCTCCGCCGATCGTCCCGGCGCAGACCGCCAGGGCCTTGGCGAGAACCGCCATCCCGGCGCCGCGGGTGCCTCCGCTCGCCGCGACCTGCGAGAGCGCGGATTCGCCTCCGGCCGAAACGCCAAAGCGCGAGGCCAGCCCCGTCACAGCCTCCTGAGCGCGTTCCAGCAGCGAGCGCCCGGCGGGCAGTGCCGGCGCCAGGGCTGCGGCGGCGGCGGGGGCGGCGCGGTAGGAGCGCAGGGTGGCCCGGCAATGGGCGCAGGCGCGCAGGTGCTCGCGCACCCGCACCGCGTCCTCGGCGCCGGCCTCGCCGTCGCAAAAGGCCGAGAGCAGCGGGCCCATCTCCGCGCAGCGCCGGCCATCCTCGCTGCGCGCGATCAGGCTCCGGAACCGCTCCCGGCCCTCCGCCAGGCAGCGGTTGATTTTGGTCCTGCTGTAACCGGTGATCTCGCCGATCTCGGCGTAGGAATAACCCTCGGCGAGCAGCCCGAGCGCCCGCAGCTCCTGCGGCTTCAGCTCCTGCAGGGCCTCGCGACTGCGGGCGACCGCTTCCTGGCGCTCCAACCGCTCCGCCGGGCCGTCGGCCGGCGCCGGGATCAGGGCCAGCCAGTCCTCGACGCCGGAGCCAGCTGGGGCCGCGGCCGGGCCGGCGAGGATCCGCTCCCGTTCCTGGCGCACCGCCAGCGCCTCGTGCTTGACGACCGTCTGCGTCCAGCGGATCAGTTCCCGTTGGTCGGTGGTCGGCGCCTTGGTGAGGAGGATCTCGAGACCCCGCTGCAGCGCGTCCTCGGCGTCGTCGGCGCAGATCGAGTAACGCCGGGCGGTGCGTCGCAGCGCCGCCTCGTGCCTGGCGTAGGTCTCGACGACGGCCCGCTTGCGCGCCGCCGCGCTCACTCCGGCCACCGCCGCGCCCGCCGCCCTCCCCTCACTTCGACTCACCGCTCAGCCTCCCCGCCCCGCTTCAGATTTCCAATCCAAAAAACATGCCAGCGCAAGTCACGACTTCCGCGCTTCTCTCCCCCCTTTTGGACGTTTCTCCGGCGTCGTTCGCCGGAAATTGCAGAGATGGCATCGCGATTCGGTCGCGGCTCTGTCCCGATAGGATCGAGACGATGACGACCTGCGTGGTCACCGGCGGGGCGGGGTTCCTCGGCTCCCACCTCTGCGAACACCTGCTCGGCAAGGGCCATCGGGTGATCTGCCTCGACAACCTCGAGACCGGCTCGCTGGAGAACATCGCCCACATCCGTGAGGCGTCCTTCGAGTTCCGCAACGTCGACATCACCAGCTTCGTCGAGATCCCCGAGGAGGTCGACTTCGTCTACCACCTTGCCTCGCCGGCGAGCCCGATCGACTACCTGCGGCTGCCCCTTCACACCCTGAAGGTCGGCTCGCACGGCACGCACCACATGCTCGGCGTCGCCAAGTTCAAACGGGCCCGCTTCCTGCTCGCCTCGACCAGCGAGGTCTACGGCGACCCGCAGGTGCACCCGCAGCGCGAGGACTACTGGGGGCACGTCAACCCGATCGGCCCGCGCGGCGTCTACGACGAGGCAAAGCGCTACGCCGAGGCGCTGACGATGGCCTACCACCGCCAGCAAGGCCTCGACACCGGCATCGTCCGCATCTTCAACACCTACGGGCCGCGGATGCGCCCGCATGACGGCCGCGCGATCCCCACCTTTTTGCGCCAGGCGCTGCAGGACCGGCCGCTGACCGTGTTCGGTGACGGCAGCCAGACGCGCAGCTTCTGCTATGTCGACGACCTGATCCGCGGCATCGTCGCCCTGGCCGAGTCCGACGTCCACCTGCCGGTCAACATCGGCAACCCCAGCGAGTTCACGCTGCTGGAGCTGGCGAAGGCGGTGATCGAGGTCACCGGTTCCCGCTCGGAGATCGTCCACGAGGCACTGCCGGTCGACGATCCCCAGCAGCGCCGCCCCGACATCGCCCGCGCCCGCGACCTGCTGAGCTGGGAACCGACCGTAGAGCTGATCGACGGCCTGCGCAAGACGATCGACCAGGCCGGCGTCGAGAGCCTGGTCGGCGCCAAGGACTGAGGCATCGCGCGAGCCGGAGCGGGCCCGCCGGGCGCTGCTCGCGGCCAAACGAAAAGGGGCGGCCCGAAGGCCGCCCCTGATGCTGCTCCCGTAACGGGAATTGCTGCTGTTATTCGCCCTGCGCGGTGAAGGCGAAGGTGCCCAGGCCTTCTCCGGCGGAGATGTGGTTTTTTTCGACTTTTTCGCCTTCTTCTTTGGCTTTTGCGGCAGCGATTTCTTTTTCGCCTTGGGTGGCGCAGTGCCCCGGTAGTGCTTCACACACTTTGAGGGTGGTGCCGCCTTCGACATACCCCCTGTAGACGCTGACGAAGCCCTGGAGGACTTCAGCGGCGACAGCCTGAAGGTTCGCGGAGGCGTTCACGCCCACGGTGAGAGCCGTCGGGTTGGGGGTGATGCTGCTCACCGTCAGGTCGGCGATCGAGCTGCGCCCCAGGTTGCCCAGGTTGAGCGGTTCTTTACCTTGCGAGTCTTTCGCGTTCGATTCCCCGACCACTTCCACCGAGACGGTTTTCGCCCCGAGATCTACGTACATCGCCGCGAGGGTGATTTTCGTCGTGATCGCGGTCGTCGGACTGGTCGGCAGAACCTGGACGAGCCGCAGGCCGCCGCCACTCTGCACGACCCCGGCGGTCCCGGTCGGACCGATGGTGCCGCCGGTGATCGGCGAGGTGAAGACGTTCGCCGCCGCGCTGGTCGGCGGGATCGTTTCGACTTGGACTTCCACGTTTTTCAGTTTTTCCAGCAGCGTCGGGTTGCCCGCGAAGGTCAGGTTCCCCACCGGTTTGACGGCCACCGTGCTCGGCTGCACTTCGCTCGAGCCGGTGCCCAGGACCTGGTTGCCCTTGAACGGAGGCTGAACCACCTTGCTCGCGGAAGCCCGCTTGTGACCTTTCGCTTTGCTCTCGCCGGTGAAGCCGAGCTTCTTGTTCAGCTGCTTGGCGGCCGAGCCGGTGAGCTTCAGCGTCTTCAGCGTCAGGTTGACGCCGAAGCCGTTGCGGGTGGCGGTGAAGCTCTTGATCGCCGCGACCTTCATCTTCTTGCCGGCCACGTTGCCCTTCAGCGCCTTCTTGCTCGTGTCGAGAGACAGGCTCTTCACCGTGGCGCTCTTCTTGCCGGCCTTGAACTTGAGGCCGCCGCCGAGGGTGACGGTGCCGATCCCGGTGGTGGGGTCGATGGTGCCGCTGGTGACGGTGAAGGTCGCCTTCTTGCCCTTCAACTTCGCCGGGCTGACCTTGGCGATCTTGACCCCCGACTTCTTCAGCTTGTTGAACAAGCCGCTGTTGATGGTCAGGGTCGTCGAGCCGCTGGCGACCGGGTCGGACGCGGCGGAGGCCAGGGGAGCGAGCGCGAGCAGCGCGATCAGCGCCGCCGCCGCGAACCCGGCGATCGGCGTCTTCCCCCGAGCCATCGGTGGCTGGGTTGGTTCAGTCATCTGCTTCCTCCGTTGTCTGCCGCCCCCTGCTGTCCCTTTGGGCGACTTACGGCAAAGTCGATTGGTTCAAGCCTATCTCGGCTATTCCCCTTAACAACCCGGCTGGCCAGCCAAGGTTCCGGTTGGGCCGTGTCATGCAGGCACCGCGCTGGCCGTCCCGCACCTGGCGGTGGCCTCCCAATATCCTCCCAAGGGATGGCGAGCACCGACAGGTCGGCGGCCTCGGAGGCCCACCGCACGATTGCCCCGCTCGTGGGGCCGGAGGACGAGCGCGTCTTCACCGACTCCGGGATCGAGATCGAGCCGCTCTACACCGAGGACGACGTCGCGCCAGGCCTCGAAGAGCGCCTCGGCACCCCCGGCGAGCCGCCCTTCACGCGCGGCATCCACGAGGGGATGTACCGGGACCGGCTGTGGACGATGCGCCAGTACGCGGGCTTTGCCTCCCCTGAGGACACCAACGAGCGCTACCGCTACCTGATCGAGCACGGCTCGACCGGCCTCTCGATGGCCTTCGACCTGCCGACCCAGCTCGGTCGCGACTCCGACGACCCGCTCTGCAACGGTGAGGTCGGCCGCACCGGGGTGCCGATCGACACGATCGAGGACATGCGGATCTGCTTCGACCAGATTCCCCTCGACGGCGTCTCCACCTCGATGACGATCAACGCCCCGGCGGCGATCCTGCTGTTGCTCTACGAGCTGGTCGGCGAGGAGCAGGGTGTGGCCTCCGAGAAGCTCCGCGGCACGGTCCAGAACGACGTGTTGAAGGAGTACATGGCCCGCGGCAACTACATCTATCCGCCGGAGCCGACGATGCGGCTGACCACCGACATCTTCGAGTACTGCCGCGAGAACGTGCCGAAATGGAACACGATCTCGATCTCCGGGTACCACATCCGCGAGAAGGGCTGCTCGGCGGTGCAGGAGGTGGCGTTCACTCTCTCCAACGCGATCGCCTACGTCGAAGCGGCGCTCGAGCGGGGGCTGAAGATCGACGAGTTCGCGCCTCGCCTCGCCTTCTTCTTCAACGGGCACAACAACGTCTTCCAGGAGATCGCCAAGTTCCGCGCGGTGCGGCGGATGTGGGCGAAGATCGTTGCCGAGCGCTTCGGGGCGCAGGACCCGAACTCGATGAAAATCCGCTTCCACACCCAGACCGGCGGCGTCACCCTGCAGGCGCAGCAGCCCGAGGTGAACATCATCCGCGTCGCCCTGCAGGGCTTCGCGGCGGTCTGCGGCGGGACCCAGTCGCTGCACACCAACGGCTTCGACGAGGCGCTGGCGCTGCCGACCGAGCGCTCGGCCCGGATCGCCCTGCGCACCCAGCAGGTGATCGCCTACGAGTCGGGCGCCGCGGATACCGTCGACCCCTTCGCCGGCTCCTACTTCGTCGAGTCGCTGACCGACGAGATCGAAGCGCGCTCCTGGGAGCTGATGGAGAAGGTCGAAGAGCTCGGCGGCTCGGTCGAGGCGCTGGAGTTCATGCAGCGCGAGATCGAGGAGTCGGCGCTCAGCTACCACGAGCGCTACAAGAGCGGCCAGGATGTGATCGTCGGGGTCAACAAATTCGTCACCGACCAGGTCGACGACGTCGACATCCTCAAGGTCGACCCGGAGGCCGAGCAGCGCCAGCTGACTCGCCTCGAGGCTTTCAAGGAGTCGCGGGACAAGGCCACGGTCGAGGAGAAGCTGGAGTCCCTGCGCGACGTCGCCCGCGGCGACGGCAACCTGCTGCACCCGATCCGCGCCGCCCTCAAAGCGAACGCCTCGATCGGCGAGGTTTGCGGCGCGATGCGCGACGTCTTCGGCGAGTACAAGGGCGGCAGCTTCTTCTAGCCGGGACCGCTTGGGCACCGCCGACGCGCTCGCGACATTGACCTACGTCAGGTGTGGTCAATGTCGGAAGCGCCCTGGGTTCTCCCCCCTGAACGGACTCTCCCATGGGCGAGGCGGGGAAGGAACAGGGCGCTGATGGTTGAACCGGCCAGCATGATCGAGGTTTCCAGGACTCTGATGAAGTCCGAGCCGGAGCTGGCCGCGCTGGTCAGGGAGGTCGAGGGGGTCGAGGTGACGATGGCTGAGAAGGGTTTCGGGACGCGGGTCGAGATCCGTGCCGCCGAGGGGTCCGGCCTCGTCGTGGCGGATCTCGAGGCCGTCCTCGACCGGCTAGCCGAGCCGCAGCGCCGCCCGTTCAGCTAATCGGACCTTCCGAACTGCATCAAATTTCCGACCTGCTAGGGAGGAAATTTGATGCAGTTCGGCATTGGGGCGCGCGGGCGCTTGGGGAAATAGACTCTCGCGCCGAATGCGCGAGAAGAACCCGATCACCCACGAGGAGAAGCTGGCCTACCTGCGCGAACTGCGCGCGGCGGCGGTCCACTCGGCCTCCGAGGCCGCGGTCGAGAAGCAGCACGCGAAGGGCAAGCTGACCGCGCGCGAGCGGATCGAGAAGCTGCTCGACCCCGGCTCCTTCGAGGAGCTCGACACCTTCGTCCGCCACCGCACCTACGACTTCGAGATGCAGAAAAACCGGCCCTGGGGCGACGCCGTGGTCACCGGCCACGGCACGATCGACGGCCGCACCGTCTTCGTCTTCTCCCAGGACTTCACCGTTTTCGGCGGCAGCCTGGGTGAGGTGATGGCGGAGAAGATGTGCAAGGTCATGGACCTCGCCGCCAGCGTCGGGGCGCCGGTGATCGGCATCAACGACTCCGGCGGGGCGCGGATCCAGGAGGGCGTGGTCTCGCTGGGCGCCTACGGCGACGTCTTCGTCCGCAACGTCAAGTGCTCGGGCGTGATCCCGCAGATCAGCTTGATCATGGGACCCTGCGCCGGGGGCGCCGTGTACTCGCCGGCGATGACCGATTTCATCTTCATGGTCAAGGAGACCTCGCACATGTTCATCACCGGCCCGGAAGTGATCAAGACCGTGACCGGGGAGGAGGTCGAGTTCGAGGAGCTGGGCGGGGCGATGAGCCACAACTCGAAGTCGGGTGTCGCCCACTTCGCCTCCGCGGACGAGGAGAGCTGCCTCGAGGACGTCCGCTACCTGCTCGGCTTCCTGCCCTCGAACAACCTCGAGGCGCCGCCGCGGTTCGAGCCGAGCGACGACCCCGAGCGCGAAGACGAGGCGCTCGACACGCTGGTCCCCGACGATCCCTCCAAGCCCTACGACATGCGCGAGGTGATCGCCCGCATCGTCGACGACGAGGAGTTCTTCGAGGTCCACGAGCACTTCGCCAAGAACATCGTCTGCGGCTTCGCCCGGCTCGACGGCTATCCGGTCGGCGTGGTCGGCAACCAGCCGGCCTTCCTGGCCGGCGTGCTCGACATCGAGGCCTCCGAGAAGGCGGCGCGGTTCGTCCGCACCTGCGACTGCTACAACGTTCCGCTCCTCACCTTCACCGACGTCCCCGGCTTTCTCCCCGGCACCGACCAGGAGTGGAACGGGATCATCCGCCACGGCGCCAAGCTGCTCTACGCCTTCACCGAGGCGACGGTGCCGAAGCTCACCGTGGTCACCCGCAAGGCCTACGGCGGCGCCTACGACGTGATGAACTCCAAGCACATGCTGGCCGACTACAACGTCGCCTGGCCGACCGCCGAGGTCGCGGTGATGGGCCCGGAGGGCGCGGTCAACATCATCTACCGCAAGGACATCGCCAACTCGCCGACCCCCGACGAGCGGCGCCAGAAACTGATCGACGACTACAAGGCCCACTTCGCCAACCCCTACTCAGCGGCCGAGCGCGGCTACATCGACGACGTGATCGAGCCGAGGCAAACCCGGCCGAAGCTGATCAAGGCGCTGCGGATGCTGCAGAGCAAGCGGGTGGCGCAGCCGAAGCGCAAGCACGGCAACATCCCGCTGTAGGACTCGAACATCCGTCCAGGTCGGGCAAGGCTCGCCGTATCACCGGCGTCCTATTCATGCCATTTAAGAAGGAGGCTCGATGAGAGTCCTGCAAACGAAGGCGACCCTGGGAGTGGTCGCGGTCCTCATGGCATTCGTCCTGCCGGCCGCTGCCGACGCCGCCCTGATCGTTCCCAAGCCGCCCACGGTCATCGTCCCGAAGGCGACGGCATCATCACACCCGGCGCAAAGCGGCAGTTCGGCCGGGTCCGGCCCGGCTTCAGAAGGGTCTCCTCCTCCTGCGGTATCCGCGATCGCCGGCGATCCATCGCCGATTGAGGTCAGCGACCCAGGGGCCGCGAGTGCCGACGACAGCCAGGGGTCGGGGAGCGGGAGTGCTGCGGGCGACGCTGCGCGTCGGCCGGTCGGCGGTTCCGCCGGCGAGAGTCAGCAGCCCAGCGTTCTCGGCTGGCTCGGTCAGCAGTTCGCGCAAGCGCGAGCAAATGAGCAGATCATCATGGCGGTCAATTTCGCCAACTGGGTGATCAGCGTGAGCGACGACAATTTGGCCCGGTTCTGCCCCTCGTTCAACAGCTCGCAGCAGGACGAGCACATCAACAACAACATCCGCACCATCGGCTGCTTCTGAGCCGTCAGTGAGCCGCGGTGGCCTCGGCCTGGGCGAGCGCCGCCGGGGCTGAGGCACGGCCGCCCCCGCGGCCCGGGGTGAGGCCGGCGTCGTCGCTGGAGAGGCGGTGGGCGATGTAGACCGGGATGATCGAGAGCAGGACCAGGATCACCGCCACCGCGTCGACGATCGGCAGCTGGTTGGGCCGGAAGAGGTTGCGGAAGATCCAATACGGGACCGTTTCTTCGCCGGCGCCGATCGTGAAGATGGTGACGATGATCTCGTCGAAGGAGAGGGCGAAGGCGAGCAGGGCGCCGGCACCGAGGGCGCTGCGGAGGCTGGGGAAGGTGACGAAGCGGAAGGTCTGCCAGGTGTCGGCGCCGAGGTCGGCCGACGCCTCCTCGAAGGAGCCGGAGGTGCGGCGCAGGCGGGCGACGACGTTGTTGTAGACGACGACCACGCAGAACGTGGCATGGCCGATGATCACGGTGATCAGGCTGAGGCTGACGCCCAGCACCTGGGTGAAGGTGTTGGAGAGGGCGACGCCGGTGACGATGCCGGGGAGGGCGATCGGCAGGACGACGAGGAAGGAGATCGCTTCGCGGCCGAAGAAGTGGCGGCGGCCTACCGCGAGGGAGATCAGGCTGCCGAGGACGATCGCGATCAGGGTCGCGACCAGCCCCGCCTCGATCGAGGTGAGGAGCGCTTCGCGGGCGCTTTCGCTTTCGAACGCCTTCTGGAACCAGTCGAGGGTGAAGCCCGGCGGCGGCCATTTGAGGATCTTGCTGGCGTTGAATGCCTGGATCGCGATCACCAGCAGCGGGATGTAGATGAAGGCGAGGCCGAGCCCGACGGCGATCCCGAGCAAGGCCTTGGCGCGCCGCGAGAGGCGCATCAGACGTGCTCGAAGGCGCCGAGCTTGCGGGCGACGCCGAGGTAGGCGATGACAACGACGATCGGAACCATGGCCAGCGCCGCCGCGAAGGGCTGGTTGTTGGTGATCGAGGCGCGGATCGTGGTGCCGATGAACTGGTCGTTGGAGACCAGTGCGGGGGCGATGTAGTCGCCGAGGGTGAGCGAGAAGGTGAAGATCGAGCCGGCGACGACGGCCGGGAAGGCGAGGGGCAGGATGACCCTGCGGAAGGTCGTGAAGGGGGCGCCGCCGAGGTCCTCGGAAGCGCTGATCAGCGAGTTCGGGATCCGCTCCAGCCCGGCGAAGATCGGCAGGATCATGTACGGGAGCCAGAGGTAGCTCATCACCAACCAGACCGCGACCAGGCCTTCGCCCGGGCCGTGGATTCCGAGCGGGGCGAGCACCCAGTTGACGATCCCGTGTTCAGCGATCATCTCTCGCCAGGAGAGCACCTTGACCAGGTAGCTCGACCAGAGCGGCATCAGCACGGCGACGACCAGCAACGCTTTCGTGCGCCGGCTCGCCACCTTTGCCATGTAGAAGGCGATCGGGAAGGCGATGATCGCGTCGGTCAGCGTGACGAGGACCGCGGTGCGGACGGTGCGCCAGACGATCTCGCGGTAGACGGGGACTTCGACGAGCTGTTCGAAGTTTTCGAAGCTGAGTTCCTTGATCACGCTGCCGCTGAGCGGATCGACCGTCCAGAACGCGGTGATCAGGAGAGCGACCAGCGACCCCAGGTAGAGGATCACCAGCCAGGCCGTCGGCGCCGCCAGGAGCGAGCCGACCTGCAGTCGGGGACGGCCGTGGAAGAGGCCGGCGAGCTTGCGACCCGCCGACCTCCTCACCGCGACTGCTTCAGTGGACATGCCTCGGGAGCGGCGCGCCTAGCCTTTGATTTCGGTCCAGGCGCGGACCCAGTCGTTGTAGTCCATGCATTCGCTTGGCCCGCCTTCTTCGCATTCGGCCAGCGGCGTCTGCCAGTAGTAGACGCGCTTCCAGAATTCCGGTTCTTCGGCGTGGTATTCCGCGCAGAAGTTCGGGTTTTCGGTTTCTCTGCAGGCCAGTTCCTGAGCCGGCGCCTCGCCGAAGTATTCCGCCACCTGGGCGTTCGCTTTCGGCGAGACGATGTAGTTCATCCACATGTACATGCAGTTGGGATGTTTGGCTTCCGAGCCGATCATCCAGGTGTCCGACCAGCCGGTCGCGCCCTCTTCGGGCAGGAAGCCCTGGCTGGCGGGGCTCGCCGCCACCGGTTCGCCTTCGCCTTTCAGGGCGAAGTACTGGTACTGCCAGGTCGTGCCGACGAGGTTCGAGCCGCTGGAGAAGCCGGCGATCTGTTCTTCGGCGCTGCCCCAGTATTCGCCGACGTTCGGCTTCTGTTCCTTCATCAGTTCGACCGCGGCGTCGAACTGTTCTTCGGTCAGCTCGTAGGGGCCTTCGATCCCCAGGCTCGGTTCATGCGCTTTCAGGTAGACCGCCGCTTCGGCGATCGACATCGGGTCGTCGTACTGGCTGATGTGGCCCTTGAATTTTGAGGCCACTTTCGGGTCCAGGGTGACGTTCCAGGACTTCGGCCCCGGCTTCACTTTGTCGGAGTTCCACATCAGGAGGTTGGCGCCACGGCCGTGCGGGATCCCGTAGGGGACGCCTTCGAAGGTGTTGTAGGGCTGTCCCTTGAGGTCGGCGAAGACCGTCTTGTAATTCGGCACCAGGTCCGTGTTGACCGGGGATACCAAGCCGGCCGCCCAGAGCCGGGCCGAGGCGTTGCCCGAGGCCGAGACCCCGTCGTACTGGCCGGTTTTCATCAGCTGGACCATTTCGTCAGAGGTGTTGCCGATCTTGTTGTTGACCTTGCATCCGGTTTCTTCTTCGAACGGCTTCACCCATTCGGGTTCGACGTAGCCTGCCCAGGAGATCAGGGAGACTTCACCCTCGCCCTTGCCGAGCTTCTGCAGTTCTTCGCCCCCGCCGGAGCCGCCCCCGCCTGAGGTGTCGCTGCCCCCTCCGCAGGCGCTGAGAACGAGCATGAACGCGACCAGGCCGGTAACCGCCAGCCAGGCCGTTCGGGCGGGATGAGCTCCCCTTCCCCTCATGGTGCTACCTCCTGTTTCGTTGGCTTCCCCCGGATGGCGGCCGCGTGCTCGGGACGCCACCCGACAAGTACTTCGTCCCCCGCGCGAGGCGACGCGCCCTGCGACGCGGCGCCGACGTTCTGCCTCACCAGCTGCAGCTCTCCTCCCGCCTCCAGGGCGACGGTAAAGCGGGTGATCATGCCGGCGTAGGAGACGCCGACGATCCGACCACGCTCGCTGTGCATGCCGTCGGCTGAAGCTTCCCCGGTGAGCAGCTCGATCTTCTCCGGCCGGATCGTCATCCGCTCGCCGTCGCGTTCGATCACGTTCGAGACGCCGACGAAGCCGGCGACGAACTCGTTCAGCGGGTGCTCGTAGAGGTCGACCGGCGGGCTGACCTGCTCGATCCGCCCTTCGTTGAAGACGGCGATCCGGTTGCTCATCGTCAAGGCCTCGTCCTGGTCGTGGGTGACGTAGACGAAGGTGATCCCGACCTCGCTCTGGATCGTCTTCAGCTCGCTCTGCATCTGCTCGCGCAGCTTCAGGTCCAGCGCCCCGAGCGGCTCGTCGAGCAGCAGCACCTTCGGCCGGTTGACGATTGCCCGCGCCAGCGCGACCCGCTGGCGCTGACCGCCGGAGAGCTCACCGGGCTTGCGGTCGCCGTAGCCGGGCAGCCGCACCATCTCCAGCGCCTCGTCGCGCCGGCGCGTCCGCTCCTCCCTGGACACCCTGGCGATTCGCAACCCGTATTCGACGTTTTGTCCCACGCTCATATGCGGGAACAGCGCGTAGTCCTGGAAGACCGTGTTGACCGCGCGGTCATACGGCGGCACGCCGCTGACCTCCTCGCCAGCCAGCTCGATCGCGCCGGTGGTCGGGTCCTCGAACCCGGCGATCATTCGCAGGGTCGTGGTCTTGCCGGAGCCGGAGGGTCCGAGCAGGGTGAAGAACTCGCCGCGCTGGATCTCCAGGTCGATTCCGGCAACCGCGACTACCTCACCGTATTTCTTCGTGAGGCCTTGGAGTCGGATGTCGGGCGGTGAAGCGGCTACGCCTCGGACGTTATCCGAGGCGGCTGGGAAAACAAGGACAATCTGGCCGGGTGGGCTTAGACGGGGTGGAGTACGGGGGTGGGTGGGGCCGGGGCGGGTGGTGGGGCCTCCTCACTGCACTTCGGAGCGAGGAAGGTGGGTGGGGCTTACGCCCCGGAGCGGTGGACGCTCCGAATGCTGAAACGTTCGGAGGCCCACCACCGCCCCGGCCCAGCATTACGCGCACCACTCCACGGAAAGCCCACCCGGCCAGTGGCGCAAGCTTCAAGTTGAGTGCCGAGAAGGCTTCATCGCGCGGCACCCGGCTGGGCTGTGCGGCTGATGGGGCCGCAGGGTCTCGGATACTCCCTCCGAACGTATCAGCACGGAGCGGGGATGGCCGCTTGCGGCGCTAGCCCGACCACGCCAATTCCCGCGGAGGTGCAGTGAGGAGGGGGTATCCGAGACCCTGCGGCCCCGACCCCGACCTCAGTACCCAGCCGGGTGCCGCGCGATGAAGCCTTCGTTGGAGAGGAGTTCGGTGTGCCAGCGCGGCCCGGTCCCATCGGCGTCTCCCGCGGTGTCCCAGCGGACGCCGGCGATCACGGCGTAGGCGTGGCCGGCGTTGGCGTAGACGGTGATCCAGCGCCCTTCGCCCGCCAGGCCCCATTTCTCCAGCGACCCGGACGGCTCCGGGCTTTCGAGGAATTCGCCGCCGTGGAGGGCGTAGCTGACCGAGCCGGAGCAGTCGTAGCCGCGGTCCCACCAGCGGGCGTGGCCGCCGCCGAAGATGTAGGGCTTGGTGCGGATCCGGTTCGCCGCTTCGATCACCGCCTTGACTTTGGCGGGAGCGCTCTTCGGCGGGATCAGTTCGCCGCTGGCCAGCAGGCGCGCTTTCGCGGTCGGGGTGCATTCGTCGACTTCGGCCGGGGTCAGGCCACCGGTCGTGCAGCGAGCGGAGGCGCCGGCGGGTGCGAGCAGGGCGACCGCGAGCAGGGCCCCGGCGAATGCCAACGCCATCTTCAGCTTGTGGGTGCGCGACAGCAAACCAATCTCCTTCGTCGGCCTACGGGGTTAGCTGTCGGGCTGGCGCGAAAGGAGCTTGCGCCCCCACCTCAGCTCGGTGGGTTAGCCCCGAAAACGTGGTTCCCCCGCTCCCGGCGCGCCCTTGGGCGCTTGGGATTCGGCGTCCCGGTATTTCGGACCGGCGGCAATCTACACCATCGGCCGGCGTTTTGCTTACGAAACACACATATTTGGCTGGAATTCGCCGCAGCATCCTCGATCCCTGTCGGCAGCACGGCTGGTAGCTTGCGCTTTGGGATGGAGATTTCGGGCCGCACCGCACTGCTCACCGGCGCCACCGGCGGCCTCGGCCGGGCGATCGCCAAGGCGCTCGCCGCGCGCGGCGCGACGCTCGTGCTCAGCGCCCGCAAGGCGGAGGCGCTGGAGGCGCTGGCGGCCGAGCTGCCCGGCTCCGGTCACCGGACCGCGCCCGCCGACCTCGCCCAGCCCGGCGCGGCGGAGGCCCTGGCCGCGGCGGTCGGCGAGGTCGACATCCTGGTCGCCAACGCCGGGCTGCCCGCCGCCGGCAGCGTCACCGACTTCAGCGCCGAGCAGGTCGCCCGGGCCCTGCGGGTCAACCTGGAGGTCCCGATCCTGCTCGCCCGCGCCCTCTACCCGGCGATGGTCGAGCGGGGCTCCGGCCACCTGCTTTTCGTCTCCTCGCTCTCCGGCAAGGCCGCCAGCCCGCGCACCTCGATCTACAACGCGACCAAGTTTGGGCTGCGGGGCTTCGCGCTCGGCCTGCGCGCTGACCTCGCGCCGCACGGCGTCGGCGTCTCCATCGTCAGCCCGGGCTTCGTCCGCGAAGCGGGCATGTTCGCCGACTCGGGCGCCAAGCCGCCGCCGGGGATGGGAACCACCAGCCCCGAGCGGGTCAGCGCCGCCGCCGTCAAGGCGATCGAGAGCAACCGCGTGGAGATCGCGGTCGCCCCGCTCCCCCAGCGTCTCGGCGCCCATTTCGCTCTCATGAGCCCGGCCCTCGGGATCAAGGCGCAAAGCGGCGCGGCAGGCCAAAAGGCAGCTCAGGCGATCGCGGACGGCCACTCAGCCGACAAGCGCTGATCCCGCACTCACGATTGCCTAGGATGGCTTTCATGAGCAACGATTCTTTCGGCGCCCGTTCGACGCTGTCAGTTGGCGGTCGCGAGTACGAGGTTTTCCGCCTGGATGCATTGCAGGACCGCTTCGACGTCGCCCGGTTGCCGTACTCGATCAAGGTCCTGCTCGAGAACGTCCTGCGCCTCGAGGACGGGACCTCCGTGAGCGCGGATGACGTCGAGGCGATCGCCTCCTGGGATGCCGCCGCCGAGCCCAGCGTCGAGATCCCCTTCCAGCCGGCCCGGGTGCTGATGCAGGACTTCACCGGCGTGCCCGCGGTCGTCGACCTGGCGGCGATGCGTGACGCGATGGAGGAGATCGGCGGCGACCCGGCGACGATCAACCCGCTGGTCGACGTCGACCTGGTGATCGACCACTCGGTCCAGGTCGATGCCTTCGGCAACGAGCGCGCCTTCGCGCTCAACGCCGAGCGCGACTTCGAGCGCAACCGCGAGCGCTACTCGTTCCTCAAGTGGGGCCAGCACTCCTTCGACAACTTCCGCGTCGTGCCGCCGGCGACCGGCATCTGCCACCAGGTCAACCTCGAGTACCTGGCCCAGGTCGTCTACAGCCGCGAGGACGGCGGTGTCCTGCAGGCCTACCCCGACACCCTGGTCGGCACCGACTCGCACACGACCATGGTCAACGGCCTCGGCGTGCTCGGCTGGGGCGTCGGCGGGATCGAGGCCGAGGCGGCGATGCTCGGCCAGCCGATCTCGATGCTGCTGCCGCAGGTTGTCGGCTTCAAGCTCTCCGGCGAGCTGCCGGAGGGGGCGACCGCGACCGACCTCGTCCTCACGGTGACCGAGATGCTGCGCGAGCGCGGCGTGGTCTCCAAGTTCGTCGAGTTCTTCGGGCCGGGGCTGCCGACCCTGGGCCTGGCCGACCGGGCGACGCTGGGCAACATGTCGCCGGAGTTCGGCTCGACCTGCGCGATCTTCCCGGTCGACACCGAGACCCTGCGCTACCTCGACCTGACCGGGCGGCCGACCGAGACGATCGAGCTGGTCGACGCCTACGCGCGCGAGCAGGGCATGTTCCACGACGAGTCCAGCCCGGACCCGGTCTTCTCCGAGAAGCTGGAACTGGACCTCGGCGAGGTCGTTCCCAGCCTCGCCGGGCCGAAACGACCGCAGGACCGGGTGCCGCTGGCGCAGGCGAAGGAGTCGTTCCTGGGGGCGATGCGCGAGTTCGACCCCGCGGCCGCGGAGCAGCTCGGCAACGGCCGCGACGAGGCGATCGCGGAGTCCTTCCCCGCCTCCGACCCGCCGGCCGAGGCCCACGACGGCGCCGCCGGCAAGCCGCGGCCGGCGGTGAGCGGAGCGACCGCCGTCGCGCCGCGGACCGGCGACGCGGTCGAGGTGACGCTTGCCGACGGCACCAGCTTCCAGCTCGACCACGGGCGGGTGGTGATCGCGGCGATCACCAGCTGCACCAACACCTCCAACCCGAGCGTGATGATCGGCGCCGGGCTGCTGGCCCGCAACGCCGTGCGGCGGGGCCTCCGGCGCCAGCCGTGGGTGAAGACCTCGCTGGCCCCGGGCTCGACCGTGGTCACCGAGTACCTCGAGCGCGCCGGGCTGACCGAGTACCTGGACGCCCTCCAGTTCAACCTGGTCGGCTACGGCTGCACGACCTGCATCGGCAATTCGGGCCCGCTCGACCCGGAGATCTCCGCCGCGGTGGCCGAGAAGGACCTCGCCGTCTGCTCGGTCCTCTCGGGCAACCGCAACTTCGAGGGCCGGATCAACCAGGACGTGAAGGCCAACTACCTCGCCAGCCCGCCGCTGGTCGTCGCCTACGCGCTGGCCGGGAGGATGGACGTCGACCTGGCCGCCGAGCCGCTCGGCGAGGGGTCCGACGGGGAGCCGGTCTACCTGCGCGACGTCTGGCCCAGCGCCGAGGAGATCAAGCAGGTGGTGGGTGCCTCGGTCGCCTCGGAGATGTTCACCCGCAACTACGCCGAGGTGTTCGCCGGCGATACGACCTGGAACGCGGTCGAGGTGCCGGAGGGCGACCGGTACGACTGGCCCGACTCCACCTACGTCCGCCAGCCGAGCTTCTTCCAGGACATGCCCGCCGATCCACCCGGCGTCACCGCGATCGCCGGCGCGCGCGCCCTCGCCGTGCTCGGCGACTCGATCACCACCGACCACATCTCGCCGGCCGGGGCGATCAAGAAAGACAGCCCGGCCGGTCGCTGGCTGGTCGAGCAGGGGGTCGAACCGGGCGAATTCAACTCCTACGGCTCGCGCCGCGGCAACCACGAGGTGATGATCCGCGGCACCTTCGCCAACATCCGCCTGCGCAACCGGCTGGTCGAGCGAGCGGGCGGCTACACCCGCCACTTCCCGGACGGCGAGGAGACGACGATCTACGAGGCGGCGATCGCCTACGCGGAGGAAGCGGTGCCGCTGGTCGTCCTGGCCGGAAAGGAGTACGGGTCGGGTTCCTCGCGCGACTGGGCCGCCAAGGGCACCAAACTGCTGGGCGTGCGGGCGGTGATCGCCGAGAGCTTCGAGCGCATCCACCGTTCGAACCTGATCGGGATGGGCGTGCTGCCGCTCCAGTTCGCCGCCGGCGAGAGCGTCGAGTCGCTGGGGCTCAGCGGCTCGGAGACCTTCGACGTCGGCGACCTGCGGGACGGCGAGGCCAAGACCGTCACCGTCGAGGCCAGGCGCGAGGACGGGAGCAGCGTCGAGTTCACCGCCACCGTCAGGTTGGACACCCCCAACGAGGTCACGTACTTCAGAAACGGCGGTATCTTGCAGACGGTGCTGCGCAAACTGAAGAAGTAGGCGCAGCGGGGCCGCGGGAGGCAGGGGGGTCCGCGCGACCCTCACTGCACCTGCGCGTCGGTAGCCAGGGAGGGATGCCGACGCGGCCGTTCCCCTAGACGGGACTGCCCAGAAGAACAGTCAACGGTTAGCTATACAGCTTGGACAGCGGTGGGTCAAGCGCTATCGACCGGTTTTACGGCCGATCTGGGGCGGTTTGCGCGGGATCGACCTCCTGAACGTCAGGGTGGGCGATTCCCCAGCCCTTGCGCTCGATCAGTTCGATCCCGATCACACTCCCAACCGGTCCGACCGGGGTGAGGGTGGCGGCGAGCAGGGTGTAGGGGGCCTGACGGCGAACGCAGGCGATCCAGATCACCACGCAGAGGGCCACGAAGCCGAGTCCATGTGCCCAACCGAACACCATCGTCTCGGTCTCGAAGCCAGGCAGCACCCAGAAGGCGATCAGCGCCGCGAAGATCGCCAGCTCGACCCAGGAGAATCGCTTCACCCAGGTGAACAGGGGGCCGGGTACGGGCTTCTCGAACGGTCGCCCGGCCATCGCCGTCGCTCAGGCGCCGGGGGTGAGCGCGGTGAGGATGATCCGTTCCTGCTCGCGCGCGTGGGCCCCGGAGTAACCCTCGCCCGTGCTGGCACGCCCCGGGCGGCCGATGTAGGTGAGCGCCACGCCCTCGGGCAGGACGTCCGGCAGCCGACGCGACATCACCTTCCAGGCGCCCATGTTGCGCGGCTCCTCCTGGACCCAGGCGATCTCCTTCAGGTTCGGGTAGGAGGCGATCACGCCCTGCAGCTGCTCCTTGGCGAACGGGTAGAGCATCTCGACGCGGGCGATGGCGACGTTCTCGGCGGCCTCGCGGCGCTCGCTGGCGTCGATGTCGAAGTACACCTTGCCGGTGCAGAGAACGAGGCGCTCGACCTTCTCGCGCCGCGCCGCGGTTCTCGTGTCGTCGAGGATGAAGTGGAAGTGCTCGCCGGTCAGTTGCTCGATGTCGGCGGTGGCGCGGTCGAGGCGCAGCAGCCCCTTGGGGGTGAAGACGATCAGCGGCCGCGGCTTGCGGATCAGCGCCTGGCGGCGCAGCAGGTGGAAGTACTGGGCGGCGGTGGTCGGGTAGGCGATCCGGACGTTCCCCTCGGCGCCGAGGGCGAGGAAGCGCTCGATGCGGGCGCTGGAGTGCTCCGGCCCGGAGCCCTCGTAGCCGTGCGGCAGCAGCAGGGTGAGGCGGCTGCTCTGGCCCCACTTCGACTCGCCGGAGACGATGAAGCTGTCGATGATCACCTGGGCGGCGTTGGCGAAGTCGCCGAACTGCGCCTCCCAGAGGACGAGGGCGTTCGGGGTCGCGGTCGAGTAGCCGTACTCGAAGCCGAGGCAGGCGGTCTCCGAGAGCGGGCTGTTGTAGAGCTCGAAGGGGGCGGAGGCGTCCTGCAGGTGCTGCATCGGCGTGTACTCGAGGCCGGTGTTCTCGTCGTGCAGGACGAGGTGGCGGTGGGAGAAGGTGCCGCGCTCGGTGTCCTGGCCGGTGAGCCGGATGTGAACGCCCTCGGTGAGCAGCGAGCCGAAGGCCAGCGCCTCGGCGTGCCCGAAGTCGATCCCGCCCTGCTCGAGCGTCTCGGTGCGGCGGGCGAGCGGGCGCCGCAGCTTGCGGTGCACGTTGAAGCCCTCCGGGGTCCGCAGCAGTTCCCCGTTGAGGCCGCGCAGGCGAGCGGCCGGGACCGCGGTGTCGACCGGCGGGCTGGCGGTGCGGTCGAGCAGTTCGCCGGTGCTGGTCGTCGCGCCGGTCACGGTCGGGTCCTCGTACTCGCCCGCCTCCATCTTCCGCCGCAGTTCCTTCAGCGCCGCCGCCATCTCCTCGCGCCGCCGCTCGCCGGCCTGGCCGGCTGCCTCGGCCGAGACCGTGCCCTCCTTCATCAGCTGCTCGGCGTAGATCTCGGAGACCGGTCGGTGGGCCTTGATCTTCGCCGCCATCGTCGGCTGCGTGTAGGCCGGCTCGTCGGTCTCGTTGTGGCCGAAGCGGCGGTAGCCGATCACGTCGATCACGATGTCGCGGCCCCAGCGCTCGCGGTAGGCCATCGCCAGGCGGATCGCGGCGCTGCAGGCCTCGACGTCGTCGGCGTTGACGTGGACGATCGGCACGTTGTAACCCTTGGCCATGTCGGCGGCGAAGGGGGTGGAGCGGGCCTCGTCGGGGTCGGTGGTGAAGCCGACCTGGTTGTTCTGGATGATGTGGACGGTGCCGCCCGTCGTGTAGCCCTTCAGCGCCTGCAGGTTGAAGGTCTCGGCGACCACTCCCTGGGCCGGGAAGGCGGCATCGCCATGGAGCAGCACCGGCACCGCCCGGGCCGTGTCCTGGTTGATCGTCGGTCCGTCGAACTCCGATTGCAGGTAGCGGGCGCCGCCGGTGACCACCGGGTCGACAAACTCGAGGTGGCTCGGGTTCGGGTAGAGGCGGACCGAGATCTTCTCGCCCTCGCTGGTCTCGTAGATCCCGCGGTGGCCGTAGTGGTACTTGACGTCGCCGGTGCCGCCGTGCGGGATCGCCGCCACCGCCTTCACCGCCTCGAGTCGCTTGGAGCCCTCGAACTCGGCGAGGATCGACTGGACGGAGCGGCCGAGGTTGTGGGCGAGGACGCTGAGCCGGCCGCGGTGGGCCATCCCGAAGACGACCTCCTCGGCGCCGGCACGGTGCGCTAGCGTGACCAGCTCGTCGAGCATCGGCACGATCACGTCGAGCCCCTCGATCGAGAACATCTTCTGTCCCAGGTAGGCCCTCTCGAGGAAGCGCTCGAACTCGAAGACGTCGATCAGCCGGTCGAGCAGGCGCTTTTTCTCCTCACCGCTGAGCGGCTGGCGGTGGGCGCCGGTCTCGATCATCTCGCGCAGCCAGATCCGCTGCTGGTGCGAGGAGAGGTGCTCGAACTGGTAGCCGATCGTCCCGCAGTAGGCGGTGCGCAGCCGGGGCAGCGCCTCCAGCAGCGTTTCGCCCGGGACGCCGACCCGCAGGATCGAGGCGGGGATCCGCGACATCAGCTCCGGGGTGAGGTTGACGTTCTCCGGCTGCAGCGCCGGGTCGCCCTTGGGCTCGGAACCCAGCGGATCGAGCTGGGCGGCGAGGTGGCCGTGGGTCCGGTAGGCCTTGAGGATCGAGGTCGCGGCCTGGACCGCCTGCAGCAGCTCCTCGTCGACCTGGCCCGGGGCGGTGCTCGGTTCGGCGCTCGCGCCGGGGGCGCCGAGCGGCGGCGCCGAGGCGGAGGCGGGGTGGGCGGCGGCGACCGGGCCGGCGTCGATCCCGAGGTCGGCGGCCACCGACTCGTAGAAGCCGTCCTCGCCCTGCAGCAGCTGCTCGACCCGGCGCAGGAAGGCGCCGGACTCGGCGCCCTGGATCACCCGGTGGTCGTAGGTCGAGGTCATCGTCATCACCTTCGAGACCCCGAGTTGCTTCAGCCGGTCCGGCGAGGCGTGCGCCCACTCCGGCGGGTAGGCGATCGAGCCGGTGGCGACGATCGCGCTCTGGCCGGCGAGCAGCCGCGGCACCGAGGCGACCGTGCCGATCCCGCCCGGGTTGGTGAGCGAGATGTTCGTGCCCTGGAAGTCGTCGGCGGTCAGCTTGTTCTCGCGCGTCTTCGCGATCAGCTCCTCGTAGTGAGAGTGGAAGGAGCCGAAGTCGAGGTCCTGCGCGTTCTTGATCGCCGGCACCATCAGGCTGTGCGAGCCGTCCTTGCGTTCGACGTCGACGGCGATGCCGAGGTTGACCGGGCCGTTCTCGATCGCGTAGGGCTTGCCGTCGCGCTGCTCGAATACCCGCACCATCACCGGAAACTCCCTGGTCGCCTGGACGATCGCCCAGGCGATGAGGTGGGTGAAGGAGACCTTCAGGCCGCGCTCCTTGAGCAGCGGGTTGATCGCCCTGCGCTTGGCGTCGAGGGTGTCGACGGCGATCGTCCGGAACGAGGTCGCGGTCGGGACCGCGCGGCTCTCGTCCATCGCCTTGGCCAGCATCGCGGCGGGCCCGCGCAGCTGCTTCTCCGCGCCGGCGAGGGCGGGGGCGGCCGAGGCGCCGTTGCCGGCATTGAGCACGTCCTCCTTGGTCACCTTCGATCCAGGACCGGTGCCCTGCACCGAGGTGAGATCTACACCGTTGGCGGCAGCGACCCGGCGAGCCACAGGGGTGGCGCGAACGTCGGCGGACGGGGCGCCGTTGCCGGCGGGTCCTGCCGCCGCAGGGGACCCCCCACCCCCTCCGGTAGCTAAAGCTTCCTCGGGGGTGGGCCCCCCTACGGCGTCACCCGCCGGAGACGCCGCACCAGCAGACGTTTCCATTTCCGCCAGCGGCTGACCGACCTTGACCTCGTCATCGACTTGGGCCAAGAGCTTGGTAATCAGCCCGCTCGCGGGGGCTGGTACCTCGGCATCGACCTTGTCCGTGGACACCTCGACGACGGTGTCGCCCTCGCTGACCGCATCCCCCTCAGCTACATGCCACTCCAGGACGACGCCCTCGGTCACGGACTCGCCCATCTCCGGCATCGCGATGACAAGCTTTTCGCCGGCGGTTCCGTTGCCGTCGCCGGAGCTTTCGTCGGACCCGGACGCTTCTCCCGCGGGTGGCGCGGTAGGGGGGACCCCCCCTGAGGAAGCTTTAGCTACCGGAAGGGGGGGTGGGTCCCCTGCCGCGACAGGACCCGCGGGTGATGCGCTTGGTCCTTCCCCGGCTTCCATCTCCGCCAAAGGGGCACCCACGGCAATCTCGTCATCGACCTGCGCCAGGATCCTGGTGATCACGCCGTCGGCCGGCGCCGGCACCTCGGCGTCGACCTTGTCGGTGGAAACCTCGACCACCGTGTCGCCCTCGCTGACGCTGTCGCCCTCCGCCACGTGCCACTCGAGGACGATGCCCTCGGTCACCGACTCGCCCATCCCGGGCATCGCTATCTGCACGGTGGCCGTGTCTGGCATCTCTTCCCCTCAGTCTATGAAACCGGGCGTATCGGCAAGGTGCCAGGTACCCTGCTGTGGGTGAGCTTTTTCGTCACCGGAGCAACCGGGTTCATCGGCCGCAATCTGGTCGAGCGGCTGCTCCAGCGCGAGGGCACGATCTACGCCCTGGTCAGGGCCGGTTCGCGGGGTCGCCTGGAGGAGCTGCGGACGAGCTGGGGGGCGGACGGAGCGCGGATCGTCCCGGTCGCCGGCGACCTCACCCAGCCCGGGCTGGCGGTCGCCGAGGAGGACCTGGTGGCGATGCGGGGACAGATCGACCACTTCTTCCACCTGGCGGCGATCTACGACATCACCGCCGGCGCCGACGTGCAGCAGGTCGCCAACGTCGAGGGCACGCGCCACGCGCTCGAGCTCGCCGGCGCGCTCGACGCCGGCTGCTTCCACCACGTCAGCTCGATCGCCGTCGCCGGCCTCTACCGAGGTGTCTGGCGCGAGGAGATGTTCGATGAGGCCGAGCGGCTGGACAACAACCCCTACTTCCGCACCAAGCACGAGGCGGAGCGGCTGGTCCGCGAGGAGTCGCCCCGGCCCTGGCGCGTCTACCGGCCGGGGATCGTGGTCGGGGACTCGCGCACCGGCCATATCGACAAGGTCGACGGGCCCTACTACTTCTTCAAGGCCCTGCAACGGGCGCGCCGGGTGCTCCCGTCCTGGCTGCCGACCGTCGGCATCGAGGGCGGCGAGATCAACATCGTCCCGGTCGACTACGTCGCCTCGGCGATCGACCACATCGCCCACGAGCCGGGGCTCGACAGCCGCGCCTTCCATCTCACCGATCCCCAGCCGAAGACCGCCGGCGAGGTGATCAACCTCTTCGCCAAGGCGGCCGACGCGCCGCAGATGGCGCTGCGGCTGGACACCGACGTGACCGAGCCGGCGACCGGGGCGGTGCGGACGGCGCTGCGGCTCTTCCCGCCCGGCAAGGCGGTGGTCAAGCGGGTGCTCGCCGAGCTCGGCCTGCCGGCCTCCGTGCTCACCTACGTCGATTACCCGACCAGCTTCGACTCCAGCGGCGCCCAGGCGGCGCTGGCGGGGTCGGGGATCGAGGTGCCGCCGCTGGAGACCTACGCGGCCCGGATCTGGGACTACTGGGAGCGCAACCTCGACCCCGACCTGTTCAAGGACCGTTCGCTGGCGGCCGCGGTGCGCGGCAAGGTGGTGTTGATCACCGGCGCCTCTTCGGGAATCGGCAAGGCGACCGCGGTCAAGGTGGCCGACGCGGGGGCGACCGTCCTCCTCGTCGCCCGCTCCCTGGACAAGCTCGAGGAGACGAAGGAGGAGATCCTCGCCGCCGGCGGCACCGCGCACATCCACCAGTGCGACATGTCCGACGTGCAGGACATCGAGCGGATGGCCGAGGAGGTGCTCGCCTACCACGGCCACGTCGACATCCTGGTCAACAACGCCGGCCGCTCGATCCGCCGCTCGATCGCCCTCTCCTACGACCGCTTCCACGACTTCGAGCGGACGATCCAGCTCAACTACCTGGGCTCCTTGCGGCTGATCCTGGCGCTGCTGCCGACGATGCGGGCGCGCAAGTCGGGCCACATCGTCAACGTCAGCTCGATCGGAACCCAGACCAACCCGCCGCGTTTCTCCGCCTACGTCGCCTCGAAGGCGGCGCTCGACGCCTTCAGCCGGGTCATCGCCTCGGAGGTGGTCGACGACGGCGTCCACCTGACGACGATCCACATGCCGCTGGTGCGGACGCCGATGATCGCCCCGACGCGGATGTACGACATGTTCCCGGCGATCACCCCCGAGGAGGCGGCGGAGATGATCGCCAAGGCGATGGTCGGCCGGCCGAAGAAGGTCGCGACCCGCCTCGGCAACTTCGGCGAGCTGCTCTACGCGGTCGCCCCGAAGGCCAGCGATTCGATCCTCAACACGGCCTACAAGCTCTTCCCCGATTCCCAGGCGGCGAAAGGCAAGGGCGAGGAGGCGCGGGACAAGGCGCCGTCCACCGAGGCCGTCGCCTTTGCGCACCTGATGAAAGGGGTTCACTGGTAGCGGCGGACGGGCGGCACTGGGCGCAGCGGCCGCGGATGACACCGCGTCGCGGCGCAGGCTGACCGCTCTTAGCGCAGTGGGTCTCGCCAGCGCAGGCCCTCGAAGCGCGAGAAGTCGGTATCGCGCGAGAGCAGCTGGGCGCCGTGCTCGATCGCCAGGGCCGCCAGGTGGGCATCCGAGGTCAGGTTGCCGGCGCTGCCCAGAGGCTCGAGCAGGCGGCGCAGGACAAGGACGTGTTGGTGGGTGGGGTGGAGGATCGTGGCGACCGGTTGGCCGAGCCACTCCTCCACGAGATCAATCGCGTCGGCAGGGCTGAGAGGCCGCGCGAACGCGACCGGATTGGTCGAGATCCGGACGAAGCCGAGGAGAACCGCCCAGGCGAAGCCGACCTGCTCGGTCCCCGAGAGAATTTGCTCGAGCCAGGGCCGCGCGCGCTCGTGATGTGGCGAGGTCTCGTCAACCGCGTACAGCAGCAGGTTGATGTCGGGCAACTTCACTTGCCGAGTTGGAGCTTGCGCATCGTCTCGGCGTCCTCGAGTTCCCCGGCCAGCCGCAGCGCCTTGTCGAGGTTGACGCCCGGCCTTGCCTGCAAGCGCCGTGCGCGGAGGTGGTACGGCCGCCGCTTCGTCTCGCTGCGCTCAATGCCGCGCCGTACGCTGCTGTTCAGGACCTCCTTGAAGGAGACGTCCTGCTCGCGCGCGATCTGCTTCAGCTTCGCGGCGACGTCGGGATCGAGGGTGACGGTGGTGCGCATCCACGCATCATAGCATCAGCCTCGTTGCTGTCATGGTGCTTTCTGTCTTTCTTGAGATGCTTTTGCCCGATGGCGGGGCGGCGGCTCAAGCACTGGGGGTGGGGGTATGAAGACCAGGCCCCCAGCGCGACGCAGTTGCGGGGGGCGGCGGAAGGGATTCGGGCGCGGTTCGGGTTCGGCGGCGAGGTGGAGAAGCCGCGGCCGCTGGAGGCCGTGGAGCTGCGGGCGCCGCGGCTGAAGCGGCCGAGCGGCTTCGGCGACCTGTTCTGCGACGGCCGCTACGAGCGGGTCTCGCATGCGCTGGGCAAGGCCTATCGCGACGTCGTCCGGGGTTTCCGCGGCGAATTCGAGAACCCGCCCGATCTGGTCGCCTTCCCGGGCGCGGAGTCGGAGATCGAGACCGTGCTGAGCTGGGCCGAGGCGGAGGGCGCGGCGGTGATCCCCTTCGGCGGCGGGACCAGCGTGGTCGGCGGAGTGGAGCCGCGGCTCGGCGAGCGGCCGGTGGTGTCGCTGGATCTGCGGCGCCTGGACCGGGTGCTGGAGGTCGATCCGGTCTCGTTGGCGGCCCGGATCCAGGCCGGGGCGACGGGCCCGCGGCTGGAGGAGCAGCTGCGCGAGCACGGGCTCACCCTGCGCCACTTCCCGCAGTCCTTCGAGTACGCGACGCTGGGGGGCTGGATCGCGACCCGGGCGGGCGGCCACTTCGCCACCCTGATGACCCACGTCGACGACCTGGTCGAGTCGGTGCGGGCAATCGCTCCGCGCGGCAACTGGGAGAGCCTGCGGCTGCCCGGCTCGGGCGCGGGTCCCTCGCCCGACCGGATGCTGATCGGCTCCGAGGGGATCCTCGGCGTCGTCTCCGAGGCCTGGATGCGGGTCCGGCCGCGGCCCGAGCACCGGGCCTCCTGCGGGGTCGAGTTCGGCGACTTCCCGACCGCGGCGGCGGCGGTGCGGGAGATCGCCCAGTCGGGACTGTATCCGTCGAACTGCCGCCTGCTCGATGCCGCCGAGGCGGGGCTGACCGGCGCCGGCAGCGGCGAGGCGAACCTGCTGATCCTCGGCTTCGAGGCCGCCGACCGTTCGCTCGGGGCCTCGCTGGAAGCGGCGCTCGCGATCGCTCGCGAGCACGGCGGCAAGCCGGGAGAGGCGCGGGTCTCCGGGCCCGACGGGCACGGCTCGGGGGCGGCGGGGCGCGAGGGCGGCGACGCCGTCGATGCCTGGCGCGGCGCCTTCCTGCTGGCGCCGTACCTGCGCGACACCTTCGTCGCCTGCGGCGTTCTCTCGGAGACCTTCGAGACGGCGATCACCTGGGATCGGCTGCCGGAGTTCCACGCGACGGTGATGGAAACCGCCCGCACCGCCGCCGCGGCGGCCTCGGGCGCCCCCGCCGAGGGACCCGGCGCGCCGCTGGTCAGCTGCCGCTTCACCCACGTCTATCCCGACGGCGTCGCCCCTTATTTCACCGTCCTCGCCCCGGCGGTCCGCGGGGGCGAGGTTGCCCAGTGGGACGAGGTCAAGGCCGCCGTCTCGGAGGCGCTGATCGCCGCCGGCGGCACGATCACCCACCACCACGCGATCGGCCGCGACCATCGCCCCTGGTATGACCGCCAACGCCCCGCGCCCTTCGCGGCCGCGCTGCGGGCCGCCAAGGCCGAGCTCGACCCGCACGCGATCCTCAACCCAGGCGTGCTGATCGACCCGGCCTGACCTCAGCCGGCGCTACGCTTTCCGACTCGATATCCGGGCCGACCCGCCCGTTCCAACCGCGATGGAAACGATCACCTCCGAACAGCCCACCGTGCCGGCCGAAGACACGCAGGACCCGCTTGACGCGCCGGTCGTGCCCCGGCGCACGCCGCTGCGCGCGGCGATCAAGACCGGGCGGCCGAAGGAGTGGATCAAAAACGTCTTCGTCTTCGCGGGCCTGCTCTTCTCGGGCAAGTTCACCCACGGGCACGACGTGCTGGAGGCGGTCATCACCTTCGTCTCCTTCTGCCTGATCTCCAGCGCCGGCTACTTCGTCAACGACCTGATCGACGTCGAGCTCGACCGCAGGCACCCGAAGAAGCGCTTCCGGCCGCTGGCCGCCGGCGAGCTATCCGAGGGTGCGGCGAAAGCGATCGCCCCGGCGCTCGCCGCGATCGCGATCGCGATCGCCTTCGCCGCCGTCAACTGGCAGGTCGGCCTGATGGTCGTCGGCTACGGGATCGCCCAGGTGGCCTACAGCCTCGGCCTCAAGCAGATCGTGATCGTCGACGTGATGACCCTCGCCGGCCTCTTCATCCTCCGCGTCGCCGCCGGGGCCAGCGCCGTCGACGCCCATGCCTCGGAGTGGCTGATCCTCTGCACCGGCATGCTCGCCGCCTTCCTCGGCTTCACCAAGCGCCGCCAGGAGGCGGTCTCCGAGCTGCACGAAGGCACCTCGACCCGCCCCGTCCTCGAGCACTACTCGCTGCCCTTCCTCGACCAGATGGTCTCCCTGGTCACCACCGGGACCGTGATCAGCTACTCGATCTACACCGTCAACTCGCCGCTGATCGGCAGCCAGATGATGCTGACGATCCCGCCCGTCGTCTACGGCATCTTCCGCTACCTCTACCTGATCTACGACCGCTCCGACGATCGCTCGATGGCCCAGATCGTCGCCGGCGACCGCGGCATCCAGGCCGCCGGCGCCTCCTACGCGATCATCGCCTTCCTGCTGCTCTACGTCTTCAACTGAGCCCGATCTCCGGCGCCTCGCCCTCCATCAGGTAGAAGCGGGCGCGGCCGAGCTCCTCGCCGTTCACCTGCACGATCGCGGCGTGCGGGCCGGCGGTGGAGAAGGTGGCGGTGACGCCGATCGACATCACCAGGCGCTGCTCCTGGCCCTGCGGCAGGCCGGGCGGGCGACCGGTCTCGAAGTTGGCGGTCAGGCCCTCGCCCAGCTCGAGGCCGTCGGGATCCTGAATCGTCACCACGAGCTCGTGCGGCTCGTTGGTCTCATGCCACTCGACGTCGATGCCGAGGCCGATGTGGAAGGCCCAGTCGTGCGGCAGCTCGGGCAGGCGGAGGATGTTCCAGCCGCCGCCGATCAGGTAGAGCTTGCCGTTGACGGCCTCGCTGTGGTCGGAGAGGAGGACGAACCCGAGCTTCACGAGGGCGAGGCGTCGGGATACGGGATCACGGGGAGATCGGAGACCAGCTCGAGCTTGCCCTTGCGGTTGAACTGCACGTCGATGGTCTCGTTCTTGCGGTAGGTGCCCCAGAGCCCGAGGTACATCGCCAGCCAGCGGCTGGTCCCGATCTTCTCCTTGACGATCGGGCGGCTGAAGACGATCTCACCGCCCGCGATCGAGTAGTCCTCGCCCGCGGTCTGCTCGACGCCGTTGATGAAGACGGTGATCGGCGCTTCGGCCCCGGCCGGCAGCCGGACCCGCTCGCCGGCTGCGTAGCTGCCCTTGGGGATCTCGGTCGCGCGCTCGCTCATCCTGCCTCCGGCTCCAGAGTCTCGCGCACGAGGTCGAACGGCGTCTCGTGCCCGCTCGGGTCGAGCTCTTCCCGCCGCAGACCGCCGCGAAACGGGACGAAGGCCCCGTCCCCGCGCACGTCGACCCCGGCCACCGGCCTGCGGAACCGGCCCGGTCCTGCGAGCTGCAGCCGCGCCTGCACCTGGTCGGCGGGGGCGAAGGGCCGCAGTAGCGCCGCGGTCTTCGGCGGCGCCTGCGAACGGATCTCCAGTGCCCGCCGGCGCATCGCCGCCACCGCTTCGTCAAGGTCGTCGAATTGGGCGTGCTCGACCTCGGAGCCGTGGCGGACCGTCAGCTTCCAGCAAGGCACACTCGCAGCCTATCCACGGGCGGCGGGTGAGCAGGCCGCTATTTCACCGATGTGACGCCGTTCTTTCACAAATGTGAGAACGGCGTGAAAGGGCCGGGTCCTAGTACATCCGTCCGGGAGAAATCGCCTCTCGAACTCGGCCGAGACGGTCGCGTACTTCGGTCCAGATGGCCAATGGGAAGGCCTGCCAGCTGTCGTAGATCCACGAAGCGCTGATCACACGAGGAGAGAGGGGAACTGTGGCTCATAAGGAGAATCGTCGAAGGATCCGGGGTGGCCTGCTCGCGATCGCGATCCTGTCCGGCATGCTGACGCTGGTCTCGGCCGCGCCGGCGCTGGCCTTCAGCACGGGTCCCCACACGGAAATCCTCGACAACGCCATGACCGATCAGGGCTTCGGGGAAGACGCGACGGTTCTCGCGGAGAACTTCAACACCTTCATGGATCTCTACCAGGGAGCGGGAGCCGTGTCGAACCCCTATTCAGGGCGCGGCACGTCGAAGCTGGGTCGACTGCTGATCCAGAACCTCAGCGCCGAGGACTGGTCCCTGTCCGTGATCGCGGCGGCCAGTCGCGGCCACTTCGACAGCGCTCCCGACATGATGAAGGAAGGGCTTTCCCCTGAAGGGCTGATGTCATCGCTTGGCACCACCCAGGGCGTCGCCGCTGAGTGGGACCGGCTGCAGCGGGCGCTGTGGAGCTGCCTGAATGAAGCGCGCATCCAAAACTATCCCCTCAAGGCGATCGAGTGCCTCGGCGCGACCTCGCACGAGGTCCAGGACTTCTACGCCCACACCAACTGGGTCGAAGCGATGCCTGGCCACGGCTTCGCCGGCTCCGACGGCCCCGGCTGGCAGGAAAGGGGCTTCGGCAGCTATCCGACCTGGTTCGACGTGCCGGGGGAGGTGCGTGAACAGGCGATGGTCTACGGCGACAGCACCCCCGGTCACTCGCGCACGCACGGCTCCTGGGCGGCCGACGGCAACCTCAACGTGCTGACGGGGATGAACAAGGACAGCCCGCCCCGTCCCTACTACCTGAAGGCGGCGATCACCGCCTTCTTCGCGACCGAACAGCTGTTCGAGGCGGCCCGTTCCTGGTTGAACGACGACGCCTTCTGGCAGAGCATGCAGAACTGGCAGGCCACGGGGGCGAAGGCGAAGGAACTCGAGGAGGATCGCAAGGGAGAGTTCGAAGTAATGCTCTTCAGCGGCCGCCAGTATGGCTACGGAGAAGTGACCGGCGGCCCAGGTCCGAGCGGTCCGGCGGGGAACCTGCTGGAGCTGCGCAACGCGGTCAAAGACTATTTCGGGGACGTGCACAAAACCAGCTTCCGAAGCGATTTCGAACACCTGATCGTTCGCCTGGCGAACCCCCGCGCGACCGGGGAGGTGGAACCGGTCCCCTCCAGTCAGGACCTGCAGCGGCGGATGGAGATCGTGGTGATGCGGGTGACGAAGATGGCCAGCGTCGGCGCCTTCGGGTTGGGCGATGTGTGGCCCGATCAGGCCGACATGTTCGCGGAAAGCGGGATCGACGGGCAGTCCTACCATTCGGACGTGATCCACGGCGAGAACGAATTCACCTTCGGCAAACCCTTTACGCCGTTCACCAATTACAAGGTCATACCCAGGGACACGATCGAGCCGGAACCGGTCGAATCGATCGAACTCGAGGTGAAGACTTCCTGCCAGAGATGGTCAGGAACCGATGACGACGTCAACCTGAGGCTCGGGGAGAACCTGAAGTTCCCGCTCAACAAGCGCGGCACCAATGACTTCGAGCGCTGCGATGACGATACGTACAGCGTCGGGATCGACGGCGCCGTGCGCAGCGGGCTGCGGGTCGGGGACATCGACCGGCTGGCGATAGAAAAGAGCGGGGACGGGCTGCTCGGCGGGTCCTGGAAGCTGGGGGGCGTGAAGCTCATCGTCAACGGCCGGCAGTTCTACAAGAACATGGACATCGACAAGTGGGTTCAGGACGGCCAGCTGACCTGGGAAGCCAGGAGCTTCGTAGCTCGTGACCCCCAGGGGCCGAAGATCCCGATCTGGATTCAGTTGGCGGACGACGACTTCAGCGGGTCCACCTACCCCGACTACAACCCCTTCGATCCCTTCAGCGGGGGTGACGACAGGGGTGACGTCAACCCCGACGATCGTCGCGACGTCCTGTCGTTCGCCTACCTGCCGGGCAAGGAAGTGGTGCGCACCGGCACCGGTGGCAACAAGCTCGGTGGCCGGCTGGGCTTCGGTGGTGACCTCGCCTCGGTCACCGTCAGCCTGGAAACGCTGATCCCGGAATTGATGAATCCCTTGGGGACGGTGGCAGCGGCCGCTGCCGGTAGTCAGCCGCCACCTCCCGCGGGCAAACCGGACCTGGTGATCAGGCGCCTGGAAGAAGGAAAGGTCACGGTCGAGAACCGTGGCGAAAGCGCGGCCGGTTCGTTCCGTCTGCGGGCAGAGGGCGTCAACGGCAACGGCGAAGACACCGAGCTGTTCGCCGGGCTTGCGGCCGGTGCCTCGGAGACCCGAGCGCTGAAGGCGATGCCGCTCTGCGAAGCCACCCAGGCCACTGTGGACGACCTCGAACAGGTCGATGAGGTCGATGAGTCCAACAACTCGGCGAGAGCACCGACCGGTGGCGGCTGCCCCCACTCGGTGGTCGTCCCCAACGTCGAAGGCGACTCCGAAAGGTTCGCGCAGGAAGAGATCCGCGCCGCCGACCTGATCCCGATCACCGTGCCGGTGCCGATCTCGCTCTGCGACAACCTCGGCCTGGTGCTGTCTCAGAGCCCGCAATCCGGGGTCGTGGTGCAATCCGACACGGTGGTGTCGCTCAGGGTCGGGGTGCGCGACCCGACGCACCCGTGCCGCTAGCCGGCACGCACCCGCCCGAGCCGCGTCTCGGCGGCTCGGGCCCGAGGTTGGGCAGGGCCCGGGTCGCCGTGCTGACCGCCATCCTGGCGCTCGGCCTCACCTGGGGGGCTCTGAAACCGCCCGCGGCGGCGGCGCATTTCAGGAGTTTGTCGGCGGTCGAACTCGAATTGGGGAAGAACAGCGTTACGGGACGCGTCAGGCTGCCGTACGAAATGGTCGTGTTGCTCCCGCTCGAGGGTGAAACGGAAGCGCAGCTGATCGCCTCGATCCGCCACTACGTGAGCGACCACATCACGGCCCAGGGAGCGAAGGGAAAACCCTGGTCCGTCAGGGTCAGCGGCGGCAGGGGCGTGCAGGGCAACGGCTTCAGCGAACTCGTCTTCGACCTCTCCCTCGTCCCGCCGCGCGGCAGGCTGACCGATTTCAACCTCAGCTACGACGCGATCATCGAGCAGGTCCCCTCTCACCGGGCGATCCTGCTCGAGCGGGGCGACGACGGGGGCAACGAGGTCCTGGGGTACTTCGAATCGGATCAGCGCACCTACCGGGTGGACGCTGGCGGGGGTGGCAGCTCCACCTCTCATTTCGACGAGTTCAGGTCTGCGATCGGGCTCGGCGTCAAGCACATCTCCGAAGGCACCGATCACCTGCTGTTCCTGATGATGCTGCTGCTGCCGGCGCCGCTGATGGTCCGGCGCCGCCGCTGGGTGCGCTGCGACGACCCGGTGCGCAGCGTGATTCGCATCGTCCACGTCGTCACCGCGTTCGCGATCGGACACTCGATCACCCTGGCGCTGGCCGGGCTCGGCCTGATCCACGTTCCCGAGCGGCCGATCGAGGCGCTGATCGCATTCTCGATCCTGGTCGCCGCGATCCATGTCCTGCGTCCGCTGATACCCAGAGGTGAGCCGCTGATCGCGGTCACCTTCGGCCTCGTCCACGGGCTCGCCTTCGCCGCGCTTCTCGGTGACCTCAACCTTCGGAGCGCCGCCCTGGTCTTCACGTTGTTCGGCTTCAACGTCGGCATCGAGCTGACCCAGCTGCTGGTCGTCGCGCTGATGATGCCTTCGCTCTACGTGCTCAGCAGAACCGACGCATACACGTGGGTTCGAATCGGCGGTGGCGTCCTCGGCATCGTCCTCTCCGGCAGCTGGCTCCTGCAGCGGACCAGCCTGACCCCCACCGACCCCTTCGAACCCTTCAGCAACGTAGTCGTCGAACAGCCGTTCCTCGTCCCGGCGGTAATGGCGGTATTCGCGCTCGCCGCCTACCTCCTCTCCTCCCGCCGAGCGCCCCTCTGGACTACGCCCCGCGACGCGGCCGTTTCGGCCGCCGCGCCGGCGGACCGGTGATTTTTTCCGGCCCCTCGCGCTGCTCGACCGGGACGTAGGAGCGCTCGCGCTCGCCGGTATAGATCTGCCGCGGCCGGGCGATTTTCTTCTCCGGGTCTTCCTGCATCTCCATCCACTGGGCGACCCAGCCGGCGGTGCGGGGGATGGCGAAGATGACCGTGAACATGTCGGTCGGGATGTCCATCGCCTCGTAGATGATCCCCGAGTAGAAGTCGACGTTCGGGTACAGCTTGCGGGAGGTGAAGTAATCGTCGTCGAGCGCCCGCTTCTCCAGCTCGCGGGCGACCTCGACCAGCGGGTTGTACTCCGTGGCCTCGAACACTTCGTCCATGTGCTGCTGGATGATCCGCGCCCGCGGGTCGTAGTTCTTGTAGACCCGGTGGCCGAAGCCCATCAGTTTCTCCTCGCGCTGCTTCACCCGCTCGAGGAAGTCCGGGATGTTCTCCGGTTTGTCGATCCGCCGCAGCATCCGCAGCACCGCCTCGTTGGCGCCGCCGTGCAGCGGCCCGTAGAGCGCCGCAACGCCCGCCGCGACCGCCGAGTAGGGGTCGACGTCGGAGGACCCGACCCCGCGCACCGCGTTGGTCGAGCAGTTCTGTTCGTGGTCGGCGTGGAGGATGAAGAGCACGTCGAGCGCCCTGGTCAGCGCCTGCTTGGGCACGTGCTTCGCCTCGGTCTTCTTGAACATCATCGAGAGGAAGTTCTCGGCGAAATTGAGGTCGTTGTCAGGATAGACGTAGGGCAGCCCCATGTTGTGCCGGTAGGAGAAGGCGGCGAGGGTCGGCACCTTGGCGATCAGCCGCACCGCCGCCATGTAGCGCTCTTCGGGGTCGTCGATGTCCTTTGCGCTGGGATAGAAGGTCGAGAGGGCGCCGACGCCGGCGAGCAGCATCCCCATCGGGTGGGCGTCGTAGCGAAAGCCCTCGAAGAGGTGCTTGAGGTCCTCGTGGACGAAGGTGTGGTGGGTGATGTCGAAGACCCAGCGGTCGAGCTGGGGCCCGGTCGGCAGCTCGCCGAAGATCAGCAGGTAGGCGACCTCAAGGAAGGTCGAGCGCTCGCAGAGCTGCTCGATCGAGTAGCCGCGGTGTTCGAGGATCCCGGCGGCGCCGTCGATGTAGGTGATCGAGGAGCGGCAGGAGGCCGTGTTGGTGAAGGCTGGGTCGTAGGCCAGCATCCCGAATTCGTCCTCGGAGACTTTGATCTGGCGCAGGTCGATCGCCCGGATCGTGCCGTCGCTGATCGGCAGCTCGTAGGTCTTGCCGGTGCGGTTGTCGGTGACGCTCAGCGTCTCCGCTTTGCCGGCGCCGGAGGCGTCCTGAGCGGTCGCGTCTGGAGTGTGCTGCTCGGTGGCCACTCGGCCCTCCTTGGAAGTCTTCTGGGGAGTTCCCAGTATCGCAGCTCAGGTGTTCCGGTCTGCTGCCGGGATGCGTTGGATCGAGGGGCACCGGGCGGGGCCGGGCGCGGTCACTCGGCGGCGGTCGGCAGACCCTCGAACTGGGTCATCCCGCGCAGCGCCTCGAAGCGCTCGTCGATCTCCTCGCGGCGCAGGCGCGAGACCCGCTCGGTGCCGAACTCTTCGACGTTGAAGGAGGCGAGCACGGTGCCGTAGCCCATCGCCCGTCGCAGGTGCGCCTCGTCGAGCTGGTCGCCGACGCCGTCGAGGTAGCCGAAGAAGCCGCCGGCGAAGCTGTCGCCGGCGCCGGTCGGGTCGCGCACGTCCTCCAGCGGGAAGCCGGGGAGGGCGAAGAAGCCCTCGCGGGTGAAGAGCGCGGCGCCGTACTCGCCCTGCTTGGCGACCACCGCGCGCGGGCCCGTCTCCATCACCGCGCGGGCGGCGCGGGCGAGGTTGGGCTCGCCGGTCAGCTGGCGGATCTCGGCGTCGTTGACGACCAGGCAGTCGACCTCGCGGATCGCCGCCCGCAGCGACTCGGCGGCGGTCTCGATCCAGAGGTTCATCGAGTCCAGGCCGCTGAAGCTGGCGGCCGTGCACTGGGCGCGGACCTGGCGCTGCAGGTCCGGCTGGATGTTGGCGAGGAAGAGCGTCTCGGCGGCGCGCGATTGCTCGGAGAGCTTCGGCTCGAACTCGGCGAAGACGCCCAGCTGGGTGTCCACGGTGTGGGCGACGTTGAGGTCGTACTCGTAGCGACCGCGCCAGAAGAACGACTGGCCGCCCGCGACCCGCTCGATGTCGTCGGTGACGATGCGGTGCCGTTCGAGCAGCTCGAACTCCGCCGGGCCGAAGTCGTCCCCGACCGGCCCGACCGGCCGCACCTCGGTGAAGAAGCTGGCGGCGAGGGAGAAGTGCACGGCGGCGCCGCCGAGCATCCGCTCGCGCTCCCCGAACGGGGTCTTGACGCTGTCGAACGCGATTGAGCCGACGACCGTGAGCGACATTCGGCGGGGGAGGTTAGCGGCGGCGGCCGCCCCGCCGCTGGGTGGCAGTCATTTGGGACGCATACCGTGCCAAATGACTGCCACCCGGGGTTGGCGACTATGGTTCGCCGCCGTGAAAGCGATCCAGATCCAGGAGTTCGGGGGGCCAGAGGTCTTCCAGCACGTCGAGCTGCCCGACCCGACTCCCGGCGAGGGGGAGGTCCTGGTCGACGTCGCCCGGGTCGGGGTCAACTTCGCCGATACCCACGCGACCCGCAACGACTACCTCGCCGAGCAGTCGCTGCCGCTGATCCCCGGCGCCGAGATGAGTGGCCGGACCCCCGACGGCCGCCGGGTCGCGGCGCTGCTCGGCAGCGGCGGCTACGCGCAGCGGGTCGCGGTCCCCGAGGCGACCCTGATCCCGGTCCCCGACGAGGTTGACGACGAGCAGGCCGCCGGGGCGCTGCTGCAGGGGCTGACCGCGATCGCCCTGGTCGAGCGCTGCGCCCGGGTCCAGCCGGGAGAGACGATCGTCATCGAGGCGGCCGCCGGCGGCACCGGCACGCTCGCCGTGCAGCTCGCCAAGCGGGCCGGCGCGAGGGTGATCGGCCTCGCCTCCAGCGAGGAGAAGCGCCAGCTGGTCGCGGGCCTGGGCGCCGATGCCACCGTCGACTCCCGCGCCGCGGAGCTCGGCACCGCGATCCGCGAGGCCAACGACGGCAAGCGGGTCGACGCCGTCCTGCACATGAGCGGCGGGGCCGCCTTCGACGCCGAGCTGGGGGTGCTGGCGCCACTCGGCCGCATGGTCGTCTTCGGGATCGCCACGCGCGAACAGCGCGAGGTCTCCACCGCGGCGCTGCTGCGCGGCTCCAAGTCGGTGATCGGGTTCTGGCTCGCCCACCTGCTGGCGCGGCCCGCCCTGCTGGCGCCGATGATCGGCGAGCTGCTGGGAGCGCTGGCCGCGGGCGAGCTGGAGGTTACGATCGGGGGCGTCTACCCGCTCTCCGAAGCGGCGCGCGCGCACGAAGACCTGATCGCCCGCCGCACCTCCGGCAAGCTCCTCCTCGACCCCTCGCGCTGATCGAAGTCCCGGATGATCCCTTTCAAAGACCTCGGCCTCTCGCCCAACATCCAGCAGGCTCTCGACGAGCTCGGCTTCGAGGAGCCGACGCCGATCCAGGAACAGGCGATCCCCGAGCTGCTCGCCGGCCACGACGTGATCGGCCAGGCGCAGACGGGGACCGGCAAGACCGCGGCCTTTGGCCTGCCGCTGCTGCAGTACCTCGACCCCGACAACGACGAGGTGCAGGCGATCGTCCTCACCCCGACCCGCGAGCTCTGCATCCAGGTGACCCAGGCGCTGCGCGCTTACGCCGAGCACCTGCCGATCGAGATCGTCGCCGTCTTCGGCGGCGCGCCGATCCGCTCGCAGCAGTCGCAGTTGCGCTCCGGCGCCCACGTCGTCGTCGCCACGGTGGGCCGGATGATGGACCTGATGTCGCGCCACTCGCTGGTCCTCACCGCGGCGCGCTACGTGGTCCTCGACGAGGCCGACGAGATGCTCGACCTCGGCTTCATCGAGGACGTCGAGAAGATCCTCCGGATGTGCCCCAGCGGGCGCCAGACGGCGCTCTTCTCGGCGACGATGCCGCCGCCGATCCAGAAGCTCGCCGAGGGCTACATGTACGACCCGACGACGATCCGGATCACCCCGAAGACGCTCACCGTCGACGCGATCGCCCAGGACTTCATCGAGGTCTCGGCCAGGGACAAGGCGGCGCGGCTGGTCGAGCTGCTGAAGACCGAAGAACCGGAGCAGGCGATCATCTTCACCCGGACCAAAATCGGCGCCTCGAAGCTGGAGAAGACGCTGAAGGACAAGGGCCTCGACGTGAAAGCCCTGCACGGCGACCTCAGTCAGGGCGTCCGCGACGGCGTGATGATCGCCTTCAAGGACCATCGGGTGAGGCTCCTGGTGGCGACCGACATCGCCGCCCGCGGCCTCGACGTCGAGCACGTCACCCACGTGATCAATTTCGACGTGCCGAACAGCTCGGAGACCTACGTGCACCGGATCGGCCGCACGGGCCGAGTCGGTCGGACCGGCCGCGCGATCACCTTCGTCACGCCCGACCAGCGCGACGAGATCGCCCGCATCGAGCGCGACGTCCACACCTCGATCGGCGAGTGGGAGAGCCCCGAGGAGCGGCTCGAGCACGCCCCGCGGCCGCGCCGGCGCGAGCGCCGCCGCACCGTCCCGGCGCCGGCCAACGGCGCCGCCCCCGACGGCGCCGGCGAGGCCGAGAGGCCGGAGACGGTGAAGCTCTTCGTCAACCGCGGCGAACGCAGCGGCATCGATGAGGAGGCCCTGCGCTGGGCGCTGCGCGAGGGCGCCGTCCTGCCCGACGAGGCCGTCCACGACGTCCGCGTCCTGCACCGTTTCTCCTTCGTCGAGGTCGACCCCGACCAGGCCGAGCGCACGGTCGAGTTCCTCGACGGCACCAGGCTGAAGGGCAAGGAGATCCGCCTGGAGATCGCCAAGAGCTGACTACCGCGTCAGCTCGGCGATCTCGTGGAGCAGGCGGTCGAAGTCGATCGGCTTGGTGAGGTAGCCGCTGATCTCCAGCTCGGCTGAGGTGCCGGTGTCGCCCGCGTCGTGATGGGCGCTGATGATCAGGGCGGGGGTCTCGACCCCGGCCTCGCGCAGCTCGCGGAGCGCGTCGATGCCGGATTTGCGCGGCATCATCGCGTCGAGCAGCAGCAGGTCGGGGAGCGGTTCGCCGGTGCCATTGCCGAATCGCTCGGTCACCTCCTGGCCGTCGGCCGCCGTCTCCACCTCGTGGCCGGCCAGCTCGAGCCGCGTCCGCATCAGCAGCAGGATCGTCTCCGAATCGTCGGCGATCAGCACCCGGGCCATCAGCGGGCCTCCCTGGCGGCCGGGTCGGCCGTCTCCACCGGAACCGCCGAGGCCGGCAGGCGGAAGCTGAAGGTCGATCCTCGCCCGACCCGCGAGTCGACGGAGATCGTGCCGCCGTGCAGCTCGACCAGCGATTTCGAGATCGCCAGGCCGAGGCCGGTGCCGCCGACCCGCTGGGTCAACCCCGCGTCGCCGCGGGTGAAGCGCTCGAATACGTGCTCGAGCTGCGCCTCGGGGATCCCCGGTCCGTTGTCGCTCACGCAGATCTCCACCTCACCATTCATCGGCCGCGCGCTGACCTCGATGGACGCCCCTTCGGGTGAGTACTCATGCGCGTTGGTAAGGAGATTGACGAGTATTTGGCGAATTCGGTCCGCCTCGACCTCGACCACGGGTAAGCCGGGGTCGAGACGCTCGCTGAGCGTTTGACGCTTGCCGCCGGTCTGCGCCCGCATCGTCCGCACCACGTCTTCGATCAGCGGCGCCAGCGGCGTCGGCCGGGGCTGGATCGAGAGGCGGCCGGCGTCGGAGCGGGCGAGGACCAGCAGGTCGTTCAGCAGCCGCACCAGGTGACGGCAGTTGTCGAGGATTATCTGCACCGTCTCGACCTGCTTGTCGCTCAGCGAGTCACGGTCCAGCATCAGCAGCTCGGCGAAGCCCTGGACAGAGGTGAGCGGGCTGCGCAGCTCGTGCGAGGCGGTGAGCACGAACTCGTCTTTGAGCCGGTCGAGCTGGTCGCGCTGGCTGGCTTCACGCTCCAGCTCGTCGGCCATCTCGTTGAAGGCCGCGCCGAGCGCCGCGGTCTCAGCCAGGCCGCCGATCTCGACGCGGGCGCTGCGGTCGCCGGCGGCGAGTCGTCCGGCGGCCCCGACCAGCTCCTCGAGCGGGCGCCGCATCGAGGCGATCAACCCGCTGAACAGCAGCAGGGCGCCGGTCAGGCCGGCGATCAGGCCGGCGGCGACGAGGAGTGCCGTGTCCGTGGTGTCGGAGGAGATCTGGTCGCGCAGGTGCTTGCGCCGCGCCTCCTCGGCGAGGACCGTGGTCCGCGCCTGGCGCGAGCCCGGGTGTTCGGCGAGCCGCACCCGGGCGCTCATCTCCGCCTGGTAGGAGGCCTGGATCGAGTCCTCGAAGTCCTGGCGCTGGGCAATGAAGCGGCCGACGCCGATCACCGCCATCGCGGTGAGCACGGAGAAGCCGATCGCGAACCCGATCCTCAACCGGTTGGCCAGGGACGGGCTAAGTCGTCGGCGGGATCCTGAATATCCTTGCTCCCCTATGGGCGACGAGGCTACAGGCCGGGCCGACGGTTCCGCCACGGTTCCGGACGGGATCGACCGGGCGGGGATCGGTGCCTGGTTCGCCGAGCGGGTCCCGGCGGCAGAGCCTCCGCTGGCCTTCGAGCGGATCGCCGGCGGCCTCTCCAACCTGACCTACCGGGTGCAGGACAGTGCCGGGCGCCGCTGGGCGCTACGTCGGCCACCGCTCGGCAAGCGCCTCGGCTCCGCCCACGACATGGCCCGCGAGTTCAGGGTGGTCTCGGCACTCGGCCCGACCGCGGTGCCGGTGGCGCCGGTGGTCGGGCTCTGCGAGGACGAGGGCGTCAACGGGGCGCCCTTCTACGTGATGGAGTTCGTCGAGGGACCGGTGCTGCGGGGGATCGCCGAGGCGGAGGCGTTCTCGGAGGCCGACCGCGGGGCGATCGGCGACCGCGTCGCCGACACCCTGGCGGCGATCCACGCGGTCGATCCGGAGGCGGTCGGGCTCGGCGACCTCGGTCGCAAGGAGGACTACGTCGCCCGCCAGCTCCGTCGCTGGCAGGGGCAGTGGGAGAAATCGAAGACCCGCGAGCTGCCGGCGATCGACCGGCTGCACGACCGACTGGCGGCGCGGATCCCCGAGCAGGGCCCGGCGACCCTCGTCCACGGCGACTACCGGCTCGACAACATGATCCTCACCGAGGCCGGCGAGGTGGCGGCGGTCGTCGACTGGGAGCTCTGCACGCTCGGCGACCCGCTGGCCGACGTCGGCACGCTGATGTGTTACTGGCCCGAACGCGGCGAGGAGACGATCGCCCTCGGCCAGCCCGCCAACCTGGCGCCCGGCTTCCCGACCGGCCAGGAGCTGGCCGCCCGCTACGCCGAGCGCTCCGGCCGCGACCTCTCCCAGCTCGACTTCTACCTCGCCCTCGGCTACTGGAAGCTGGCGATCATCCTCGAGGGCGTCTACGCCCGCACGATCGCCGGCGGCTACGGCAAGGCCGACGCCGGCGCCGAGATGTTCGCCCGCTTCGTCGAGCGCCTAGCCGCCGCCGCGGAGGAGGCCGAGGCGCGCGGCGGAGGGTAGGGTCGCGCCGCGAAATGGCTAGCTCCCGAGCTTGTTCCGACTGCGCTTGGTGTGGGGCCTCTCTGCGGAGCGGTCGCCGAATGGCTGGGCGAACCCGCTGTCCCGCCTGCGGCGTCGCAACGATCGACCCCTGGCCCTCCGAGCAGCAGCTCGACGAAGCCTATGCGGGCGAGTACCGGCCGGCCGAGGGTCGCTTCTCGGGGCTTGGGGACGCGCTGCTGCGTCGCACTCGTGCCACCCTGGCCGGCCGGCTCGACCGGATCGCTCCGCCGGGACCTGTGCTCGACGTCGGTGCGGGCGAGGGGGCTCTGCTGGACGCCCTGCACGCCCGTGGCCGCGAGGCCCTTGGGTTGGAGCGATCCTCGAGGCGGCCGGACGTCGCCGAGTGGGGGCTGGACGACCTGGAGGGTGAGTGGGCCGCGATCGTCTTCTGGCATTCGCTGGAGCACCTGCCGGACCCCGCCGCGGCGCTCGAGCGCGCGGGGAGGCTCCTCGCGCCTGGGGGCGTGCTCGTCGTCGCGGTACCGAACTCCGACAGCCTCCAGGCAAAGCTGTTCGGCGACCGCTGGTTGGCCCTCGACCCGCCGCGCCACCTCTTCCACTTCACCGCTGCCGCCCTCATGGAGAGGCTGCGGACGCTGGGACTGCGGGTGCGACGAGTGAGCTATGCGCGTGGCGGCCAGGTGCTCTTTGGCTGGCTCGACGGGCTGGTCGGGGCCCTCCCCGGCCAGCTCAGCCTCTACGACGCGATCCGCCGGCCGCAGGCCCGCTTTCACCCCGTCGGCGCGCGTCGGCGCCTGCTCACTCTGCTGGCCGCTGTTCTGCTGCTGCCGGTCGGCCTGCTTGCGAGCGCCACCGAGGTGTGGTTGCGGCGCGGGGGGACCGTCTACGTCGAGGCGGTGCACCGGTGAGCGGCCAGGCGGAGCCAGCGCACTCGCGGCCGAAGGTGATCGCGGTGCTGCCGGCGATGAACGCGGCGCGAACGCTGGAGCGGACGGTTAGCGCGATCCCGCGCGGCTTCGTCGACGAGGTGATCCTCGTCGACGACCACTCCACGGACGAGACTCTCGAGCTTGCCCGCCGGCTGCCGATCAATCTCGTCTGGCACCCGCACAACGCCGGCTATGGGGCAAACCAGAAGACCTGCTACCTGGAGGCGCTGCAGCGCGAGGCCGACGTGGTCGTGATGCTGCATCCCGACGGCCAGTATGAGCCGGAGCTGATTCCGGAGTTGTGCGGACCGATCATCGCCGGTGAGGCCGACCTGGTGCTCGGCAGTCGCTTCGCCCACCCCGGCATGGCCCTGAAAAACGGGATGCCGCGCTGGAAGTACCTCGCCAACCGGTTGCTGACGACGATCGAGAACCGCGTAATGGGGACCCGACTGACGGAGGCCCACACGGGCTACCGCGCCTTCTCCCGCCAGACCCTGCTGACCCTGCCCTTTCTGCGCAACTCCAACGACTTCAGCTTCGACTCCGAGATTCTGATGGAGGCGGTGGCCTTCGGGATGCGGATCGCCGAGGTGCCTGCCCGCGGCCGCTACCTGGAGGACTCCTCCTCGGTCGGCTTTCGGTCCGGCCTCGTCTACGGTCTGAAGACGCTGTGGGTCGGGTTGCGGCTGCTGCTGCACCGCGCCCGGCTGGTTCCGTGCCGCAAGTTCAGGCCCTGAGCTATTCCCGGGCTTCCCTCGCTTCGCGGGCTTCGCGTGAAGCTCTGATCGCTTCTTCGCAGAGTTCACGGCTCCATTCCGGCGGACAGCGGTCGATCGATATCGGGTGCGAGCTGGATTCGGCTTCTTCCCCCGCCTTCACCACCGCCGCGCATTCCTCGCGGCGCATCGACGAGGGGCAGCGCCCCTGCGGCTCCGGTTGCGAGCTTCCCCGGCCTTCTGCCGAAGCCTTTTGCATCGCTTTGCAGAGTTTCGGGCCGACTTCGTCACACCGGGTTTGGTCTGCGCCGCGCAGTGGTGCAGGATCGCTCGCCTTGGTCGCGCCGCTGCCATTCTCCTCGGTTCCTTGGCCGGCGCTGCCGGATGGGCTGACGCTCTTGCCCTGCCCGCCCGTGCGACCGCTGGGGGTGGCCCGCGCGCCGGTGGGGTGACCGCCCGTCCCCTCGCCGTCGTTCCCGGCCACTTCCCCGCGGCTGGGATCTCCGGGGCCCTTGCTCTTCGTGTCTGGCGTGCTGCCGCTCAGCGCCGGCGGTTCGCTGTTGTTCGTGCTGGTATCACCGCCGGAGCCGCACCCGGCAGTGCCTCCGATGCACAGCAGGGCCAGAGCGATGGCCGGCCATCTCGGTCCACCCATCGCACCACAGTAGCCCAACCGCCGGGGAGTCTCGATCGAGTAGGTTGGCGCGGGTGTACTGCCCTCGCTGCGGTGCTCCGAGCGAAAAGGGAGCCAAATACTGCGCCGCCTGCGGCGCCGGCCTGCCGGGGGCGGAGACCTCGAAGGAGAGGCGCAGCGCGCGCGAGCGCCTCACCGACCTGATCGGCACGAACCGCAAGGCGCGCACGATCACCGGTCTGACCGCGCTGGCGATCGTCGCCGCGGTCGTCGCGCTGATCGTGCTGAAGCCGAGCGAAGACGAATCGATACCGCGCGACGCGTACACGGTCGCCGCCGACAACCTCTGCGTCGAAGCCAAGCGCGAGATCGCCACCAGCGAGCGGCACTCGTTGCGGGCCAGGGGGGCGCCGCCCGGGGCCTTCGCGCAGAACCTGGTGCCGATCGTCTCCAGCTGGCGTTCGGCGCTCTCGACGCTGGAAGTCCCTTCGGACCGAATCGAAAGGGCGGAAGCGCTGGACGCCGCGCTGCGCGAAGTGGAGATCGGCATCGCCGCTCTGGCACGGGTGGCCGACGAAGGGGACCGCGCGCAAACGGTCGCCCGGGCGGGTCGGGTCGACAAGGTGACCTCGAAGGTCGAGGTTGCGATCGCCGACCTCGGGCTCAGCCACTGTGCCCGTCTCGAGCTCGGCGCGACGCCGGCGAAGGTCGGTTGAGCGGTGGCCTAATCAATACTGGGTAAAGCAAACCCTTTCTTGCAGGTGGCGGACGCATGTGATGAAATGGCCGCGTCCACGGGTCTCACACGCCGCGTGGTCCGTTCCGTCGGTCTCACACACCACGAGGGGAGTGGCATGAAGAAGCGGTACACCGTCCTAGCGCTGAGCGTCGTGCTTGCACTTGCGCTCGCAGTGCCCGCCCTCGGTGGGCCGACCAACCCGGTCGCCAGCATCTCGGCAAGCGTCAAGAGCATCGCCAACAAGGCGCTGAAAAAGGCAAAAGCAGCCCAGAGCACCGCCAACAGCGCGCTTTCACTAGCCACTGCGGCCGAGAACGACGCCACCGCGGCCGGTAAAGAAGCAAGCAATGCGTCCAAAGCGGCTAAAACGGCGCAGACGACGGCCAACGAAGCGAAAACCTCCGCCGCCAACGCGCAGACGACGGCCAACGAAGCGAAAGCCTCCGCGGCCAACGCGCTCACCGTCGCCAACTCGAAGCTGCAGGCGACCGAATTCTTCGGCGGTTCGTTCACCCCATCGAACGGGACCACCTTCAAGATCGCCGCCTCCGAATGCCCGGCTGGCCAGGTGGTTACCGGCGGTGGGTTCGAAGTCGGCGGCGCGCCGAACGAAGTCACCGTCGGTTCCGAGCAGTCGGCGTTCTACGGGCCCGGCTGGCTGGTCACGGCGAACGCGATTGCCGGGAAAACGCCGACCTGGTCGCTGAGGGCAATCGCGGTTTGCGCACACACGTAGTCTCCTTCGCAGAACCCTCAGCAACTTCAGGGGCCGCCCGAGAGGGCGGCCCCTAACGCGTGCGCCTCCCCGCGGCGATCGTCCTCGTTGCGCTGCTGGTGCGGGTGGTTGTCGTCGTGGCCGACACGCCCTATCGACCGGCGAACGACTCGCTCGACTACGATCGCTACGCGCGCTCGATCGCGGCCGGCGACGGATATCCGGAATCCGGGACGCTGCTCTACGGGGGGCCGACCGCGTTGCGGCCTCCCGGCTACCCGGTCCTGCTCGGCGCGGTCTACGCGGCCAGCGGCGACAGCGTGACCGTCGGACGCGTGGTGGGCGCGGTACTCGGCGCTCTCGCGGTGCTGCTCATCTACCTCGTCGCCAGAACCGTGTGGGGACGCCGAACCGCGCTTTTCGCTGCCGCGCTGGCGGCGGTGTTCCCGCCGCTCGTGCTGCTCAGCAAGGAGCTGCTCTCGGAGTCGCTCTTCATCGTGCTCGAGCTGGCCGCGATCCTCGCCGTCTTCAAGTTCCGCGGATCCGGCGGCCTGCTGCGCTGGGCCCTGGCGGCGGGGGCACTGTGCGGCCTCGCCAGTCTCACCCGTAACGTAGGTCTTGCCCTGGTCCTGCCGATTGCGCTGGGGCTCTGGTCCGGCGCCGCGCGGCTGCGAGCGGCATCGCTGGCGGCTCCGGCGGCGATGCTGGCGACCGTGCTGCTCGTCCTGGCCCCGTGGGCGATCCGCAACGAGGTCGAATTCGGCCGCTTCACCCCGATCAGCTCCGGCACCGGCTTCACCCTGGCTGGCACCTACAACCACCAATCCTTTGAACAGGGCGACACCCACGGGGCGTGGCGGACCCCCCAGGTCCTGCCGCAGTTCGTGGCGCTGTTCACGACCAGGGGGGTGGATGAAGGCACCGAGGACTCGATCCTCAGGCGCCGTGCCCTCGACTTCGCGTGGGAACATCCGAGCTATGTCGCCGAGGCGAGCGCCTGGAACCTCCTGCGTATGTTCGAGCTGAGCGGCGGATCGGTCGTCGGCACGCGCGGTGAGCCGATCGGCGAACGGGGAATCGGCAACGAAGACCCGGTCGCCGAGCGCGTCGGGCTCGGCATCGCCGTGCTGCTCGCGGCGGTCGGCGTGGCGGCGATCGTGACCTCGCGGCGCCGCGCGCGACGCACCGGGGAGCGGCCGGTCCCCGGTGGCCCCTGGTTCATGTGGCTGATCCCGATCCTCACCCTGCTGACGACCGTTCCCCTGGGAGGCCTGCCGCGGTACCGGCTGGCGGTCGACCCGTTCATCCTCCTGCTGGCGGGGGTCGGCTTAGCCTGGCTGGCCGCGCGGGCGGCGTCCGTCGGCGGACCGGAGAAGGCGACCGCATGAGGGTTCGCGCGCTTCCGGCGATCGCCCTCTTGATTGCTGTCCTCGCACTCGCCGGCTGCGGGGGCTCGAGCGACGCCGGCGAGACCACCGGTGCCGCTCAGCCGACCGCACCCAAGCGCTACCTGGCGAAGGGCGACGCGATCTGCCGTCAGATGCTGCGCGAAACGCGCCGCGTCGGACGCCGCTTCATCAAGCAGGCCGTCGAAGCCGAAGAAACCAGTCTCTTCGGCGCCGAGACCGAGCGCATCGTCAAGCCGGGCATCGTCGTCCTCGAGCGCATCGCGAGGCGCTTCCGGGCACTCTCCGCGGAAGCCCACGACCAGAGCCTCGCCATCTACGTCGGGCTGTACGAGCCGCTGATCCAGCTCGGTGAACTCCGCCTTGCCGCCGGAGAGGCCGGCGATCTGAACGAAGCCAAGAACCTCGAGGCGCAGATGGAAGAAGTCGGGTCAGAACAGCGCTTGGCCGCGAGGCTGGCCGGGCTGCACGCCTGCGAAATCGACTTCCTGCACGCCCTGGTCTCCTCATGGCGCAGCCAGTAGCCACGGGCGACCGCGGACCCGAGGTTCTCTCGCCGCCTCCGCACCATCCCCGGTTCCCGCTCTCCGATTCGATTCGTGGCTTGGCGGCGATCGCCGTCCTGGCGGTCCATGCCTGGTTGTTCACCGGCGGGTTCGGTGGCTTCGATGGCAACCTCCCAAATCGGATGATGGTCCGGCTCGACGGCGCCGTCGCCGTCTTCTTCTTGCTCTCCGGCTTTCTCCTCTACCGGCCGATGATCGCCCACCGTGCCGGTGGCCCAGACGCACCGTCGGTGGCCAGCTACGGGCGCGGGCGCTTCCTCCGGATCTTCCCCGCCTATTGGCTGGCGCTGACCGTGCTGGCGATCTTCCCCGGCCTGGTCGGCG